>NZ_JAHGAN010000099.1:0-1645 GCF_030248625.1 Vibrio sp. D420a | reverse complement strand
CCAGGCCAACACGTACGTGTAAACCTTCGTGATAAGCAAGAGATCGATGTTGTGACTATCCCACGCCGTGCTGTTCAAACTGACCTTGAAGGTGATTTTGTGATGGTTCTGGTGGAAGGGGAAGGTGCTCCGGTTGCAGAGCGTCGTAATATCGAAATGGGTCGTCAGGTTGAAGGCGGTGTGATTGTTCATTCTGGTCTTGAAAAAGACGATGCGATCATCACACAAGGCCTACAGCGCGTAAGAAATGGAATGTCAGTGCGTATTCAGCCTTCAGCTTCTGAGAAAGCAGAGTAAGGGGCACAAGTATGCTAAGTCGTTTCTTTATTCAAAGGCCTAAGTTTGCCCTTGTTATCTCTATTATTCTGACACTGGCGGGGGCGATTTCTTTAGCCATTCTGCCCGTTGCAGAGTACCCAAAAATTAGCCCGCCGTCGGTGAGTGTTTCTGCATTCTATACAGGTGCAAGTGCTGAGGTTGTGGAACAGGCGATAGCCGACCCCATAGAAACCTCGGTTAACGGTGTAGAAGACATGATCTACATGTCATCGAAGAGTGCGAATGATGGTTCTTACAACCTAAACGTGACCTTTGATGTCGGTACTGACCCAGATATGGCTCAGGTAAACGTTCAAAACCGTGTCGCTCAAATTGAGTCGAAGCTTCCGCAAGAAGTAAGAATGGTCGGCGTGACGGTGAAAAAGCGTTCTCCAGACCTGCTGATGGTACTCAACTTCTACTCACCAAACGGTAAGTACGATGACCAGTTCCTGATCAACTACGTTAACCTCAACATCAAAGACCAGCTAGCGCGTGTTAGCGGTATCAGTGAAGTAAACGTATTGGGTGGCGGTGAATACGCAATGCGTGTTTGGTTAGACCCAGAAAAGATGGCCAACCTAAACCTGACGACAACCGATGTCTATGCTGCGTTGGCTGAGCAAAACGTACAGGTGGCGGCGGGTCGTATCGGTGCCGCGCCATACAACAATCCTCAAGAAGTTCAGTTTAACTTGGTGACCAAAGGCCGCTTAGAGACTGCAGACGAGTTTGAGAATGTTGTTTTACGCGCTAGCCAAGATGGTTCGACGGTTTACCTGAAAGATGTTGCTCGTATCGAGCTTGGTAAGAAGTTCTACGATGGTAACGGTAAATACCGTGGTCAAGATGCTTCTATCGTGACGTTGTCACTACAGTCAGATGCGAACGCACTTGAAAGTGGTAAAGCGGTTATGGCGATGCTAGAAAATCTTAGCCATAACTTCCCTGATGGTGTTGCCTACGAGGCGAGTTACGATACGACAGTGTTCGTTGCTGAATCGATCAAAGGCGTAGTTAAGACGCTTATTGAAGCTATCTTGTTGGTAATCGCGGTAACTTACCTTTTCTTGGGTAGTGCGCGTGCCACCTTGATCCCTGTTGTGGCTATTCCGGTATCCTTGATTGGTACCTTTGCCGTAATGCAGATGACTGGCTTTACTATCAACACGGTAACCCTGTTTGGTTTGATCCTCGCGATTGGTATCGTGGTGGATGATGCGATTCTGGTTATTGAGAACGTTGATACCACCATGGCCAAAGATCCAACTATCTCTCCTCGTAAAGCAACACTGATCGCGATGAAAGAGGTAACTGGACCAATCAT
>NZ_JAHGAN010000098.1:0-1281 GCF_030248625.1 Vibrio sp. D420a | reverse complement strand
TTAATTGTTGGCAGTGATGAATTTCGTAATTTATTGACCAATAGATAAGCAACTAAACATACAGAAAGGTATGATATTTGCATAAAATATCGAAGGTTAGTATTTGGGAGGCAATCTATGGCCGCTATTCCTCATTATTCGAGCGAAATAGAATATGAGCTTTGCTACTTTGAAGATGGAAAAATAACCACAGTAAGGATATTAGCGAACAATCGTCAGGAAGCTATGAATTGGTATCTTGGTGAAGGTAAGCATATCAATGATCTCTATTCTATTCGCCCAGATGAATAGAGCTGTGTGGACAGTCTTAACGGCACTTTGAAATCGGAGTGCCGTTAAGGCGTCACAAGAACTTGGTCGTTCGAATTACTTTAGAATTCGAGCTCGGAACTGTCTTCCCTTCATCTTCCCAGACTCAATCTTACGTAACGCTTTCTTCGCCACCGATTTTTCGACTGCGACATAGGCACGCATTGGGAAAAGGTTAATTTTACCCACGGACTTACCTTCAATACCACCTTGGCCTGTCAAGGCACCTAGAATATCACCAGCACGTAACTTCGCTTTTTTACCACCATCGATCTGAATCGTTACCATATTTGAGTAGTATGGCTTCGCAACTGGTTTAGCTGGCAACTCAGATGGCTCAATCGGCATATCCATGTACTCATCAATTTGAGCAACGCGATACATCTCTTTCTCACTGAAGAAGCTACAAGCAACACCCTTGCTACCTGCACGTCCAGTACGACCAATGCGATGCACGTGAACTTCAGGGTCGCGCGACAACTCAAAGTTAAATACTGCGTCTAGGTTGTCTACATCCAGACCACGAGCCGCGACATCTGTTGCCACCAGAATCGAAATGCTCTTGTTTGAGAATTGAACCAACGCCTGATCACGTTCACGCTGCTCCATGTCACCATGCAGCTCAATTACGCTGAAACCGCGATGTGCGAGTTCATCTGTTACGTTCTGAACTTCTTTCTTAGTGTTACAGAAGACAACCGCAGATTCAGGCTGGTGATGAAGTAACAGCAGCTCTAGTGCATCGTCACGTGCTTCCGTGCCTTCAAGCTTATAGAAGTGCTGCTGGATGCTTGAGTGATCGTGTGTCGACTCTACTTTCACCATCTCAGGGTTATTCATAATACGATCAGCAATCGACTTGATCTGTTTCGGGAACGTCGCACTAAATAACAATGTTTGACGCTGTTTCGGCGCAGCATCAATCACTGCATCAATTGCATCTTGGAAGCCCATCTCTAGCATGCGGTCAGC
>NZ_JAHGAN010000097.1:0-2239 GCF_030248625.1 Vibrio sp. D420a | reverse complement strand
CAGATGGTGATATCCCAACCATTGAATCTGTTCCAAGCGTCACGCTAGCAGAAGCAGGGCTGGCGGATGGTTCTTCTCCAATCGTCGGCGCGGTGAGTCAAACGGAAACCATCTCATTCACTAACCAAAGTGATGATGTTGAGAAGTTCCGATTGGAGCCGGCGGAGTTCAATGCTGACAACTCATTGAAATCGGATGGCTTGAGCATAGAACTTCGTGAGCAGCCAACGGGTTCGGGTAATTACATTGGTGTCACCACGGACATCTCAAATGTTGAAATTACTGTCTTCACATTGGATTTCAGCTCAACAACGTTAGGCGAATACACCTTCACGCTTCTTGAAGCGATTGACCACGCACCGATTCAAGGTAACAACGACCTCACGTTTGAGCTACCTGTCTATGCAGTTGATAGCGACGGCGATGATTCATTAATGTCGCCGCTGTCAGTGACCATCACTGATGATGTTCAAGTCATGGCGAGCGGTGCGCTTAGCATAGAAGAACCTACGGTAGCTGATTTAGCTGCAGGTACGCCGACAACATCAATCTTCGATGTATTGACCGCTCCAAGCGCTGATGGCGCGAGCGTGACTCAATTTACCTATGACGGTACAGCTTACACGCTTGACCAAAATATAGCGACTGAGCAAGAGTTTACCTTCACTGAAGGTTCACTGTTCATCACCACTCAAGGCGAAGTGCGTTTCGAGCCGAACCGAGATTTAGACCACTCGGGTGGCGATATTGTTAAGAGCATTGTGGTGACCTCTAGCGATGGTGATACCGACGTTCTGACCTCAACGGTGACATTAACGATTGTCGATGGTGATGTTCCAACTATTGATGTAATTCCTCCTTTGTCGCTCTCAGAATCAAGCCTTGTTGATGGCTCCGATCCGACAGGCTCTGCGGTTAGCGACACCAAAGTCATTCAATTTACTAACCAAAGCGATGATGTGGAATCGTTCCGTATTGAGCCAACTGAGTTTAATACGTTAGGAACTCTGACGTCGAATAACTTGGCGGTTCAGATCAAAGAAGACCCGAACAATGCTGGCGAGTACATCGGTTTTGTTAAAGATGCGTCGGATGTTGAAACCAACGTCTTTACCATTAGTTTCTCTGATACAAATCTAGGCCAATACACCTTTACGTTGCTTGAAGCGCTCGATCATGAAGATGGTTTAGACAACAACAGCCTCAGCTTCGACCTACCTGTTTATGCGGTTGATAGCGATGGTGATGATTCGGCAATGTCACCACTCACCGTGACGATCGAAGATGATGTTCAAGGTATGAGTAACGGCATCTTGACCATCGAAGAGCCGACAGTCGCCGAACTGGCAGCCGGGGTGGTGACCACAACCACAATTGATGTGATGCCAGAGCAGAGTGCCGATGGCGCGACTATTACCCAGTTCACCTATGACAGCAATGTTTACACGCTTGACCAAACTGACACTGGCGAGCAAGAGTTTATCTTCACCGAAGGGGCATTGTTTATCACCCTTGAAGGTGACGTGCGCTTTGAGACAAATCGTAATCTCGACCATGAATCTGGTCCAATCGTGAAGTCGATTGAGGTGATATCCAGCGATGGCGATGTGGATGTCGAAACCGCAACGGTCACTCTAACCATTACTGATGGTGATATTCCAACCATCGAATCCGTACCAAGTGTGTCGCTATCGGAAACGCAGCTTGCCGATGGTTCAACACCAAGTGGTAGTGCGGTGAGCCAAACCGAGACCATCTCGTTTACTAATCAAAGTGATGATGTAGAGAAGTTCCGACTTGAACCGACAGAGTTCAATATCGGTGGTGCGTTAACCTCGAATAACATTACGGTTGAGCTGAAAGAAGACCCTGTCGATTCCGGCAATTATGTTGGCTTTATCAATGACAGTGGCACGGAAGTGCCAGTGTTTACCTTAAGCTTCTCCACAACCACATTGGGCGAATACACCTTCACTCTGCTTGAAGCGTTAGATCATGCCGATGGATTAGATAATAACGAGCTGACCTTCGATTTGCCTGTCTACGCGGTGGACTCTGATGGTGATGACTCACTGATGTCGCGACTGTCAGTTACCATTGGTGATGACGTTCAAATCATGGCTAATGGTACGCTCGATATCACCGAGCCAAATTTGGCTGACGGAACTGTTACTACCAACACCATTGATGTGATGACGGCACAAAGTGCTGATGGGGCAGTGATTACCCAGTTCACTTA
>NZ_JAHGAN010000096.1:0-579 GCF_030248625.1 Vibrio sp. D420a | reverse complement strand
AGCAGCACTTACAAAACCCGCTACCTGCATCTGAGCAAGATCTTGGTGCGCAAAGGACAGCAAGTGTCGCGTGGTCAGCGTATTGGTCTATCGGGTAAGACAGGTCGAGTGACGGGTCCACACCTTCACTATGAGTTGATCGAACGCGGTCGCCCAGTTGACGCAATGAAAGCGAATATCCCGATGGCAAACTCGGTGCCCAAGAAAGAGAAAGCGGAGTTCTTTGCATTGCGCGATAAAGCTGATGCTTTGTTAGAGAAGCAAGCTAACATTTAAGTCATCGTGAAGCTCAAACATAAACCGTGAATAGTTAGCTATTCACGGTTTATTTGTTTATGGCTTTTGTTTGTCTGTTGTTGGCTGTTCACTCCAGCTCTATCTCATCTTTGTTAGAAGTTAACTCAGTAGTTGGCCGCCCTTGGATCTTGGCGATCATGTCTTGTGAGGGCAAGGGACAAGAGAAGAAAAAGCCTTGTATCTTATCGCACCCCATAGCGTGCAATGTTTCGAGCTGCTCTTTATGCTCAACCCCCTCCGCAACCAACGACACCCCTAGGCGATTTGCTAGTTGTACAATAA
>NZ_JAHGAN010000095.1:0-1081 GCF_030248625.1 Vibrio sp. D420a | reverse complement strand
CGTACTGGCCGTGCTGGACGTAAAGGTAAAGCGATCCTTCTAGTTCGCACTAACCAAATCCGTATGCTTCGCACTATCGAGCGCGTAACTAAGTCATCAATGGAAGAAATCCAACTTCCTCTACGTGACAAAGTAGCTGAAGCTCGTCTAGCTAAGCTAGGTGCAGAACTTGAAGCTGAGAAAGAGCACAAGTCTCTAGAAAACTTCGCTGAGCTAGTTGCTAAGCTACAAGAAAACCTAGAGATCGACCCAACGACTCTTGCTGCAATGCTTCTTAAGCGTCAACAAGGTAAGCGTCCACTGTTCTACATTGGCGAAGACCCAATGATCGCTGCAATCGAGCGCGATAAGAACCGTCGTAAAGAGCGTCGTGAAAACCGCGATCGTGACGGTGGCCGTGGTGGTCGTGACTTCAACAGCCAAGATTGGGATACATACCAACTGCAAGTTGGTCGCGAGCAAGGCGTTCAAGTTAAAGACATCGTTGGCGCACTAGCAAACGAACTAGGCCTAACTAAAGGTTCTATCGGTGCTATCAAACTAGACCAAGCAGCAACTTACGTTCAGCTTCCAAAAGCGATGAACTCTGAAACTGCTGGTAAGCTAAACAAACTACGCATCCGTCAAAAAGAAGCGGGCGCAGTGGTTGTAGACTTCAACGATTTCCGTGAACCACGTCGTGGTAACGGCGGCCGTGGTGGTCGTGATGGCGGTCGCGGTGGTTACCGTGGCAACCGTGACGGTAACCGTGAAGGCGGACGTGGCGGCTACCGTGGTAACCGTGACGGCAACCGCGAAGGCGGCCGTGATGGCGAGCGTCGTTTCGACCGTAACCGTGGTGGCGATCACCGTGGTAACTACCGTGGCGAACGTGGCCATGGTAACGGTAATGGCGGCCGTGGTCGTCGCAATGACCGTGGCGAAGGTTAATCTTAGGGATTACCTCGTATAAATAAGAAGAAGCCGAGCATTTAGCTCGGCTTTTTTGTACCTATCACTTTGTCGATTTAACGGCGAATACTGAGTTTATTATTTGCTTTTAACTTTCAAAGCCGAAAAATAATCTCGCATCTCGCATCTC
>NZ_JAHGAN010000094.1:0-1552 GCF_030248625.1 Vibrio sp. D420a | reverse complement strand
ACACGTACGTGTTGGCCTGGAAGAAGCTGTTGGTTCGGGTTATCCGCGATAGCACGCATCGCGATCGTACCTGTGTTTAGGTTGATACGGTTGCCTAAGAAATCCAACTTACCTAGGTGCTCAAACGCTTCACCGTTCTCTAAAACAATTTGTACTTCAACGCGGTCTTTATCGCTGCTGCCATCGCCTTCAATGCGATCCATACCTAGCGCTAAGCGCTCACGTTCACTGATGCTAAATGCGGCATGAACTGGGTCTAGACTTACCAATGTGGTTAATACACCAGAAGATGGAGAAACAAGGTCACCGGTGCTCACTTTGCTATCGCTAATACGGCCTGCAAACGGCGCTTCGATGCGAGTGTGAGAAAGTTGAACGTTAGCTGAGTTTAGCTGAGCTTGGTTCGCTTCAAGTTGTGCCTGAGCGCCTAACAGGGCAGCAGTAAGAGCATCGAATTCCGATTGAGAGATACTGCCTTTAGGAAGTAGGTTTTTACCACGATTGAAATCTAATTCGGCCTTTTTAAGGTTGGCATTCGCTTGCGCTACCGAGGCTTTTGCACTCGCCACTTGTGCTTCAAAAGAAGAGGGCTCGATGGTGTAAAGCAACTGACCTTTCTCAACCATTTGTCCTTCTTTGAAATGACGGTTTTGAAGGTAGCCCGATACCTGAGCCGTAATCGCTGTATCTTCTACAGCTTCAATACGACCAATATAAGACTTGCTTTGTTGGTGAGGAATAACATTAACATCCTGTACTGCTACGAGAGGTAAAGGCGCTTGTTGGGCGTTTTGGGCATCTTGCCCACAGCCGACAAGGATCATAGAGCTGGCCAGAGCGGTCAGGAGTAGCTTTTTACGCATTGGTATACCGTCGCTAGTTAAAAATAGAACAGTATAAAAATCTACGTAACACAATTGCGACGATTGTCCGAGGAATATCAATTATTACCAGTCAAAATGTTTCAACTTGTAAATAGCAACTTGATGCACATAAATAGCTTACAATTGCGCTACATTTTTCCTGAAAATCTTAGGCTTAGGCTTTTAGTCTGACAGGATATTGTCTAACATGATGACTCTTCATATCTAAAATTTGTCTTATACATCGTTAAGGTAATGTACATGATTTCAAAATGGGCTAAGCGTTTTTACCAAATGGCAGAGTTGGTCGGCTCATGGAGCAAGGACCCTTCAACTCAAGTAGGTGCCGTAATTACCAAACATAACCGCATTGTCTCTGTTGGCTTTAATGGATACCCACATGGTGTATCAGATAGTGCCGACACCGATGAACGCGAGATGAAATATCTGAAGACACTGCACGCAGAAGAGAACGCAATTCTGTTCGCTAAGCGAGATCTGGATGGTTGTGAAATCTGGGTAACTCACTTCCCATGTCCAAACTGCGCTGCAAAGATCATTCAAACGGGTATCTCTGCGGTTCACTGTCCAGCACAAAGTGAAGACTTTTTGTCACGTTGGGGCGACAAAATCAAAGTCAGCCAAGACATGTTTGAGCAAGCTGGCGTGCAGGTTGATTGGTTACCAGT
>NZ_JAHGAN010000093.1:0-969 GCF_030248625.1 Vibrio sp. D420a | reverse complement strand
CAAACAGCGCTCAACAGACTTCTATGGAGCGTCTAGCTTCTGGCTCTAAAATCAACAGCGCAAAAGATGACGCTGCGGGCCTACAAATCTCTAACCGTTTGAACGTACAAAGCCGCGGTCTAGACGTAGCAGTACGTAACGCGAACGACGGTATCTCGATTGCACAAACTGCTGAAGGTGCAATGAACGAGACAACAAACATCCTGCAACGTATGCGTGACCTTTCTCTACAATCTGCAAACGGTTCAAACTCTAAGTCTGAGCGTGTAGCGATTCAAGAAGAAGTAACAGCACTGAACGACGAATTAAACCGTATCGCAGAAACAACCTCTTTTGGTGGCAACAAGCTTCTGAACGGTACACACGGTACTAAGTCTTTCCAAATCGGTGCAGACAACGGTGAAGCTGTAATGCTTGAGCTGAAAGACATGCGTTCAGACAACGCTCAAATGGGTGGTAAAAGCTACCAAACTGAGAGTGCAAAAGACAAGAACTGGAACGTTCAAGCAGGCTCTAACGACCTGAAAATGACGTTCACAGATAACTTTGGTCAAGCTCAAGAAATCGACATCAATGCAAAAGCAGGCGACGACATCGAAGAGCTAGCAACTTACATCAACGGTCAACAAGACTCTGTAAAAGCGTCTGTAACTGAAGATGGCAAGCTCCAAATGTTCGCAGGTAACAACAAAGTAGACGGCAACGTAGACTTCTCTGGTGGTCTTGCGGGTGAGCTTGGCATTCAAGGTGGTAAAGAAGTAACGGTTGATACTATCGACGTAACATCGGTAGGTGGCGCACAAGAATCTGTTGCTATCATCGATGCTGCACTGAAGTACGTAGATAGCCACCGTGCAGAGCTGGGTGCATTCCAGAACCGCTTCGACCACGCTATCAACAACTTAGATAACATCAACGAAAACGTGAATGCATCTAAGAGCCGTATTAAAGACACAGACTTCGCGAAAG
>NZ_JAHGAN010000092.1:0-2300 GCF_030248625.1 Vibrio sp. D420a | reverse complement strand
CTGGCCGTGCAGATGCTTCAGGTGAAGCGATCTCATTCTTATCAAAAGATGATTTCAAGAACCTATGCATCATTGAAAAGCGCCTCGGTCATTTGATTGAGCGCCGCGTGATTGAAGGCTTTGAGCCGCGTAAGCCTGTGCCGATTTCTGTGTTGAACTTTGTGCCTAAACACAAAAGAGAGCAACAGAAGTAACGCAATCAGTAAGAAGCGAAGTCATCTGGCTTCGCTTCTGTTTTTCCTTCTAGCATTGATTTAAGGAAACACTATGATCACTCCAATAGCAGTTAGGTTAACCCGAGGCCAAGACCTCAAACTGTCGATTCAAGAGTTAGTTAACCAGCACCAAATATCAGCGGGCTCCATTGCCTCTTGTGTGGGCTGTGTCTCAACCATCAACCTTCGGCTCGCCAACGCTGACCAAACTCTACAAATTGACGCGCCATTTGAGATAGTTTCGGTAATGGGAACTCTAACGCCCAACCACCAGCACATTCATATCTCAGTAGCGGACGAGCAAGGAAAGGTCATCGGCGGGCATCTGCTGGAAGGCACACTTATCGCTACCACGGCTGAACTTATCTTACACACTTACCCAGAGCTCGCGTTTACCCGTGAACATGATGAGTCGACTGGCTATACAGAACTTGTCATCAATTCAAATCGTCGCTAAACCATTTTCATCAGGAACCATTATGCCGTCTTCTTCTGCCCACTCAGTTATCGTACTCGACTTCGAAACCACTGGCCTGTCTCCTAACATGGGCGACCGCGCTATCGAAATTGGTGCAGTAAAGCTAGTTGATGGCGTCGTCGTTGATACCTTTCAGCAGTTAATGAACCCAGGTTTTCGAGTCAGCAGTTTTATTGAGGGCTACACGGGCATTACCAATAACATGTTAAGGCTTGCCCCTAGCTGCGAAGAGGTTATGACAGAATTCGCAGACTTTATCCAAGGTAGCCATTTGGTGGCACACAATGCCTCTTTTGATAAGCGTTTTTTGGATGCTGAACTTGAGCAAGTGGGTAGGAATTATGATGGGCAATTCGCGTGCTCAATGTTGATTGCGCGCCGTTTAATCCAAGATGCGCCAACACATAAGCTAGGCGATCTAGTACGATACAAGCAGATCGAAAACGACGGTACCTTTCACAGAGCCTTAGCGGATTCAGAGATGACAGCCAAATTGTGGTTGGTGATGCTAGACGAGCTAGCGTCTGGACACGGTATTATCAACCCCGATTTCGCTTTAATGCGGAAGATCTCAAAAACCAGCAAAACAGCTGTATCAAAACTATTGGCAAACCAAGTGAGCTAGCCCTTTATTCATACCTTTGACTATTCAGTCATGGACACGAAGCTACTTCTGTAAGTCGATTAGAGTAGACTTTAATGTACCCAGTTCATCCATAAAATATTGCCACTGATTCTCACTACTTGATTGTGCAATGAGCATTAAATACTTCGCTGAGATGGCACTATTCTTCTTCAATTTGTCGGGTAATGTGTCTGGGTAATAAGATTCATTATTCAGCAACAATTGCATGGTTGTTACCTGAACGAATGGTAAATCGACCTTTTTCTCGACTAGGTCTGATACCGCTTGATAAGTATTCTTCTGATATTGGTGCCAGTCAGGATTCGTATTTACCCACTCGTTAGCCCAATTCTTAATGATGATATCTTGCTCCGAGCTTATATCCCCGAGCCAACGCTCCATTCTTTTTCTTACTCGCTCGGAATAGAACTCGCGAGCTTCTTTATCATCCAACGATAGACGCTCATCATAATATTCCTTTTGCTTCGCGCTAAAGTTTTCTAAGAACTCTTGGTCTTGTTCTGGTGACAACTGCAAGCTCAAGGCATATATATCAGGTGAAAACTCAGTCACGATAGTTCGAATATGCGTTCTAATTTCATCGCCCTGTTGCTGAATAAAATCAGCGGTGATCGATTGCCGCTTTTGTTGCTGAATGTTATTGATTTGCTGAATGTATAATGGAAGTTGAGTGGACTTATGCCACTGCTGTAGGTCTTGTAGCCGATTCTCTAATTCCGATTCTTGGGCTGAATTTAAAGGCACTAGGTCTTCAATATACGAAATAATGAACCAATCAATATTGTTGTATGCAAATTTGGTGGCACACCCAAATGTGGCAAGGCTTGCCAATATAACTGCTAAATATCGATGAAATTTCATACAACTCACTCTGTCTGCAACGTTTACTCACAGATAGTTTAGATTGTTGTGCTTCATTTGGCGGGATTTATAAAGAAATTGAGAGATGAACTTGCCAAGT
>NZ_JAHGAN010000091.1:0-3497 GCF_030248625.1 Vibrio sp. D420a | reverse complement strand
GGAACCCGAGCCATCACCACCGGAGCCTGAACCATCACCGCCGGAGCCTGAACCATTACCACCAGAACCGCCGCCAGTAGGAGGCCTAGGTGCACCTTGCTTACAAGTAAAGGAATAATCATTTCTACTCTTACAACTTGAAGAGAAGTCTGTGAAGTGGTTGGGGTACTGTGCAGCACAGGCGTTACTCTCAGAGGCAACTAAACCAGTCCAAGCAGAACTAGAACAAAAATCGTCTTGCTCACATTTACCTGTTTCAGGATTTACAACTGTATCAGGTGGACACTGTGAAACCTTCCAACCCATAAAAACAGTGCTCATCCTACGGCCACCTTTGAGTTCACATGCAGACTGAGCACGCCAAGTAGGATTGTTTTTGAGAATGACAGCGGTATCTACAATGTCACCATATGAAAAACCCGCTCCCCATTGAGCGTGGCACATGGCGGCGTTGGCCAAGTTCGGAACGCTAAGAAATATGCAGAATAATAAAAGTAACCTATTCAAACCATCTTCCTATTAAGAATTGAGATCAAAAAGGAGGCCGAAGCCCCCTTAACCTTGCATATTTTGAGCTGCTATAAATCCTGCTAAACCGCCCAAAAGAGTAAAAACTATGAGTTGGAGGTCATGCAGAACAAGAAGCATGAGTAACTCTAAACTTTACTAACTGTACGTTTAGCAAGAACAATAGATTTGAACGCCATTGCCACACCTACGATGAGGACGCCAGCTGCAATTACTTTGGCGGTGGTGCCAGAGAGGTCGACAGCCCCCCAGATATCATCAACACCTTCAGCTCGAGCACCGGCAGATGCAACAAGAACCAAAGAACCGACCGCAGCTTGAGTTTTCACTTTGCTTGCGAATTTACGAACAATGTTTAAATGTTTCATATTTATATTTCCTTAAATTAGCCTAATGACGCGTAATGCAGCCTTAACGGCGTAGGTTTGAAGAAAGCCAAATACAAAGACCAGTGCAAAACCACCTGCAAAGTAAGTAGCCATCTCAGTTGAAGTTATTTGCGTATACGCCATCACATATTGGTACTCATCAGCACTCATCATTACGAAACCTGAACATGTTGAAACTTCTAACTCAGGAACAGCAGCAATAAAGCCGTCAGCATTTGGGATAGCGCATACAGGCATAACTAAACCTTTTATTTCATTGAAGATTGAAAGTGTTTTTTGATTTCGTCATCTACTGGAACCAGCTGATTAACGAGAATATCTAGTGGATCATCAGGGTTTGCACCGAAGTTCAATTCATACTCACGATTGGCAACGAATGCGCGGGTACGGATGAGTTCGCGTGCGTAGTTCACATCGATTTTCAACGCTTGCTTGTTGTAGGGAATATCCGTTGAGAACCCGATGCCTGTTTGTTGAAACTTCTCGTTGTCGACTTCTTCCACACCGCGAAGCACGGCCAGTTCCGCGAATTCCATGCCGGATTTAGGGAAACGCTTGATAGAGATACCAGTTATTGTAGGCATATTGTTGACTCCAAAATTTCGATTTTCTTTTTCGTGTATTCGTCAGGTACACCCAACGAGGTTTCAAAGTTGGCGCGTCTGTGGTGAGTTGGAATGAGCATCCCGAACGCTTCACCCAAATCACCCTCAGTCATTGCCACGATTTCAGATAGCGCCTTACCACATTGACGACGAACCCAAGCGATACGAGCGAAGAACTCTAAACCTTCTTTCTTCTTATTCAGCTCCAGTTTCATCGGTTCAGCTGGGTCGATACTGGCCGCGAAGTCACAGATGCCCGCGAACGCAGAAGCAGGCGAGGCGAGGAGTGACAAATCACACTTCTTCAGCTCCACTTCATTGCGATACCAAATCACTTCTGGGTCAGTAATGTTTTGCTCAAACTTCTTGTTATAGACTCGCCAGTAGACCGTTGACGTACGAGAGCCAACGAGAACCGCTTCTTCTGATAACTCGCCAGATTGCGAAACGCGCTTATGAGGAACCATTGTCGGACCACGACCACGAGAAGCAGTGCGAAATGCTCCCTCATAAAAACATTTCTCCGCATACTTACAGTCAAAGATTCCGGTGTAGTCATCGACACACAAATCAAGGCGGGCGAGGCGAGTAATACCCAAAAGCGATAACCACCAATGCACCTTTTTGTGTGGGATGAACTCAAACAACTTCGAACAACCTGTGCCGTTGATTTGGACAAACACCGTGTTGTTGTTGCCGCCGATACCGACCAAGCCACACTCAACCGTTCCCGTTGAATCGTAAATCACCATCGAATCTTCATACCCATGTAGGCCACGGCCACGCATCGGAGATAAGCGAAAGTTGAACACCTTAGCCATGAACTCATCAAACCTATGCGCTAAAACCTTGCTGCATTTGTTACGATGTAACTCCATAGATTTCTCTATGGCTTCTGGTGAGTTAATGCGGCCGTTAACGCTGACTTTCTTAAACTCAGGGAACTGCAAGTTGATAAAGTCTTGGTCATTTGAGTTATCCAACAGGCGTAACGCGCTGTAAGAAAACGAGAAAGCCAAGTGGTCAACTTGTACCGGACGAATCTCATCGTGGTACTTATGAGGTTTTTTAGATGGCATGAAAAACCCCTTTAACCAAAAGTTCCTGATAGTTGTCGTCAGTAATCTCGACAACTTGGAATGAGGTCATACCGTAATGAGTCATTAAGAACTGATAAAACTCATAAGGCGTTTTGAAGAACTCATGACCCCAAGTGAAATAGGCGTTAATGCCATGATTGGGTTCATTGTCGAAGTAGATTGAATCCATGATTAACGACTCACAGCAAAAGACGCTTGAGCTAGAGGCCACGAAGATTTGAGCTGGTCAACAATCTCATTAGCATCAGACAAAGACAGGAACTTACTTTGAAATTGTTGAGCCGTGGTGATCACAAAGCGTTTGCCATTGGCCGTCGTGCCAAAGCCGGCAAAGTAACGAGGGAAACAGCCAGAAACTAAGAGAACATTTACCATAGTGATCACCTTGAAAATTGAAGTTTGACTGAGGTGAAACAGCTCAGTCCTGATTTGTGTGTACTATAAGACACAAAAATCAGGACTGGCAAGACCGCTTTTTGTGGACTGGCGGTATACAATTGAAGGAAATGGAGGGACAACCATGTACCAGAATAAACTGTTAGATGCCTATAAAGAGGCTCAAAACTACATACAAGACAAGCAGATTGCCCATGACTTAGGTCTAAGTCGTCAGAAGATTAGCGCAATCAGAAGCGGAGCTCGTTATCTAACTGAAACAGAAGCACTTTTTATCGCTGAAAAGATCGGTTTAAGTGAAGAAGAAGTTTTAGTGTATTTGGCCGCTGACCGCAGCAAAAATTATAAGGCTCAGCAAGCTTGGCAGAACATCGCAAAAAAGTTTAACGGGCTTAATATGTCAGGTATTTCAATGGCTTGTGGTGGATTAGCGTTATGGATGATGCCTACCCAAGAAGCACTAGCCAACTGCGTATTAT
>NZ_JAHGAN010000090.1:0-4468 GCF_030248625.1 Vibrio sp. D420a | reverse complement strand
GAGATACGAGATACGATGTGATCGTCGTTGAGTTAAATTAACTGTGCTGACGACGCATGTTGTCGAGAATGATCCCAGTCGCCATCGCCACATTAAGAGACTCCGCACCGCCAAAGGCTGGAATCGTGATCTTGTCTGTCACGAATTGAGCCGCTTTTTCACGAATGCCGTGAGATTCGCTGCCCATCAATAGAATGCCGTTAGCTGAAAACTCAGTGCGGTGTACACTCTCACCTTCAAGAAATGCGCCGTATACAGGTAGGTTCGCTTGTTCCAAGTAGCTCGGTAAATCGGTTTGGCTTACTTGCACACGACCAAAGCTTCCCATCGTAGCACTGATGGTTTTCGGGTTGTAAGGGTCAGCACAATCGCTGCTCGCCACAATGTGTTTAATGCCATACCAGTCAGCAACACGAATTATGGTGCCAAGGTTGCCCGGGTCAGAGACACCATCAAGTGCGATCATCAGCCCGTTTGCTTTTGGTAATTTGAATGATGGAATTTCAACAACCGCAATAGCGGCATTGTTACTCACCAATGTACTGGCTTTAGTTAGCTCATCTAGGGAAGCTTCAACACAATCGAACTCTTTCAGTGCTGCGTGGTTTTGTGCCAGAAACTCGGCCGTTGCAAAAACGTTCTTCACCACTAGATCGCTGTCGATTAGCTCAAGCACATTCTTTTCTCCTTGAACAAGGAACAAGCCGTGTGCTTTACGTTGCTTCTTTTGACCTAAGGCGCGAAGGAGTTTTAATTGGTTTTTTGAAATCATGTTTTTATCCTAGATATAAGCCCGCGCATTATAGAGCAAAGGTTAGTGAACACAAAGTGGGAGAGTGAAATGCTCGCGAGATTAAAAACAAAAGCGCACCTTTCGATGCGCTTTATGTTTCAGTTTAGTCTTGTTATCACCACATAAGGTGGCGTGACCGCGAATTAGTATGGTACTGGGTAGCGTCTAAATACGGTGTTGATATCAGCTAACACTTCTTCCGACAGAGGCTTACTGAACGCCGCCACATTCTCTTTCAGCTGGTCTAGATTCGTTGCACCGATAATCGTCGATGTAACACCATCAACTTGGTTACACCATGCTAGAGCAAGCTGGCTTGGAGTAAAGCCATGAGTTTTCGCCACTTCCACGTACTCTTTCACTGCCGAGTTAGCGATTTCAGTGTCACGGAAAATGCCTTTACGCTGCATGTATGTCCAACGACTGCCCGCAGGGCGCGCTCCATCAATGTACTTACCGCTCAGCATACCTGCTGCCAGTGGTGACCATGGCAGGTAAGCGACGTCTTCATGAACACAGTTTTCAATTAAATATGGCCAATCTTTTGCGTGTAGTAGGCTGAACTCGTTTTGAATCGACACCATGCGTGGTAGGTCGTATTTTTCACTCAACTTGAGATAGGTATTAATCCCCCAAGTTGTGTCGTCAGACAGACCGCAGTGACGAATCTTGCCTGCTTTAATGCAGCTTGCTAGTGCCTGAAGGATCTCCAGCATTTGGTTTTCGTGTTCTTGGCGATCAATATCACTAAACGAAATGTGACCTGGAAAATGCTTACCGAAATGCGGTGTTGTGCGATTTGGCCAATGCAGTTGGTAGAGGTCGATATAATCTGTGTTGAGTCGCTTCAATGACGCATCGACAGCGGCAATTACCGCTTCACCAGTAATAGGGCCGCCACCACGAACCCAAGGTAGGCCCGCACCGGCAATCTTTGTTGCGATGATCAGTTCGCCACGGCGTTGAGGGTTGCGTGATAACCAGTCGCCAATAATCTCTTCAGTTTTGCCGTAAGTCTCAGGAGAAGGCGGAACCGCGTACATTTCAGCGGTATCGATGAAGTTAATCCCTTGGCTAAGTGCGTACTCGATCTGTTGGTCGGCTTGCTGTTGAGTATTTTGCAGGCCCCATGTCATGCTTCCAAGACAGATGCGAGAAACTGGAATTTGGCTGCTTCCTAACTTTGAATATTCCATTGGTTACTGGATTCCTATTGTTATACGTCCACCGCTGATGAGAGTTTTGACGAAAAATAAATCGCGAGTGGCGTGAGTTGGAATACAAATTAGTAACATAAAAAAACACGTTCGGGTACGGTTTTTAACGATGTATAGAACGCTTGAATGAAGTGTAGCGTGGATACAAGTGTATGGTATTGAATCCAGAGAAAAGGATGCTTAGGTCAAGGTGAGAAGTTGGGAAGCTAACGCCCTGCGTGGAGAAGTCAGGGCGTGACAAGGCTCTAAGTGAATGATTGGTTTGGACCGATTTTAGTCCTCTGCGCTCATGCCACCTTGTTGCTGAGCCTGTCTTAAAGCTTCCAGTCTTTGAGATTCTTTGTCTGTCGATGCCGTTTTAACTTGTTCCTCAGTCGCTTGAGGAGCAAAAACAAAGTACTTATTGATAGTCATAATCGAACCCTCATGTAACGTATGACATAGTTTGCTCGAAGGATAAACTGTGATCATCATCCATTTTGTTCTTTTTTTAGGCTGAGAGCGGAGGGCGTAGAATGCGAACAAAACGACGGTTTATCATCCTCTTGCAATAAGTAACTGACGAAACCCTCTAATTTCAAGTATAGGAAGCTCTGATCATTTCGCAGAAAAATGATTTAGAGCAAATTGCTCATCCTTTAGGGGCGTAAGATGAGCGTTCACACATCAACATCTTCAAGGCTACCTTTCTCAAATCTTAGTCTATTCGAATCATAATTGTGTTGATGAATCAGTTAGTTAAATCCATGGTGAGAACAAGTTATGGAACAGTTAGTTGAACGTTTTCTTAAGTACGTGACCTTTGATACTCAGTCTAACCCTTCGAATGCTCAGTGTCCTAGCTCTAGCGGTCAAATGACCTTTGCAGAGGCATTAAAGGAAGAGTTGATTGCACTAGGACTTAGTGATATCAGCCTAGATAGCAATGGTTACCTGATGGCCAAGCTACCGTCGAATGTTGATTATCCAGTGCCAGCGATCGGTTTCGTTGCCCATATGGATACCGCACCTGACGCATCGGGTGCCAATGTCGCGCCACAATTAATACGTGACTATCAAGGTGGCGTAGTACAACTAGGTAGCAGTGGCGAGTGTTTAGACCCAGAGCAGTACTCAGATCTCAACGCACTGCACGGTCATGACTTGATTACAACTGACGGAACGACCTTGCTTGGTGCGGACAATAAAGCAGGTATTGCCGAGATCATCACGGCTATCGCTTACCTAAAAGCTAACCCTGAATTGAAACACGGTGATATTTGTATCGGCTTCACGCCTGATGAAGAGATTGGGCGTGGCGCTGATCTGTTCAACGTTGAAAAGTTTGGTGCCGAGTGGGCTTACACCATTGATGGTGGCCCTGTAGGTGAGCTGGAATTTGAGAACTTTAACGCATCAAGTGCTGATGTTATCTGCCATGGCGTCAATGTTCACCCGGGCACTGCGAAAGGCAAGATGGTCAATGCGATGAACATCGCAGCACAGTTTCAACTGATGATGCCAGCGGAAGAGACACCTGAATGCACCGAAGGTTATGAAGGTTTCTATCACCTTAAATCAGCGGAGATGGGCGTCGCGCGCTCGGAGCTAGGCTACATCATTCGTGACTTTGAGCGCGAGGGCGTAGAGGAGCGTAAAGCCTTCATGCAACAAAAAGTTGATGAGCTAAATAGTCGTTTAGAGAAAGGCAGTGTAGAGCTTGTGCTTACTGATAGCTATTTCAACATGAAAGAGATGGTTGAGCCGCATCAGCACATTATCGAATTGGCAAAACAGGCGATGATCACTTGCGACGTTGAGCCGATGATCAAACCAATTCGTGGCGGTACGGATGGTGCGAGACTCTCATTTATGGGGTTACCATGCCCGAATATTTTCACCGGCGGTTACAACTTCCACGGTATTCATGAGTTCATTACTGTTCAGGGTATGGAACTGGCTGTGAAAGTGATCGTAGAGCTATCTCAAAATACTGCTACGCATTATCAAAAATAAGATAGGAATTAATGCTTTATCCCTTTGTATTTTAGAGAGTATTCATTAATACTTTCCATAAGTATAAGGGAGTAAGCGATGAGAAAATTAATTCTACTCTGCACCCACCTTGCTGTGGGTGCTTTTGGTTTTGGGCTAGGGGTATATGCATTACCTATTTTGATTGAACCTGAGTCACCTTCGGTCAATTCAGTGAAAGCGGTAACAGAGAAAGCGGTGTTGAGTGGCGAGTTTACTAAAGATCGCCAAGACAGTGATTTTCTTCATTGGGGAGAGGGGATTGTCTCCATTACTGAGGATGCCATAGCCTTTGAGGGTGAGCTCGCTCCGGGGCCAGACTATAAACTCTATCTGTCGCCGAGCTATGTTGAAACTGAGGTTGCTTTTAATGAGCTTAAGTCAACAATGCTGAAGGTGGGCGACGTAAAAACCTTTGACCGCTTTATGTTGACTCTGCCTCAAG
>NZ_JAHGAN010000009.1:0-45909 GCF_030248625.1 Vibrio sp. D420a | reverse complement strand
GGGCATTAAGCCTCTATCCCAATTAGGGGCTAAACATCGAGACAATCACTCTTTATGTTAAAAAATACACCTAAGGTGGGTATTTGGGTCGCGTTGATCATTACCGCCTTTGTGTTTTCATCGGTAGGGGCATTGCTAAGCAATGCCCCTTCTCTTGATATCAGCCAAGTATGGTCTGATCCGTACTATTGGCACGTTACCAAATTCAGTTTCTACCAAGCGACGCTATCTATGTTATTGAGCGTTGTATTTGCAGTTCCTGTCGCTCATGCCTTATCTCGCCGCCAGTTCCCAGGGCGTTCTCTGCTGCTAAGACTGTTTGCTTCTACCTTGGTTCTGCCCGTGTTGGTCGGTGTCTTTGGTATCCTAGCTATCTATGGCAATAGTGGTTGGCTGGCAAAACTGCTTCAAGCTATTGACGTTGAGCTGCCATTCTCCATTTATGGATTGAATGGCATTTTGCTTGCGCATGTCTTTTTCAATTTACCCTATGCAAGTCGATTGTTGTTGCAAGCCTTGGACACGGTTCCGGTGGAGCAACACAAGTTATGTGCACACCTTGGAATGAGTCACTGGGATAAATTTAAGTGGGTTGAATGGCCACGTCTTAAGCAACAGCTACCGCATGTGTGTGGTTTAGTCTTTATGCTCTGCTTTACCAGTTTTGCGACTGTGATGGCATTGGGCGGCGGTCCTAAGTCGACAACTATCGAGCTTGCTATCTATCAAGCGATTAAATTTGATTTTGATCTTCAAACTGGTACTCTGTTAGCGATCTGGCAGATGCTACTGTGTGGTGTATTAGCGGTGAGTATTCAACGCCTTTCTAAGCCAGTATCCGTCAGCGTTGGTCAACTGTCTGAAGCGAAGTTTTTGGTTAAGGACACCTATAGGTCAAAAGCTTGGGACAGCTTTTGGATCATCGTAGCCTCATTACTGGTTTTACCGCCACTGTTGATGGTAATTGTGGGTGGCTTAAACAGTGAAGCGATGGCGGTGTTAACCAGTGAACCGTTTTGGTTAGCGTTGTTTAACTCATTGAAAGTAGCTCTTAGTGCGAGTGTGATTGCGCTTTTAGTTGGAGTGGCTATTTTGATGACCAGTCGAGCATGGCGCTTGCAAAACAAGACATTTCGCGCCGATAAGATTGAGCTTATTGGCACCATTATTTTGGTAACTCCCGGCTTAGTGGTGAGCACTGGAATCTTCTTGTTGCTGCGTTCAATCACTGATGTGTTTAGCTTAGCTTTTTTTGTTGTGATTGCCGTTAATAGCTTAATGGCGCTCCCGTATGTGATCAAAAATTTAGCTCAGCCGATGCTACACGTTGCCCAGCAATATCAGTATTTGTGCGCGAGTTTAGGTATGAAAGGTTGGCACCGGTTTAAGCTGGTGGAGTGGCGAGCTCTGCGTAAACCTATGGCGCAGGCCTTCTCGATAAGTTTCATGTTGTCGATGGGGGACTTGAGTGCCATTGCACTGTTTGGCAGTGCCGATTTTAGAACTATCCCTTTGTATCTATTCCAGTTACTAGGCAGTTATCAGATGGAGGCTGCCGCCGTGGTTTCAGTGAGCTTGCTGATCTTGAGCGTTGGCAGTTTTAGTTTAATTGAATTCTTATTTACTCGAACATCTAACCAGAGAGGTGCCTAATGTTAGTGATGCAAGATGTTGATTACCACTATCATCAGGAGCTGTTTCATTTTGATTTTATGGCTGAACAGGGTGATGTTGTTGCCTTGATGGGGCCGAGTGGCGCAGGGAAGTCGACCTTGCTGGCATTGATTGCGGGATTCATTGAACCGTCATCAGGAGCCATTTCGGTCTCCGGTCAATCGCTTGTTGGTTTGGATGCTTACCAGCGCCCACTTGCTATGTTATTCCAAGAGCACAATTTGTTTGCTCACCTTACGGTTAGAGAGAATATCGGCTTAGGGCTACACCCCGACCTTAAATTAACCAAAGAGCAGCAACAACAAGTACAACAAGCGGCAGAGCAGGTCGGTGTCGATCAGTATCTTGATCGATTGCCGGAGCATCTTTCTGGCGGACAGCGTCAGCGTGTCGCATTGGCTCGATGTTTTGTACAGCCACACCCCATTTGGTTGTTAGACGAGCCCTTCTCTGCGCTGGATCCTTTGTTGCGAGAAGAGATGTTAGCCTTGGTGAAGCAGCTCGCGGCTGAGCGCAATATTACAGTGATCATGGTGACTCACCATTTGGGAGATGCTCGCAGTATTGCTAATAAATTTGCCTTTGTGGCTAAAGGACAGGTGTTGGTAGCGGATGCGATATATGCGCTGACTGCGCAGCATTCACAGCCTGAATTAGCCGCCTTTGTCCGAGCCGGTGAGTAACCCCTAGTTCTAAAATACGGGTCCTAAAATGCGGTTCGGTAATAAATACGCAGATATGAAAAAGGCCTAGCAGAAGCTAGGCCTTTTTGATCGCGTGATGAGTCTTATAGCTCGTCTTGCTTAAGTTCCTTAAGAACTTGGAAGATCTCGCGGTACGCTTTCGCTGGCTTACCTGCTTTTTTCTCTTTGTTTGCTTGACGCGCCAATTGACGTAGACGCTGACGGTTTGCTTCAGGGTGCGCTTCAACAACTTCAGAGATAGCCGCATCACCGTCTTCAACAATACGGTCGCGCAATTGCTCAAGCTTGTGCAGCTCGGCTGTTGCTTGAGAGTGTTTGTTGCGAACCTTATCTAGAGCCGCTTGAATTGGCTCTGGATCTTCGTTACGCATCACTTTACCGATGTATTGCAGTTGACGACGTTTCGCTTCATTTTTAAAGCGTTGTGCATCTTTAATCGCTTCCGCCAAATCTTCAGACAGAGGAAATTTCTCTAGTACAGAAGGCTTAAGTTCTACGAGCTCTTCGCCCAACTTTTGTAGCGCTTCCATGTCCTCTTTCATTTCCGTCTTACTTACCCAGATGATTTCTTCTTCTGGTTCCCATGGGGCTTTTTGGTTTTTGCGAGCCATCTTTTCTGCCTATATCACTATCTCAATCGAATATATCCGCTATTTTAGCAAGAATCTTGGGGAGAAAGCGAAATTCTTGTTATCCTACGTAATATTGACCTTCAAAAATAGAATAGATATGGATGTAAAACAGCAAGTCGCTCAGCAACGTGTTGAGTTAGAAGCAGCAGTAGCAAAAGCGTTAGATATGGCTTCAGTCAGTGCGGATGCTGCAGAGGTGGCTATTACTAAATCAACGGGTTTGAGTGTCTCTACACGCATGTGTGAGGTTGAAAACGTTGAATTTAATAGTGATGGTGCCCTTGGTATTACTGTTTATCGCGGCCAACAAAAAGGCAGTGCATCTACATCTGATTTGAGTGAACAGGCGATTGCCCAAACCGTAGCTGCGGCTTTAGATATCGCTCAATACACATCTGAAGATCCTCACGCAGGACCTGCTCCTAAAGAGTTCATGGTAAAAGAGATTCCAGACTTGGATCTATTCCATCCTGATGAGCCAAACCCTGACTACGCAGCTGAGATCGCGATTGCGGCTGAGAAGCAAGCACTCGCGTACAGCGATAAGATCAAGCAAAGCGATGGTGCTAGCTACGATAGCCACTACGGCGTAAAGGTATATGGTAATAGTCACGGTCTGCTTGCAAGCTATGCTTCAAGCCGCCACAGCACCAGCTGTTGTGTGATTGGACAGGGCTTTAACGGTGAAATGGAGCGAGACTATAGCTACACCGTTGCACGTCACCGTGACGAGCTGTGGACGCCTGAGCGTGTTGGTCAAGAGGCGGCAGAGAAGACCATTAGTCGCTTGGATGCTAAGAAGCTACCAACAGGTCAATACCCAATCATGTTTGCAGCCGATGTCGCAACGGGCCTTATTGGACACCTCGTTATGGCGATCAGTGGTGGCAACCTTTACCGTAAAGCGTCATTCCTGTTGGATCACCTAGGCGAGAAAATCTTACCAGAATGGTTCAATATCTCTGAGCGTCCTCATATCTTACGCGGCTTAGCATCAAGCCCATTTGATAGTGAAGGTGTCTATACACAAGACCGCGAGATTATTACTGACGGTGTGCTTGCGACTTACCTGTTGACTAGCTACGCAGCTCGCAAGATGGATATGACGCCAACAGGTCATGCTGGTGGTATCCATAACTGGTTTGTACAGTCTACGGGTCAAAGCTTCGAGCAAATGCTGAAAGAGTTAGGCACAGGTTTTCTTGTGACCGAAGTGATGGGACAAGGCGTGAACACTGTGACGGGTGATTACTCTCGCGGCGCAGCTGGCTTCTGGGTTGAGAATGGTGAAATCCAATACCCAGTGTCTGAGGTGACGATTGCAGGTAATCTGAAAGATATGTTCAATCAAATTGTTGCGGTTGGTAGCGACGTAGAGACACGCTCACAGATTCAAACTGGCTCTATCCTATTAGAATCTATGAAAGTAGCGGGTGAGTAATTCAACTCTCGCAAATCTGAATAATTAAAAAGGGAGCCGCAGGCTCCCTTTTGTTATCTGTCTTCTTACTTCAAGCAAGTTATTTTTCAAACTAGATAAGTATCGTAGCTAAGCCCAAGAACACCGATAGACCAATCACGTCGGTCACGGTAGTCAACGCCATACCGCCAGCCAATGCCGGGTCGATATTCATCTTCTTCAGCATCACAGGGATGGTTACCCCGGCGATACCTGCCACGATTAGGTTGGTCATCATTGCTGCTGAGATGATCCCGCCGAGTATCCAATTGCCTTTCCAAGCAACCACAATACCGCCGATGATACATGCCCACAGAATACCGTTAAGGAAGCCGATCGCAGCTTCTTTTAGTAATAGCTCTCGCTTGTTACTGTCACCGATGTGACCAAGCGCTAGGCCGCGGATAACCAGAGCAACGGTTTGGTTACCTGCCACACCACCCATTGAAGGCACAATGGTCATCAGTACCGCAATTGCTGCCATTTGGTCGAGGGTTGCCTCAAACATATTTGATACTGATGCTGCTGCCAGTGCGGCTAACACGTTTGCACCAAGCCAGACACTACGACGACGTGCAGACTTTACAACCGGTGCGAAGGTATCTTCGTCATCGTCCATACCCGCCATACTCATCATTGAGTGCTCAGCATCTTCACGAATCACGTCAACCACGTCATCGATGGTGATACGGCCAACAAGGTGTTGGTTTTCATCAACAACCGGAGCCGATACCCAGTTACGACGTTCAAACAGGCTTGCAATGTCAGAGGCGCTGGTCTCAACAGCGATCGCTTCATCAGCGTCATCCATCACTTCAGAGACAAGGGTTTCAGGTTGCGTGGTAATCAGCGTTGTTAGAGAGAGATTGCCGATTAAGCGCTCATCTTCATCAATAACATATAGAGCATCGGTCGCATCTGGCAGTTCGCCTCGAATGCGTAAATAACGTAGAACTACGTCGACGTCGACATCACCACGAATGGTGATCACGTCGGTGTTCATCAATGCACCTGCAGAGTCCTCTGGGTAAGAAAGGGCATTCTCAACCAAGGCTCGGTCTGCTGAGTCCATCTGTGATAGAACTTCACGAGAAACGTCATCTGGCAGGCTTCGAAGTACGTAGGCGACATCATCGGTCTCCATGCCTTCGGTTGCTTCTGCGAGGGTCTCTGGTGCCATTTTTGACACCAATGCATCCTTAACGTCTTCGTTCAGCTCATCAAGAATTTCACCGTAGTCTTCAGGATCGGTAAGTTGCCAAAGTACGTCACGACTCTTGCGAGGGGAGGCTTCTAAAAGGTGTGCAATATCTTCAGGTTCCATGTCCTGAAGTTGTCGACGTACGTGAACAAATCGGCCGTTTTCAAGGGCTTCGCTGACTTCTTGGAGGGTTTGGTGAGCTTGGTCAAATTCTAATTGCTCTGCCATGTTTTCCTCCTCTTCTCATTATTCTATGGATGCTAGGAATAGTAACTTAATTCTATGACGTATTTAAATCATTAACTTATAGAGAACTAAGATTTAGGCTGGGTAGGCGTTGTATAGCGAGATAACAGTTGGGGCATTACCCCGTTCCAGTTACTCGCCCTCGTCAAATTTGTCTTCGATTAGGTGACACACGGCATCAAGTGCCTGCTGGGCATCATCGCCTTCTGCCTGAATGCGAATGTGTTGACCTTGGGCCGATTCAAGCATGAGTAACCCCATGACACTGTCTGCTGTTGCGCTTTTCTCATCTTCACTATGAATCGTCAGGGTTGCATTGAAGCTTTGGGCAAGCTCCACCAGTTTTACTGCTGCGCGAGCATGAAGCCCCAAACGGTTTTGAATGAGTACAGTGCGGGTCAATTCCATGATTTAGGCCTGTTGGTTTTTTTCTAATGAAGCGTGTCGAATTTGTACTTGGTGACCCAGTTGGTCAAAGTACTCACCAATTTTTTGAGTCAGATATACTGAGCGGTGCTTACCACCAGTACAACCAATCGCTACCGTGAGGTAACTGCGATTGTTCTTTTCTAACATCGGTAGCCATTGCTCGACAAAGCCTTGAATCTGCTGCTTCAACTCGATCACTTCCTGATGTTTCTCTAGGTAAGAGTGAATCGGAGCATCAAGTCCAGTGAGCGGTCTTAGGTCGGGTTCCCAATGCGGGTTAGGCAAGAAGCGAACATCAAACACATAGTCAGCATCGCTAGGTAAACCGTACTTAAAACCAAAGGATTGGAAAACAATGATCAGCTCTTGCTTCTCTTTGCCTTCAATTTTTAGGCGTACTTGCTCACTCAATTCATAGAGGTTGCAATCGCTACTATCGATCAAGATATCGGCTTGATCAGACAGTGGAGAAAGCAGTTGTTTCTCGAGGTCGATGGCTTGCTCTAAAGAGAGTTTGTCGTCACCTTGCGAAAGCGGGTGGATACGACGAGTCTCGCTGTAGCGCTTGAGCAGGGTTTGTTTGCTTGCATCCAAGAACAATACGCTAACATCGATATTGGCGGCATCTTCTAATTGAACCAGCGTCTCTGTGACAAGATGAGGCTCTTTAGGCAGGTTGCGTATATCGATGCTTACTGCAACGTTTTGGTTGCTCTCTTTGACTGACTCAACAAAGTTGCCGAGCAGGTTGACAGGTAAGTTATCAACGCAGTAATAACCGAGATCTTCAAGAACTCGCAAAGCGACACTTTTACCAGCTCCTGATTGACCACTAACTACGATAAGGCGCATGTTATTGCTCGCAAGTCGGCACTTGGATCATAATGTCGTAAAGCTCTTGATCGCTTTGCGCATTACGCAGTTGTTTCAGTGTTTGTTTGTCGTTGAGTCGCTCTGCCATACAAGAAAGGGTTTTTAGATGCTCTTTACATTGCTCACTAGGAACCAAAAGTGCAAATAGTAGGTCGACAGGGCGGTTATCGATTGCATCAAACTCGATAGGGTCTTGGCACTGCAATAGAACAGCGATCGCTTTGTCGCTGACATTCATACGGGCATGGGGAATAGCGATACCATTTCCGATGCCGGTACTGCCCATTTTCTCTCGGCTCAGCATGCACTCGAACAGTTCTGTTGAGTCTTGACCACAGCTCTCGGCTGCAATCTGGCTGATGATTTCTAGGGCTCTTTTTTTGCTCGTGCATTGGACTGCACTTTTGGTGCAGTCCAATGAAAGTACTTCGCTTAATTGCATGTTAGTGGCTACTTAGCTTTTCTTTGTGCTTGTTGAGTTGGCGGACGAGTTTATCAACTAATGAATCAATTGCAGCATACATATTTTCATCGGTAGCTGTCGCATGAATGTCGCCTTGATTAACATGCAGTGTTGCTTCTGCAATCTGGTTAATTTTCTCAACTTTTAATACAACTTGAACGTTATTAATGTGCTCAAAAAAGCGTTCAAGCTTTTCAAATTTGGTGTGAACATAGTCTTGCATTGAATCGGTAAGATCAACGTGATGGCCTTGAATATTGATTTGCATAGACTTTCCTTTTCAGTTGGTGCCCTACAGTAGGCGTTTACGCTGACTCGAAGGGGCAATGCCTAAAGATTCACGGTATTTTGCTATGGTTCTTCTAGCTACCTGAATTCCTTGGTCAGCCAGTAAAGCAGCAATCTTGCTATCGCTGAGCGGCTTAGCTGTGTTTTCAGCGGCCACCAGTTTCTTGATCAGAGCGCGAATTGCTGTTGATGAACATTCTCCGCCATTGTCAGTGCTGACATGACTAGAGAAGAAGTATTTCAGTTCGAAGATGCCTCGTGGTGTGTGCATGAACTTCTGTGTCGTAACACGAGAGATTGTGGATTCATGCATGTCGACTGCAAGTGCAACGTCATTTAACACCATAGGTTTCATGGCTTCTTCACCATGTTCGAAGAAATCGTGCTGATGTTCAACAATGCATCGCGCAACTTTGAGTAGCGTCTCATTTCGACTCTCTAGGCTCTTAATTAGCCATTTTGCCTCTTGCAAGTTGGAGCGAATGTATTGGTTGTCAGCACTGTTGCCTTTACTGCCTAGATCGGCGTACTGCTGGTTCACTTTCAGCTTTGGTACGCTATCTGGGTTAATGGTAACTAACCACTTACCTAGGTCTTTAAACACTGAGACATCAGGCACCACATATTCGGTTTCATCCGGAGTGATTTTGCTGCCTGGACGCGGGTCTAGTTGCTGTATAAGCTGCAGAACTTCACGTAGTTCTGCCTCTTTAAGCTTAGTCTCTTTGATGATCAGCTTGTAATCACGATTACCCAGCTGGTCGATATGGCTAGTAAGTACTAACTTAGCCTCTTTAAGCCATGGTGTATCTTCAGGGAAGGTCGCAAGTTGTAGCAGTAGACAGTCTTGCAAGTTCAGCGAGCCCACACCAAGTGGATCGAACTGTTGAATGCGTTTGCGAACGGCTTCAATCTCGTCGAGCTCAATCTCTTCGTTGTCGAAGCTCTCAAGAATGTCTTCACTTGAAACAGTGAGGTAACCGTAGTCGTCGATAGCATCAATCAGGGCTAACGCAATAGTACGGTCTGTTTCTGAAAATGGCGTCAGGTCTAATTGCCATAGCAGGTAATCTTGCAGGCTTTGGGTGGTCTCGCCTTGGTAAACTGGCATATCATCATCGATAGCAATACCTGTATTACCGGTGTTGGCACTGTAGACGTCCTCCCAAGTGGTATCGATTTCTAAGTCGTTGCCAATCTCAGATTTTTCAATCAGATCTGAGCTGTCAGGTAAGTCTGGTTCAGCAGTGGCTTCTGCTGCTTCTTTCTCGTCACGACTCGGCTTTTCTTCAGAGTTTGCAGGAGCGTCATCATTCCCTTCTTCTACATCGAGAAGTGGGTTCGATTCCAAAGCCTCTTGAATCTCTTGTTGCAAATCCAACGTAGACAACTGCAACAAACGTATCGCTTGTTGTAGCTGAGGGGTCATTGCTAATTGCTGGCCTAGCTTAAGTTGTAATGAGGGTTTCATTCAGTATTACTTACCTAGTTATTATTCTTAGAATTCTCGATACGCTCTATATAATCATAGACGGAATTGTTCGCCTAGATAAACTTGTTTCACCTGTTCGTTATTGAGAACATCCTCCGGTGAACCTTCCGCAATCAAGTGTCCTTGGCTCACAATATAAGCCTTTTCACACACGTCTAACGTCTCACGAACGTTATGGTCAGTGATCAATACACCCAGACCGCGATCGCGTAGGTGTTCAATGATTTTCTTGATATCGATAACTGAGATTGGGTCTACACCCGCGAACGGTTCATCGAGCAGAATAAACTGAGGGTTCGCAGCCAGAGCGCGAGCAATCTCAACACGACGTCGCTCACCACCAGACAGTGCCATACCGTTACTGGTACGAATGTGTTGGATATGGAACTCTTCAAGCAGGTCTTCTAGTTTATCTTGGCGCTCTTCTGGCGTTAATTCCTTACGCGTTTGCAGCACCGACATGATGTTGTCTTCAACTGAGAGCTTACGGAAGATCGACGCTTCTTGAGGTAGGTAGCCGATACCTAAACGTGAGCGGCTATGCATCGGTAGAATACTGATGTCATTATCATCGATGCTGATGGTGCCTTCATCACGCGCAACCAAACCAACGATCATGTAGAAAGAGGTGGTCTTACCGGCACCGTTAGGGCCCAGCAGGCCGACGATTTGTCCAGATTCAACTTGCAGGCTTACGTCTGTTACAACCTTACGTTTGCTGTAGGTCTTAGCCAAGTTTTGCGCTTTTAAGACTGCCATAGTTATTTGTTCACTTGTGCTGGTTGAAGAACGGTTGAAACACGCTCGTTTTTATCGCTGTCAGCAACCAGTTTTTGTGAAGAGATCTGATAGGTGATCTTAGAACCACGAATTAGGTTACCGTCTTGAGACAGTTGTGCCTCTTTGGTCATGATCAGCTTGTCTGTACTCAGCTGATAATTCAGCTCAAACGCCTGTCCGCTTAGCGTTTTACCATCGTCGGTAAGCTGTGAAAAAAGCGCTGGTTTACCAAAACCTTGAATCGCCTCGATTTCACCGCTGCTTGCATTACGCGTAACGATGATTTTGTCAGCGTTAATATTAATGCTGCCTTGCTTAAGTTTCACATCGCCTTCAAACGTCACCTTGTTGCTCTTCATATCGAGCTGTTGGCTGTCTGAATCGATGTAAACAGGCTGCTCCGTATCTGATGACAGAGCAAGGGCGTTTGGCGCTGCAAACGCGAAAGCAAGTAAACTAAGGTGTAAGAGTTTCATATCTACCTTGAACAGTTTCAAAGAGGGTTGCAGTGTTGCTATCGAAGTTGCCCTTCATAGCTTGTCCCTCAGTTTCAAATAATGGGCCGATCAGACGAACTGTACTTTCGGAATGAAAGTCTCGGCTAGTGAGCTCAACAACCAACTTATCCATAGTCATGTTGTCGAAGCTGGCTTCTGGTAATAGGTTTTTCACTATTACATTATCATAAAGTGTCAACGTTTGGTCGTCGTCGAGTACAGCACGCCTTGCGGTCATCTGCCACTCGATTGTGTGGCCATCACGAAATACCGAGAGCACCGGGTTTTCAAAAATGGTATCGCCACTTTTGGAGTAGTGTTCTAGATGACTTGATTCTATTTGATAGCTACGAATGCCTGCTTGGTCGTAGCTGATATTATCTAGATTTCTTCCGCTGAATACAGGCAATTCCAGATTAGGAGCAACCTGAATTGCGGTGCTTTGCTCTTTGTCATACAGGTAATAAGCTGACCAAGAAGCAATAAACAACAGAATTAAATAGATAATACGAGTTAAACTCATATGCTTAGACCTTTGTGCACGTCTAGCTCATCCCTTGCTTGTAAAATAAGGTCACAGACTTCACGTACCGCGCCATGACCCCCCTTGATATTGGTAACGTAGTTTGCTCGTTGAACCAGTAGTGGGTGTCCATCCGCGACACACACTTTCAATGCCACTTTTTCCATCACTGGCCAGTCAATCAGGTCATCGCCGATGTAGCCAGTATGTTCTGGAGCTATATTCAGTTTATCGCAGATATCTTGATAAGCTTTAACCTTGTCGTCTTGACCTTGATAGATCAGCTTAATACCGAGAGCTGTCATGCGGTTTTCGACAATTTGTGATTGGCGCCCGGTAATGATGGCGATTTCAATCCCTGCATTCATTAGAGATTTAACACCGTAGCCGTCGCGGGTATGAAAGGTTTTAAGCTCTTCACCTTGGTTACCCATGTAAACAAGGCCATCAGAAAACACACCATCTACATCACAGATTAGCAGCTTTATCTCTTTCGCGATCTGAAAAACGTCCGCATCTACTGAGCCATAAAGTGTTGATACTGTCTGAGTCATTACATTACTCCTGCTTTCAGTAGGTCGTGCATATTTAGCGCACCAACAAGCGCACCATCTTGGCAAAGCATTAACCCGTTGATGCTTTTTTCTTGCATTAAGTTAAGGCCTTCGACTGCCAACATGTTTGGATCAGCTACAGTTGGGTTTTGAGTCATCACATCGCCAATCTGAGTAGTGTGAATATCGATGCGTTTGTCGAGGATTCTGCGTAAATCCCCATCGGTAAAGATACCGAGCATTTTGCCTTGGTCATCAACAACAGCGGTCATGCCTAAGCCTTTCTGAGAGATCTCAAGCAGGGCGTCACGGACGAGAGCATTCGGAGATACCATAGGTAGTGCATCACCGGTATGCATAATATCTTCAAGCTTCAATAGTAGTTGTCTGCCAAGTGCACCACCTGGGTGTGACAGAGCAAAATCTTCCGCTGTAAAGCCACGCGCTTGCAGCAGAGCGACAGCCAGTGCATCACCCATAACGAGAGTCGCTGTTGTGCTACTGGTTGGCGCAAGACCAAGTGGGCACGCTTCTTCCGGTACGGTAATTTGAAGATGGATATCTGACAGGGTCGCCATGTTTGACTTTGGCTTGCCAGTCATACTGATAATCTTGATGTTCAGGCGTTTTAGCACTGGAAATAGGCTAAGAATTTCATCTGATTCACCGGAGTTAGAGATCGCAAGTACGATGTCGCCCGGTTCAACCATACCCAAATCACCATGTGCGGCTTCACCTGGGTGAACAAAAAACGCAGAGGTGCCTGTGCTCGCCAGTGTCGCAGCAATCTTATTGCCAATGTGGCCAGATTTACCCATGCCCATCACAACCACTTTGCCTTGGTTGTTGAGGATGAGGTCACACGCGCGACAGAAGTCTTCATTAAAGTACTGGTCTAGTTGATTGAGGCCAGCAACCTCAATCTCTAGTACTTGTTTCGCAACACTACGGTAATCGAATGACTGAGACATCAGATACTCCAGAGTCTTATAAAAGGAATACTTGGTTTGTGATTACGCTGACATGTTCATCAGCAGGTAGCCTTGGTATGCCAAGAAGCAAACCACAAGTGCGCCACCTTCAATGCGGTTGACGCTGCGTGACTTGCCAAGCGCCATAACAACCAATAGCAGAGAAACACCGAGCATGACCCAGAAGTCACGACCCATTGCAAATTCGCTTAGAATAGAAGGGTTTAGGATGCCAGGGATACCCATAACCGCAAGGATGTTGAATACGTTAGAGCCGATGATGTTGCCGACAGCCATATCATCTTCACCCTTCATTACGCCTGCAAGTGAAGCGGCCAATTCAGGAAGGCTCGTACCCACCGCGATAATGGTTAGACCGATAACAAGGTCACTCATACCAAAGTATTTCGCGATAACGACGGCGTTGTTCACCAACATATCCGCTGAGATAGGCAAGACAATTAGACCAACAACCACCCACATTGCGGCTTTGATGTTGCTAACACCTTCAGGAATCTCAGATTCTTGCTCTTCGATAAAGGCATCGCCGTTGCTTTTTTCGCGACGGCTAATCTGCAGCATTGCAAACAAGAATGCTGCAAACAGTACAAATAGAAGAATACCTTCGTAGAAGCCAAGGTAGCTATCCCAAAGAAGTGCACCAGCTAGTAGTGTGACACCAATCATTAACGGCAGTTCACGGCGGATCACTGCAGAACTAATTGAAAGCGGCTTGATAAGCGCAGTAATACCTAAAATCAGCGCGATGTTGGCGATGTTTGAGCCAAGCACGTTACCTACGGCGGTATCAGTTTTTCCGTCAAGTGCTGCGGTTGCAGAAACCATCATTTCAGGGGCAGAAGAACCCATTGCAAGAATCGTCATACCGATAACTAGGGGAGAGATTCCGAAGTTGCGAGCCAATGCCGCAGCACCGTAAACCAGTTTATCTGCACTCCACACCAAAAAACCTAGGCCGATAATAAGAAACGCAATCGCTTCAAGCATGATGATTCCTAAAAATTAATAAAAAATGGACAATTAACCGCTAATTTTGACGTGTTGCTAGATAAAAGGGAAGTCACGGATTCAATTAATTCTGACTAAGTTGTAAAGAAAGTGCATTTGTAGGGATATTTCTTAATACTTTCAATTCCCTGCTCGATGTTTTGATTTGCTACAATTAATCGAACAGTGCTTTTAATTCTCATTCAGACTACTTATCATGAGCACAATTATTGGCGTTTTTTAGAGCAAGGAAATAACAAAAGCATGCTAAAGAATGAGCTTGTGAAAGTTAAGAACCTCAGCTTTTCTCGAGGGGAACGAGTGATCTTCGATAATATCGATCTCGAAGTTCCTAAAGGAAAAGTGACAGCCATCATGGGACCATCAGGGATCGGTAAAACGACCTTGCTGCGCTTAATTGGTGGTCAGCTCCCTCCAGACCATGGTGAAATTTGGTTTGATGGCGAGAACATTCCTAGTTTGTCGCGCCGTAAGCTCTACCAAGCTCGTAAAAAAATGAGCATGTTGTTCCAGTCCGGGGCACTTTTTACTGATCTCAATGTCTTCGATAACGTTGCCTTTCCGCTGCGTGAGCACACTGAACTGGATGAATCGCTGATTCGTACCATTGTGCTGCTTAAACTTGAGGCCGTTGGACTGCGTGGCGCAGCACAGTTGATGCCGAGTGAACTATCTGGTGGTATGGCAAGGCGTGCGGCGTTGGCGCGAGCAATCGCTCTCGATCCCGACCTTATTATGTACGACGAACCCTTTGTGGGGCAGGACCCTATCACCATGGGTGTTCTGGTTGAACTGATTCGTAATCTTAATCAAGCGCTAGGCCTCACCTCGATTGTTGTTTCACACGATGTTCCAGAGGTGATGAGCATTGCCGATTGGGTTTACTTGCTCGCCGATGGCAAGATTATTGCGAAAGGGACACCTGAAGAGCTGCGAAAAAATGAAGATCCACGAGTACAGCAGTTCTTAAATGGTGAAGCAGATGGCCCTGTGCCGTTTCGTTTCCCAGCTCAAAGTTTAGAGAAGGATCTATTCTAGATGTTTGTAAATTATATCGCTGTAGTCGGTCGCCGAACATTAGCTATGTGCGAAGCATTTGGTCGTGCAAGCTTAATGTTGTGGGGCGCTTTCTTCGGCATTCCGCGCTTAAAAAACTTCCCGCTGTTGGTGAAGCAGTTATATAGCGTAGGGGTTCAGTCGCTGGCGATCATCGTCGTTTCTGGACTGTTTATCGGTATGGTACTCAGCCTACAAGGCTACGTGGTACTGATTGATTATGGTGCAGAAGGTAACCTCGGCCAGATGGTCGCGCTATCACTGTTACGTGAATTAGGACCAGTGGTGACAGCTCTACTTTTCGCAGGACGAGCAGGCTCTGCGTTAACGGCCGAGATTGGCTTGATGAAGGCGACCGAGCAGATCTCCAGCCTTGAAATGATGGCAGTTGATCCTCTAAAACGCGTTATCGCACCGCGACTTTGGGCTGGTCTTATTTCAATGCCACTGTTGGCCATGATTTTTATGGCGGTCGGTATTTGGGGCGGTCAACTGGTTGGTGTGGATTGGAAAGGCATCGACCACGGCAGCTTCTGGTCGGCAATGCAATCTTCAGTAGAGCTAGGTCGAGATATTGGCAACAGCATGATCAAATGCATGGTGTTTGCGATTACCGTGACTTGGATTGCTCTGTTTAATGGTTATGACGCAATACCAACCTCGGAAGGTATTAGCCGTGCAACCACGCGTACCGTGGTGCACTCTTCTCTAGCAGTACTAGGGCTAGATTTTGTTCTTACAGCATTGATGTTCGGGAATTAATCATGCAACAAACTCGAAAATTAGAATTATGGGTCGGTAGCTTTGTTATCGCGGGAATTTGCGCAATCTTAATCATGATCTTTCAAGTCGCTGACGTGAAAGGGCTAGGTTCCAACCATACTTACACACTAAAAGCGACGTTCGATAATATCGGCAGCTTGAAAGTGCGCTCTCCTGTTAAAGTGGGTGGGGTTGTTGTTGGTCGTGTAAACAGCATTCAGCTAGATGCAGAAAGCTATCTGCCTGTCGTCGAGCTATCGATTGATGCGAAATATGATCAATTCTCTGAAACGTCAAGTGCACAGATTTTGACATCAGGTTTGATTGGTGAGCAGTACATTAGCCTTGTACCAGGCTTTGTCTTTGAAGATGAAGAGATGCTGGTTGATGGTGATGTTATCGAAGACACCAAATCTGCATTAGTATTAGAAGATCTGATTGGCCAAGTGCTTTACAGCGTTGGCGGCTCTGATGAATCGACAACTGAGGAATAGATTCATGTTAAAAAGAATGTTTATGATGGTCGTAGCTATGATTTTTGCGACCAATGTTGTGGCAGAAGAGAGCATCGACCGTACACAACCTTATCAAATGATGACTCAGGTGTCTGAGGTGGCATTTAATCGTCTAAAGGCGGAGCAAGAGAACATCAAACAAGACCCTGAGTTGTTGAAGGTGATTGTTGAAGAAGAGCTGATGCCTTATGTCAACGCACAATACGCAGCGCTGAAACTATTGGGCCCAAACCTGAAAGGTGCCAAGAAAGATGACGTGCGTGTTTTCATTGGTGCGTTTCGTAAATATCTCGTTTCTTCTTACGCTCAGGTACTAACGCAATACACGGATCAAACCATTCAGTTTGGCCCAGAGCCGAAGATCAAACCTGATAGCCGTATTACCAGCATCAAGGTCGACATCATTGATTCGCCAAGACCGAACATCAAGCTTGAATTCAAGCTACGCAAAGATAAGAAAACCGGTGAGTGGAAAGCCTTTGATATGGTTGCTGAGGGAATTAGTCTACTTTCAAGTAAGCAGTCAGAATGGAACACTAAGATTCGCCAACAAGGAATTCTATCCGTTGCTAAAGAATTAGAGCAGCTAGCGGCACAACCTATTCGTTTTGAGAGCTCGAAGAAATGAGTCAAACGCAATGGAGCAAGCTTAGCTCCGTCGAGTTTCAGCTGAGTGGCGATTTAGACCGCGACAGCGTGCCTGCAATTTGGCGCACATTACAGGCATGGAAAACGACAGAATCTCGCGTGCAAGTGAACCTCAACACGGTTGAGCGCATCGATTCATCAGGAATGGTGATGCTAATTCACTTAATAGAGCATGCAAAAAATCAAAACTGTCATATAATGCTCAGTTTCGTGCCAGAACAATTACGAACGTTGTTCCAATTGAGCAATATCCAGCCAATGATGGCAGAACACTTAAAAGATTAGGCAGGAGCTATTTGTGGACAGCACAAAAGTACAAGAATTATTAGCAGAGGCACTTAACCTTCAAGAGATTATTGTGAAGGGTGAAGGCAGCCATTACGAAGTTGTTGCAGTGGATGCATGTTTTGACGGCATGAACCGTGTTAAGAAGCAGCAGCTGATCTACGGCCCACTAATGGAATACATTCAACGCAATGACATCCATGCTCTTTCTATCAAGGCATATACGCCAGAAGAGTGGGAACGTGATAAGAAACTGATGTCACTTTAAGGTTTATGATGGAAAAGTTTCGAGTTATTGGATCGGATCAGCCGTTAAACGGTGAAGTGACGATCTCTGGTGCAAAAAATGCTGCACTACCTATTTTGTTTGCTTCAATTTTGGCGGAAGAGCCAGTTGAAGTAAGTAATGTTCCTCACCTACGTGATATCGACACCACGATGGAGCTACTTAAGCGCCTAGGTGCAAAAGTGTCACGTAACGGGAGCGTACATGTCGACGGTAGCGAAATTAACGAGTTTTGCGCTCCGTACGATTTAGTAAAAACAATGCGTGCTTCAATTTGGGCTTTGGGTCCACTAGTGGCACGTTTTGGTCAAGGCCAAGTTTCACTGCCTGGTGGTTGTGCGATTGGTGCTCGTCCGGTGGATCTTCACATTCACGGTCTAGAGCAGCTAGGTGCAACAATCACTCTAGAAGACGGCTATGTGAAAGCGAATGTTGATGGTCGGCTAAAAGGCGCTCACATCGTAATGGATAAGGTTAGCGTTGGTGCAACCATCACCATTATGTGTGCAGCAACATTGGCAGAAGGTACAACAGTATTAGATAACTCAGCGCGTGAGCCTGAAATTGTCGATACTGCAGAATTCCTAAACAAGCTAGGCGCGAAGATTTCTGGCGCTGGTACGGACACCATCACAATTGAAGGTGTTGAACGCCTTGGTGGTGGTAAGCACGCTGTGGTTGCTGACCGCATTGAGACGGGCACTTTCCTAGTGGCGGCTGCTGTTTCGGGCGGTAAAGTGGTTTGTCGTAATACTAGCGCGCATCTACTTGAAGCGGCTCTTGCTAAGCTTGAAGAAGCGGGTGCTAAGATTGAAACTGGTGAAGATTGGATCAGTCTTGATATGACTGACCGTGAACTGAAAGCGGTTAAGATCGTAACAGCACCACACCCTGGCTTCCCGACTGATATGCAGGCTCAGTTTACGCTGCTAAACATGATGGCGAAGGGCAGTGGCGTGATCACTGAAACGATTTTCGAAAACCGTTTCATGCACATCCCTGAACTACAACGTATGGGCGCAAAAGCTGAGATTGAAGGTAATACTGCGATCTGTGGTGAGACTGAAAAACTGAGTGGTGCACAAGTGATGGCAACGGACCTACGTGCATCAGCAAGCTTAGTGATTGCTGGCTGTATCGCTCAAGGTGAAACCATTGTTGACCGTATTTATCACATCGATCGTGGCTACGATAAGATTGAAGATAAGTTGTCGGCACTGGGCGCTAACATCACGCGTTTTCGTGAATCGAACTAAGCCTCGATACCACGACGTATGACGAGATAATAAAAAAGAAAGTCGAAACTTTGGTTTCGGCTTTTTTATTGTATTTTGCCGCTTACGACTCTGTTACCATCATGCGTAATAAAAACAGACCTAGTTAAGCGGTTGTTGAGGAACAAAATGATAGCAATATTACGTATTTTCGCTGTAGCAATATTTGCGATTTTCATGTTTGTGTTTGGTTGTGGTTACTGCTTGTTAAGCCCACGTAATCCAAAGCACGTATTCACTTTCGGTCGCTACTTTGGCCGTATGTCAAAGATCTTCGGTATCACCCTGGACTTACGTATTCCAGAGGACGCGTACTCTCGTGGTCAACATGTCTACATTGCTAACCACCAAAACAACTGGGACCTATTTACAGTTTCTTCGGCGGTAACACCGAAAGTGGTTACTGTTGGTAAGAAGAGCCTAGCTTGGATGCCACTGTTTGGTCAGCTTTACTGGCTAACGGGCAACATCCTAATTGACCGCGCTAACCGCAGTAAAGCTGTTGGTACGATTGATCAAGTGGTTGATAACCTAAAAGGCAGTGATGTTTCGGTGTGGATGTTCCCTGAGGGAACTCGCTCTCGTGGTCGTGGTCTATTGCCGTTTAAAACCGGTGCATTCCACGCAGCAATTGGTGCTGGCTTACCAATTATCCCAATCGTATGTAGCTCGACGGGTGGAATCAAACTGAACCGTTGGAATAATGGTCATGTTATCGTGGAGATGCTACCACCAGTTAGCGTTGAAGGCTTTGATAAGTCGAATGTTCGTGAACTAGCGAATGAGTGCCGCGAGCAGATGAAAGCAAAACTGGCAGAGCTTGATGAAGAAGTAAAAGCTCTCAACAGCAAGTAATACCAATCGCTTTAGCGTTTTTCAGATATTAAAAAAGGTTGCCGCAGTGGCAACCTTTTTTGTATCTGAGCGAGACTATTTGCGAACTGCGATAGCTTCGATTTCGATACCAACATCTTTAGGAAGACGTGCTACTTCAACACATGAACGTGCAGGGTAGTTTGCTACGTCGTGCTCATCGAAGAACTTACCGTAAACTTCGTTTACTGTGCCGAAGTCGTTAAGGTCTTTAACGAATACAGTTAGCTTAACAATGTCTTTTACTGTTAGGCCAGACGCTTCAACAACGGCTTTAACGTTTTCAAGAGATTGACGAGCTTGTTCTGCGATGTCAGAAGACACTTCACCAGTAGCTGGGTTTACTGGGATCTGACCTGAAGTCAGTACCATGTTGCCTAGGTCAACGCCTTGTACATATGGGCCGATTGCTGCTGGAGCTGATTCTGTGTGAAGTACTTTAGTCATTATAGGTTCCATCATTTTATTAGATAAAAAGCGAAATTCAGTGTGCCTTCAAAGCGGCATTAGGTAAAGAATAAAATACCCCGCACAGGCGAGGTATTTCATAGTTTTCATATTCTTTACGTGCTACAAGGAGATGTTATCTCTCAGTAACGATCTCGCGAGAGAAAACCTTTTCACAGTATTTGCACTTCAGGCGAATATCGTCATTCTTTTCAAAGATCTTAAAGCTGCTTTCGACCGGCTCATTGTGAGTAATGCAGTTGGTATTCGGGCATTCAAATACATCGTTGATCTGGTCTGGCAGCTCTAGAGCTAGCTTTTTTACTACTTCGTATTCTTCAATCTGGTTCACGGTTGCGTGCGGCGCGTAAAGGGCTAGCTTGTTTGCTTGCTCTTCTGTTACGAACACATTCTCAATCTTCAGTAGGTCTTTGCCACCTAGAGCAGAAGAGGGAAGGTTAAGGCCGATAGTCACGCGCTGGTGAGAGTTATGCAGATCAAACAGCTTTAATACCTTGATACCCACGTTTGCTGGAATATGGTCGATTACCGTGCCGTTTTTAATCGCTTCAACTTTTAACTGAGTTCCTTTAGACATGATATCTCTCCTATTACAGCGTTTCGTTAAGAACAAGGGCTAGTAGTGCTTCACGTGCGTAAACACCATTCTCAGCTTGCTGGAAGTAGTAAGCGTGTGGCGTTTTATCGACGTCGATAGTGATTTCATCGACGCGTGGCAGTGGGTGAAGAACCTTAAGGTTTTCTCTTGCACCTTCTAGCAGCGCAGCCGTTAGGATGTAAGCCGACTTAATATGTGCGTACTCAGACTCATCGAAACGCTCTTTCTGCACACGTGTCATGTACAGGACATCCAGTTCTGGAATCACAGAGTCCATATCAGTTAGAAGTTGATACTCAATGCCAGCCTCGTCTAACTCTTCACAGATGTAGTCTGGCATGGCTAGAGCTTCAGGAGCGATGAAGTAGAAACGGATGTTATTGAACTTAGCTAAAGCTTGAGTCAGAGAGTGAACGGTACGGCCATACTTTAGGTCGCCGACGAACGCGACGTTAAGGTTATCAAGACGGCCTTGCGTTTCAGCGATAGAGAATAGGTCTAAAAGCGTTTGTGTTGGGTGTTGGTTAGCACCGTCACCTGCGTTAATCACAGGTACACTGTTAGAGAACTCAGAAGCCAGTCGTGCTGCACCTTCTTGAGGGTGGCGCATGACATAAGCGTCCACGTAAGAAGAGATAACTTGTACAGAGTCAGCTAGGGTTTCACCTTTCTTCGCTAGAGAGGTGTTACCGCCGCTATCAAAACCGATTACGTCGCCACCGATACGTTGAATCGCCGTTTCGAAAGAGAGGCGAGTTCGTGTAGAAGGCTCAAAGAAACAACTCGCGACAACTTTGTTTTTAATCAGCTCAGGATTCGGTTCTGCTTTTAGCTGACCAGCTGTTTGAACAATCAATTCTAGCTCTTCACGAGAAAGCTCTGGAATTGAGATGATGTGCTTTTGATAGAGCGAGTTCGCCATGATCTTCTTCCCCACAATAATGTAATGACCATAAAAAAGCCCCCCATAATGGGAGGCTTTAAAAAGAGGTTTCTGAGCAGAATAGACGACCTTGTAAGCCAGCCAGCTTACGCGCAATATTCAACGATGTCATAATATTGATAGGTGTCATTTTCACTACTCTCAGACAAATTGCCGAGAATTATACGCTTTCAATTTGTGAGCGCAAGCGATTACATCAACCTTTTATTGTTATGAGATTAATGGCCTATCCAAGCGTAGCAACCATCACCGCTTTGATGGTGTGCATGCGGTTCTCTGCTTCATCAAAGACAATAGAGTAATCTGACTCAAAGACTTCGTCGGTCACTTCCAATCCATTCATACCGTACTTATCAGCGACCTGCTGGCCAATCACGGTCTCGTTATTATGGAAAGCTGGAAGGCAGTGCATAAACTTCACTTGTGGGTTTCCAGTAAGCTTAATCACATCCATATTGACTTGGTAAGGTTTCATCACCGCAACACGCTCATCCCAAGCTTCAGGTGACTCACCCATAGAGACCCATACATCAGTGTATAGGTAGTCACAACCTTTTACGCCTTCAGTTACGTCTTCCGTTAAGGTGATTTTCGCGCCTGTTGTTTGTGCGATGGCTTGGCACTCTTCAACCAGTTGTTCTTCAGGCCAAAAAGCTTTCGGAGCCACGAGGCGAATATCCATACCCATCTTTGCTGCGCCAACTAGTAGCGAGTTACCCATGTTGTTGCGTGCATCACCTAAGTAAGCAAAGCTGATTTGGTGCAGTTGTTTTCCGCGACCATGTTCTAGCATGGTCAGGAAGTCAGCTAAGATCTGAGTTGGGTGGAATTCGTCAGTAAGGCCATTCCAAACGGGAACACCTGCGTAGGCACCTAAGTCTTCAACAATACTCTGACCAAAGCCACGATATTCAATGCCGTCGTACATACGACCCAGTACTCGAGCCGTATCTTTCATTGATTCCTTTTGACCAATCTGGGAGCCAGATGGCCCGATGTAAGAGACTTGAGCTCCTTGATCAAACGCGGCAACTTCAAAGGCACATCGAGTACGAGTAGAGGCTTTTTCAAAGATCAGTGCGATGTTTTTACCGAGCAGTTTTTTCTGTTCAGTACCTGCATACTTAGCTTTCTTTAGATCTGCTGACAGATCCAGTAAGAATTGAATCTCTTTTGGAGTAAAGTCGAGCAATTTTAGAAAGTTACGATTGCGAAGATTAAAAGCCATATCTCGCTCCTTGAGCAAATAGAATCAATGAAGGCTTTAGTTAAACATAAAAATGCTATATTTGTGAATATTTATTTTATTAATTTGATAAAAAAGGCCAGCACATATTGGCTGACCTTTTAAGAAGGGAAGGGAGGAGGTTGAAATTAGATGCCGTCGCGCTCGATTGGGCAACTCATACAACGAGCCCCACCACGTCCACGACCTAATTCATTACCAGGAATTGTCAGAACCTCGATACCGGCTTTGTCATACTTCTCATTAGTATAAACGTTGCGTTCGTAGCCAATCACTGTGCCTGGTTTTACTGTTAGAACGTTGTTCGCGTCGTTCCACTGCTCACGCTCCGCTTCATAGTTGTCACCACCTGTCGTGATGATCTTCAGTTGATCCAGACCTAGCGCGCCTTCGATTGCTGACAAGTAGTTATCCGCTTTCTCAACACGCATCTCACCATTCTCTTTTGGCGTGAGGCGCCATGTATCAAGATCTTTGCGCACGATCTCTGGGTATACAGAGAAGGTATCAATATCCATGTGTGTCATTACGGTATCTAAGTGCATGCACGAACGGTGTTTAGGCAGATCGATCGCGATAACTTCTTTTGCTTGGCCTGACTTGAATAGGCTCGCAGCAAGGTTTTCTACACCTTGTGGCTTAGTTCGCTCGGAGATACCGATAAGAACCGCGCCTTTACCAATCACTAATACGTCACCGCCTTCAATATTGGCATTGTCGTAGTGAAGGTCTTCGTCGCCAAAGTACTTAATGAAATCTTGGCCCGCGAACACTGGGTGCCAACGGTAGATAGCACGCAGATGGTTAGTTTCACGCTGACGCGCTGGTTTCATCATTGGGTTGAGCGACACACCACCATATACCCAGCAAGAGGTGTCGCGGGTAAATAGGTGGTTTGGTAACGGCTCAATCACAAAGTCCAATGGACGGTGCATCTTTGGCAGCATCGACGATGAAGCAATTGGCAGTTCTGAATAAGCCAAACCGCCAAGCAAGATAGTGGCGAGGTGTTCGTTATCCATTTGTGCTAAGTAGTTTCTTAGGTCGCGCGCAAAGGTTGGGCCGTAGCGGAAATCTGAAATTTGGGTATTGAGTAGCCACTCACGAGCTTCAGAAACATCCAGTGTTTCGACCAATAGGTCGTGCAGCAATAATACCTCGACACCTTGGTTACGAAGTGTTGATGCGAAGGCATCGTGCTCTTCACCCGCAGCTTCTACTGCTAGTACATCATCAAAAAGAAGTTCGTGACAGTTTGAAGGGGTGAGGTGGGTGAGTGCTCTTTCTGGTCGATTTAATAGAACTCGTCTTAATTGACCGACTTCGGAGCCAACGTACAGCTTACTCATTTTGCATCCTTACTTTTAATCCAGCGTCTATTTATGACAAGCTTGATCGCATTATGCAAGCCCAGTGAAAGATAGAAAAAATAGGTTATTTGATTAAATTTGGATGAAAATCCTACTATATGTTCACATTTGTTATTTTTTGACTATTTTCCCCGCTTGGAAACAAATCATCGATTTCTGCGTTTCTATGCTGCTATTCATCTAGGAAATAGAAATTAAAAACATCGGTAAAGTGATTTTTTATTCACTAATATGCACTTTAATTGAATAGAGCGAGATCTTATGCAAGTAACACAAATTGTATGTATGCATTTACAGTGATTAATCAGGCATTTCGAATCAAGTACAACCTGATCAGCTGATGAAATGAAATGCTAAAAGTGCTTTTGGTTAATAATATGTTGAATATTTGTTTCTGTGATTGCGATTTTACTTTTGGCTCTGTTTGAGTGTCTTTAATAAGGGATAAAGTTTGCTGTTGCCCGATGATCTAGGTGGCTTTTCTGCGCGATCCATGCCATATTTCGTGGCAATCAAATTTGATCCTTTCATAGTCAACACTCTGGAGCAGAAACATGTCTCACGAAGATGAATATCTATCAGTAGAAGAATTAATTGAGATTCAAAAGGAAGAGACTCGCGATATCATTGCAGCACTGATCGAAGACGGTAGCGATCCTGATGCACTTTACGAAATTGAGCATCACCTATTTGCTGAAGATTTCGATGTACTTGAGAAAGCGGTTGTTGAAGCATTCAAGATGGGCTTTGAAGTATTAGAAGCAGAAGAGACAGAAGACGAAGACGGCAACAAGCTGCTTTGCTGCGACGCGACTATGCAGTCGGCTCTTAATGCAGAAGCAATTGACGAGCAAGTTGAGAAGCTGGTTAATCTAGCGGAAAAATTTGACATCATTTACGACGGTTGGGGCACTTACTACGAAGGTGAAGATGCTATCTACCCACAAGATGATGAAGACGAAGAGTAATCTCGTTACTGAATTGAAAGATACCAGCACCTAGTTGCTGGTATTTTTTTGCCCATATAAAAACCAATGTCTTTATGTGCGTGTATTCATTATAATGCGGTCAAAATTGATCTAGCTCAAGGAATGATATGCGGCTGCAACTTGATGGTCTTTGGCAAATATCGCCACTCACGGACCTTTCTATACCTCAAGATGACATTACTTTCCCTGCACCGCTGAGCGCAAAACTCCCAGACACGCTAAGTGAAGAAGAGATTGCGGCTCAAGAGTGGCACTTAATGCACGATATCGAAGTCGATGACGCAATGTTAGCGTGTCCCTTCGTTGAGCTAGTGATGGCTGGCGTCGATTACTTTGCCGAGGTTCGCCTTAACGGTGTGGCCGTGTTCGATTGTGATGGTAGCCAAGAAGAGTATCGCAAAGATATCCGCCCATATATGCAAGCTGGCCGTAATCGCTTTGAAATCTTATTCCTTGAGGAAGAAGAAGGATTATTGTTGGAAGAGGATATGGAAGAAGTCGCTCCAACAACGCCTGTTGCTAAATCTGATTCACGTATTGGGATTTGGCAGGCTCCTTACTTGCAGTTTGTTCGCCATATCAAACTAGAACAGGTGGTTACAGAGCAGATCTGGCACCACGGTGGTGGTTGTGAGTTCAAGGTCGATGTGATTTACCAGACTCTCAAATCTGGGTTAGTGTCTGCATCGATCAAATTCAATGGGATGACATTAGTGATGCCTATTGATGTGCGGGCTGAACACACCGGTGTGGTTTTTCAGGTAGAAGCGCCGGTGATATTTGACATCAATAAGCCCAACCCTAAGCACTTGTATGAGTTAGAGGTTGAGCTTGATGGGCAGAAAGAGAGCTCTTTTGTTGCCCTTAACCCAGCTTCGTGTGTGAGCAACTTTCTGCGCTGATCTCGATAGGGGTAATTTGGTTACCCCTATATTAAAGCGCTTTGGCCATAACAACTTCGCATGCGTCATGGCCGGTTTCTCCCCAAGCGCCGTCCAAGTGCTCAAAACCTAAAGACTCATAGAGCTTGATAGCTGCTCCCAAACACTCTGTCGTTTCTAGGTACATCTGCTTATACCCTTGTTGCCTCGCTAGCTGAAGACTCAGGGCAACAATACGTTTGGCTAGCCCTTGACCACGCGTCTGCTCTAAGAAATACATCTTTTGTAGTTCACACACTTCAGGCTTACCTGCTAATGGCGCAAAACCGCCACCGCCAACAATCTTACCTTGGTACTCGATGACCCAATACATCGCATTGTCTTGGGCGTAGACCGAATACATATCATCCAGAGTTGGATCTCCAACACCATATCCTTTGTCAGCAGTTAAGCCATGCTCGGCCGACACCTGTCGAATAACCTCAGCGACTTGTGAGTTGTCGGCTTTTGTCATCGGACGAAGCACAAATTCATCCTTTTGGCAGACTTTTGTTAGGCCTTTGAGGTATGCCTCTAAGCCCTGCTTGAGCTGTTGCTGTTCGTCCTCATTAAGTGTCTTTAGTAGAGAATCGAAGAAACTGTCTTGTTGTTGATCGAGTTGCGAGAGGGTGGACGCACCATGAGGAGTCAGCGCTATATTTTGGCTGCGCTTGTCGCGAGGATTCTCAATACCTGTCACAAGCCCAAGTTTACCTAACCCAGACACAGTACGACTTGCATTAGATTTATCGACATTCAGTCGTTGTGCCAGTTGATTGATGGTTAACGGCTGCAGTTGGATCTCTCCAAGTGCATGTGCCTGTACTGGAGTGAGCGCAATCTCGCCACACTGTTTATCAAGCATCCCCAGCAAACGCACAGCTTGGCGAGAATAATGTCTTAGTTGACGAGCATTCATGATGACTTGTTCCTTAAAATAAAGTTGCGTACCGCAATTAAATTAATTGCGGTACGCAACTTTGTCAAGGGCAGCCATTTATTCACCAGTAGACTATCGACTTTTCCTTAGACACATCTCTCTACTTTAAGCGTGCTGGTGGTGACAGAACTGAGGAACATTGACCTCTGATTTACGCTGCCAAACTTTCTCATGAAAGTAGTAAGCGACTGTATTCAATGTTGGTTCTAACATCGCCATCACGCCGCCCACAAAGGCATCACCTGTTAGTAAGTAGACTACGGTAAACGCGACGCTGAAGTGAATGGTAGCAAAGCTGGCCGTTTTTAATTTGGTCATCCATTGACGAGCTTTTAGCGCTGGAACCTGAGCCCACGCCTTTTCATGAAAATAGAAAGCGACGGTATTCACTGAAGGCTCAATCATGGCAATTAAACTACCAATTAGAATGTCGCCAGTCAGAACGTAAGCGACACTAAACGCGATAGTAAAATGAAGTGCTGCAAAGGTTAGTGTCTTTTTCATGATAAATACTCAATCGTTGATGTGTTTCGATAGGTTTATTATTGAGAATAATTATCATTAAATCTAATGGAAAGTTAATATTGTTTTGATAGGTAGAAGCTATCAAAGAAGAACAAGCAGAAGGAGTCTTAAAAATAGGATGCGTTTATTAGTGATAAATACCTCATTAATACTAATCTAACTAATTGTAATTATTTGTAAAAATTATGATAACTTCCTTTGATTTATCAATTCAGCTGATTGATCAGCATGGCGTGTTTCTATAGCGTGCTCTCTCCCAATGTGCACTTAGATGTACATGGTTTAATGATAAACGTCAGATGGAGTAAAAAATGGAAACCAAAGGGTTAGAAACTAAAGTTCACTTTAGTGGCAAAGGTAAAGAGTACTTTGGCATATGGATTGTCAATATCTTGCTATCAGTGATTACGCTTGGAATTTATTCAGCGTGGGCCAAGGTACGTAATAAACGCTATTTCTACGGTCATACATCGATAGCTGGTGATAGCTTCGAGTACCATGGACAGCCAATGCAGATTCTTAAAGGCCGTGCTATTGCGCTTGTTTGTGTCTTAGTATGGTCGATTGCAGAACAGTTTTCTCCTGAGCTTTCTTTGGGATTAATAGTGGCTTTTGTTCTGCTGCTACCTTTACTCGCTCGCAGCAATGCACGCTTTGACGCGGCAATGACGAGCTTCCGTAATGTACACTTTTCGTTTCACGGCACAGTTGCTGGTGCTTATTGGTCTATATTAGGTCGTGGTATGCTTGCCATGCTTGGTTTTGTTGCAGCTATGGCTGCCGTGATCTTTACCATGAGTCTTAATATGACTGCTGGTGTAGCAGCCATTCTTATACTCTTGCCTGCTTATGTTTACCTACAGGCTTGGTCTTTGGTTGGTATGGCTAATTATTTCTCGAATGGCTACCGTTATGGTGAGCGCCAATTTAGCGCAAATTACAAAAACGCGTTTTACTTCAAGACCTATATGATCGCGACGATAGCGTGGCTTGTTATCACTGCGGTCTTAGTCGGTGCCTTCTTTATGATGGCTGGCGTTAATCTGATGAGTAACCCAGAATCGTATCTTGATCTCATGGGACATAGTGATCTAGCCGTTATCATGATTGGCTACTACTTTGGCTTCATTGCTATCGGTCTAGCCGTAGGCGCGTACCTGAAAGTGCGTGTTCGAAACTACACATTCTCGCAACTGGTTCTTCAATCTAGTGAAGCTGAGAGTGAGCCTAAGTTTACTTTTGCTTCGACTCTAACGGTTAAGGGTTACGTCAGCTTGGTTGTGGTTAACTTCTTACTGCAAGTCGTCACGCTAGGTCTTGCTCGTCCTTGGGTTATGGTAAGAACGATGAACTATTTAGCAGACAATACTTCTGTGTACGGCGATCTCGACTTACTGGTCGCTACTGACCAAGACTCTGATGTGAAGTCAGCGGTTTCTGATGAGGTTGCACAAGCCTTTGATGTCGATCTTGGTATTGGCTAATGTTATCTGGTGTCGCTCATCCGCCTCGCAGCTCTGAACGCTGTGAGGCAACATTAGAGATATCGCTCGACGGTATGTTGGTGATTAATGCCTGCAATCAACGCAGTTCGGCCAACGTTGCTGACGTGAAAATCAGTGTCGGTATTGGTTCAACGCCAAGTAAGATCGCATTTCCTGACGGTTGGCTGTTTGTGGCGCAACCGAGTGATGAACTGACGGCGTTTTTAAAACAGCATGGTCAGCATGATTGGATGGGCAAGCTAGAAAAGAATGTTACGGCGATTCTGCTATCTTGTATCGTCATACTGGCGCTGACCATTGGAACGTTTACCCACGGCATTCCTTGGCTAACAGAGAAAGTCGTTGCTTACCTTCCTGACTCAGCCTCAAAGATGGTAGAGGATAGGGTGTTAGTCTCTTTGGATGAGCAATTGTTTGAGCCATCGAACTTAACACTGTCGCAGCAAACTATGATTCGCCAGCGTTTTGAAAGTCATTTGGTAGCGATCGGTATTGATGAGGACGTCCGTTTGCTGTTTCGCTCCTCTGAGCTCGGTGCGAATGCTTTTGCCTTGAGCCACAGTACCATCATCGTGCTTGATGACTTGGTCGCGCTAACGGAAACCGAGCAGCAATTGGATAGTATCCTGATGCATGAGTTGGGGCATATTGAGCAACAACACGTCATGAAAGCGATTGTTCGTTCTAGCTTGCTTTCACTCTCTGTCGCAATGTTGACAGGTGAGAGCTCAGGTGTGATCGATAACTTAGCTGGGGTCGGGGTTTTCGTCGCCAATAATGGTCAGTCGCAGCAGGCAGAACGAGAAGCGGATAGGTTTGCGTCGGATTCAATGTGGCAGATACACGGCACCAATCAGCCTATGATTGAGATGTTTGAGTTGTTACGAGAGAGCTCTGAAAATGAGGCTGAAATACCTGCGTGGTTAAGCACCCATCCAGAGTTAACCGAGCGTATAGATTCGCTAAAAAGTGCTCATTAGCGATAAACGACAAGATCAAAAAAGGGCAGAATTATCTGCCCTTTTTATATGCTCGAATTGGTAAGTTAATTAACCAATTACAGTGCAGCGATAGTCGCTTTCTGCTCTTCAAGCTTAGCTAGTGTCTCTTGGTAGCCTACTAGCTTCTCACGCTCTTTGGCGATAACCGCTTCAGGTGCTTTAGCAACGAAACCTTCGTTACCTAGCTTACCTTCGATACGCTTGATTTCGCCGTGAGTTTTCTTCACTTCTTTATCAAGACGAGCAAGTTCTGCATCTTTATCGATAAGACCTGCCATTGGGATCATCAGCTCAGATTGACCAACTAGCTTAGTCGCACATGCAGGCGTCTCAGCGTCGTCTGCAAGAACCGTTAGGCTATCTAGCTTAGCAAGAGAGTTTAGAACTACTTTGTTTGCTTCGATACGTGCCGCGTCTTTCTCACTAGCAACTTTGATCATTACTTCTAGACCTTTGCTAGGTGCAATGTCGTATTCCGCACGTAGGTTACGGATAGCAGTGATGAAAGTCTTAACCCATTCGATGTCTTCTACGATCTCAGCGTCGAAGTTCTCTTCGTTAAACTGAGGAAGCGCTTGAGTCATGATAGTGTCGCCTTCAACACCGTCTACTAGCGGCTTAACGCTCTGCCAGATAGATTCAGTGATGTAAGGAAGTACTGGGTGAGCAAGACGTAGTGTCTTCTCTAGAACAGTGATCAGCATGTAGCGAGTCGCTTGTTGCTGAGCTTCTGTACCTTTCCATAGAACTGGCTTAGTTAGCTCTAGGTACCAGTCACAGAATTGGTTCCAGATGAATTCGTAAAGCGTGTTTGCTGCCATGTCCAGACGGTAGTTGTCTAGGTGAGCATTAAACTCTTTCGCTGCTAGCTCAAACTGAGATTCAATCCACTTATCTGCTAGAGAGAATTCCATGTTTGCACGATCTTCCGCAGATAGTGACATGCCACAATCATGCTCTTCTGTGTTCATCAGTACGTAACGGCTTGCGTTCCATAGCTTGTTACAGAAGTTACGGTAACCTTCAAGACGCTTCATGTCCCAGTTGATGTCACGGCCAGTTGAAGCCATAGCAGCAAGTGTGAAACGTAGCGCGTCAGTACCGTATGGTTCGATACCGTTTTCGAAAGTCTTACGAGTGTTCTTCTCAATCTTCTTCGCTAGCTGAGGTTGCATCATGTTGCCACAACGCTTCTCTACTAGAGACTCAAGGTCGATACCGTCGATCATGTCGATAGGGTCAAGTACGTTACCTTTAGACTTAGACATCTTGTCGCCGTTTTCGTCACGGATTAGGCCAGTAACGTAAACTGTCTTGAATGGTACTTGCGACTTACCGTTTTCATCTTTGTTGAAGTGCATGGTCATCATGATCATACGCGCAACCCAGAAGAAGATGATGTCGAAGCCTGTTACTAGAACATCTGAAGGGTGGAATGTCTTCAGATCTTCAGTTTGCTCAGGCCAGCCTTGAGTACCGAAAGTCCATAGTGCAGAAGAGAACCATGTATCTAGTACGTCGTCGTCTTGGCGAAGAACAACTACTGGTGCAAGGTTGTTGTTTGCACGTACTTCTTCTTCAGTACGGCCTACGTATACGTTGCCGTCGTTGTCGTACCATGCTGGGATACGGTGACCCCACCAAAGCTGACGAGAGATACACCAGTCTTGAATGTCACGCATCCAAGAGAAGTACATGTTTTCGTACTGCTTAGGAACGAATTGGATTTCGCCATCTTCAACCGCTTTAACTGCAGGCTCAGCAAGAGGTGCCGCACGTACGTACCATTGGTCAGTTAGCATTGGTTCGATAACCACGCCACCACGGTCGCCGTAAGGAACCGTTAGGTCGTGATCTTTAATTTCGTCTAGAAGGCCTAGCTCTTCAAACTCAGCAACGATCGCTTTACGAGCAGCAAAACGCTCCATGCCGTGGTACTTAGCAGGTAGCTCAGTAGAGTAAACATCGCTAGCTTCACCGTTAGTAGTGAATACTTCAGCCGCATCACGGATGTCTGCGTTGAACGTTAGGATGTTGATCATTGGTAGGTTGTTGCGCTTACCAACTTCGTAATCGTTAAAGTCGTGAGCAGGAGTGATCTTTACACAACCTGTGCCTTTTTCCATATCCGCGTGCTCATCGCCTACGATAGGGATTAAACGGTTTACGATAGGAAGTAGGATTTCTTTACCGATAAGATCTTTGTAACGTGGATCTTCTGGGTTTACAGCAACACCAGTATCACCAAGCATGGTTTCTGGACGAGTTGTCGCAACAACAATGTAGTCTTTACCTTCAGCTGTTTTCACGCCATTTGCTAGCGGGTAGCGGAAGTGCCACATGTGGCCTTTTTTGTCTTTGTTTTCAACTTCAAGATCAGAAATTGCAGTGTGCAGTTTTGGATCCCAGTTTACTAGACGCTTACCACGGTAGATTAGGTCTTCTTCGTATAGACGAACAAACACTTCTTGAACAGCGTTAGATAGGCCATCATCCATTGTGAAGCGCTCACGGTCCCAGTCTACCGATGCGCCTAGGCGACGTAGCTGCTTGGTGATTGTGCCACCAGATTCGTTTTTCCATTCCCAGATTTTGTCGATGAAAGCGTCACGGCCGTAGTCGTGTTTAGTTTTGCCTTCTTCAGCAGCAATCTTGCGCTCAACAACCATTTGAGTTGCGATACCAGCGTGGTCCGTACCTACTTGCCAAAGGGTGTTTTTGCCCTTCATACGTTCAGCACGGATCAGAGTATCCATGATAGTGTCTTGGAACGCGTGACCCATGTGTAGGCTACCAGTGACGTTCGGTGGCGGGATCATGATGCTGTAAGCTTCTTTTGATGTGTCACCGTGTGGCTTGAAGTAGCCTTTCTCTTCCCAAGCCTGATACAGGGCTTGTTCGATTGATGTTGGGTTATATGTCTTTTCCATAGTGCTCTTTTACGGATACTGTGAATGGTTAATCTTGGTCAAACTTCATAAGTGAAGCTTCTTGAACCTTAATTCAAAGATAGCTTTAACTATGAGGTTTGACTATGGATGCTGAATCTCAATTGTTTGTAATTGATACCCAGCTTGACGGTAAATTTTATACCTTTCGCGCGCGAGTTGCTTCGCTTTTTCTTCGCAAGGCACGAAGTCTATCACCTGAGCAAAGGCGTTCGCAAAGGTTGTATGATTATCGGCCACATTTATTACCAATTGACGGTTCCAATTGGGCTTAACGCCCTCGTAACCTATTTCAATATTGGTGGCATACTTTGGACCTTCACCAACCAAGTTGTGTGCTATAAACTGCTCGGGTTCGACTTGCCAGAAGATTTCTGCAAGGCTCTCGGCATGGGCTTTGTCGTTGCAGTTCAGGTAGAGTTTTGCGCCTTGCTTAGCAAAGTGATGAGCGAGAAACAGCACGTACTCGGCAAAACCTTGTGGCTCTGCTTGAGGGCTGTCTGGCGACACAATGTAAAAAGTGGCTGTCTGCATAACGCTACTCAAACTCGATAAAAGCTAGGGACTAATTTCCCATCATAAGTTACTAAAAAAGGGCCCGTAGGCCCTTTTTATTATTTTGAAGATTACTCTTCAGTCTCATGGCCGCTGCGGTTCAATAAGAATTGGACTAGCATTGAGACTGGACGACCAGTCGAGCCTTTCGCTGCACCAGACTTCCACGCAGTACCTGCGATGTCGATGTGTGCCCAGTTGTATTTCTTAGTGAACTTAGACAAGAAACAACCTGCAGTGATAGTACCGCCTGGACGGCCACCGATGTTTGCCATGTCAGCAAATGGGCTGTTTAGTTGCTCGTGGTACTCGTCTGCCATCGGTAGACGCCATGCACGATCACTTGCTTGCTCAGAAGCGTTAACTAGCTCGTGAGAAAGTGGGTTGTGGTTCGATAGAACGCCACTGATGTGGTGACCTAGAGCGATAACACATGCGCCTGTTAGCGTTGCTACGTCAACCACGCAATCTGGTTCGAAACGCTCAACGTAAGTGAGTGCATCACAAAGAACCAAACGGCCTTCCGCGTCAGTGTTTAGTACTTCAACAGTTTGACCAGACATCGTTGTTAGGATGTCACCTGGACGATAAGCATTGCTGCCTGGCATGTTTTCACAACCAGCAAGAATACCAACAACGTTGATTGGTAGGTTCAGTTTAGCGAGCGCTTTCATCGTACCGAATACAGATGCAGCACCACACATGTCGTACTTCATCTCATCCATGCCTTCGCCTGGCTTCAGTGAGATACCACCTGAATCGAACGTTAGGCCTTTACCTACAAGTACAATTGGTTTTGCATCAGAATCTGGTGCGCCCTTGTACTCCATGATAGACATCATAGATTCGTTCTTAGAGCCACGACCTACCGCTAGGTAAGAAGTCATGCCTAGCTTTTCCATCTCTTCTTCACCAATGATCTTAGTCGTCACTGTGTCGAAGTCGTCAGCAAGGCGACGAGCTTGAGATGCAAGGTACGCTGGGTTCGCGATGTTTGGTGGCATGTTGCCAAGGTCTTTCGACGCTTTTACACCTGAAGCAATAGCTAGACCGTGAGAGATCGCTTTTTCGCCTAGGCTTAGTTCACGACGCGTTGGTACGTTAAATACCAGCTTACGTAGTGGGCGACGAGTCTCAGGCTTGTTGCTCTTGAACTGATCAAATGTGTATAGGCCATCTTTAGTCGCTTCAACCGCTTGGCGAACTTTCCAGTAAGTATCGCGGCCTTTAACGTGCAGTTCAGTTAGGAAACATACTGCTTCCATAGAACCTGTTTCGTTAAGCGTGCTGATGGTTTTTTGGATAATTTCTTTGTATTGGCGCTCACCTAGTTCACGCTCTTTACCACAGCCTACTAATAGAACTCGTTCTGAAAGTACACCTGGTACTTGATGCAGTAGTAGCATCTGGCCTGGTTTACCTTCTAGGTCACCACGGCGAAGTAGTGAACTGATGTAGCCATCGCTGATCTTATCTAGCTGTTCGGCTACAGGAGAAAGGCGGCGTGGTTCGAATACACCGACAACGATACATGCGCTGCGTTGTTTCTCTGGACTGCCACTTTTTACACTGAACTCCATGCGTACTCCTACATCCTGAAGACAAATAGAACTAAATGTTAGATAATGCGATCTTACTTGTTGGATCCTACAATGGAACTAACCTTATAGAAGAGCGCTAACACTTAGCTAAAAATTTAAAAAATAAAAGGTTCAACGGGAAATTATAGTGATTCAATCAAAAAAACAAGTTTTGTATAGGTAATTTCAGCGTGATTATTGTTAGATATTTGATCCGCGAGACAATCAAGAGCCAATTTGCGATCTTTTTTGTCCTTTTTCTTGTATTTCTTAGCCAAAAATTTATCAGTGTTTTGGCTGACGCTTCGGACGGTGATATTCCCGCAAGTCTCATTTTATCGATTGTTGGCCTGAACATGCCTGCGATGGGGCTGTTGATGTTACCGCTGAGTATTTATATCGGTATCTTGCTGACATTTGGACGACTTTACGCTGAAAGTGAAATTGTGGTGATGAACGCCACTGGTATCGGTAATAAGTTTTTAATTCAGGCTGCACTCTACCTAGCCTTGATTACAGCGAGCGTTGCGGCATTCAACTCGCTATGGCTATCACCTTGGTCGCAAGACAAGGTTGAGCAGCTCTACGAAAAAGTAGCGGCAGAAAATAGTGTCGATCTATTACCTAAAGGCAAATTTGAAAGCACCCCTGACGGTTCTTCAGTTGTCTTCATTGATGATATTAAAGGTAATAAGCTGGAAAATGTCTTTGTTGCGCAGATTACGCCTCGCGATTCGATTCTACCAAGCGTGATGTTCTCGTCCTCTGGTGATGTAAAAGAGCTAAGTGATGGCCGACAAGTGATCGCTATGTATGATGGTACGCGCTATGAGGGAGTTCCGACGCGTGTTGATTATATGATGACGCACTTCGACGAGTACGAAGGCCTGATTGGTCAGCGAGATGTTAAGAAGAAAGGACGTGACTGGGAAGCAATTCCGACTCTGGAGCTCATTAACCACCCAGACAATAATGCCAAGGCAGAGCTGCAATGGCGTATCTCTTTGGTTATCTGTATTCCGCTGCTAACTATGTTGGTTGTGCCGTTGTCTGCGGTAAACCCGCGACAAGGTCGTTTTGCCAAAATGGGGCCAGCGATTCTGATTTATCTAACGTACTTCTTAGCGATCAGTGCAACGAAGTCGTCAATAGAAGAGGGCAGCATCCCAGCCACTATTGGTATGTGGCCAATCAATGCCTTGTTGTTGATTGTGGCTGTCTCTGCAAACTTTATGGATAGCGTGCCAGTAAGGCGCATGAAAGAAAAATTCAAGAAGAAAAGGTTGGCCTAAGCCGTGTTTAAGATTCTCGATTTATATATTGGCAGAACCATTATCTCTACCACTGCTTTGGTGCTTGTGACTTTTGTTGGTCTATCTGGGATCATCAAATATGTTGAGCAGTTAAGAAAGGTCGGTCGCGGTACTTACGATTTGCTTCAGGCCTTGTACTTTGTTCTTCTCAGTATCCCGCGTGATATCGAAATGTTCTTCCCAATGGCGGCGCTATTAGGGGCGTTGATCGGCTTAGGTATGCTAGCTGCCAGTTCTGAGCTAGTCGTTATGCAAGCTGCAGGCTTCTCTAAGTTGGATATCGGTCTATCGGTACTTAAAACAGCAGTACCTTTGATGATCATCGTAACCTTGCTTGGTCAATGGGGTGCACCGCAAGCGCAGAAGATGGCTCGTGATTTAAGAGCCATCTCTATCTCTGGCGGTAGTATTGTTTCGACGCGAAGTGGTGTTTGGGCTCGTGACGCCAATGACTTTATCTTTATTGCCAAGGTCGATGATGAAAGACTTTATGGCATGAACATGTGGAGCTTTGACCAAAACAAAGAGCTTCAGTCGACCATCTTCGCTGAGCAGGTTGATTACGACGGTAATAATACTTGGACAATGTCGGATGTGCAGATCACCTCATTCGAGGATGATGTTCAAATTACCAAAGAGAGCCTACCGAGTTACTCTTGGCAAACTTCGCTTGCTCCAGACAAACTGGCGATTGTAACTGTGAAGCCAGAAGAACTTTCATTAAGTGGTTTATATGATTACGTCTCTTATTTGCAAGCTTCTGAACAAGATGCGTCGCGTTATGAGCTCGCTTTCTGGCGTAAGGTAACGCAGCCTCTGTCGATCGCCGTAATGATGTTGATGGCACTTTCGTTTATCTTTGGGCCACTGCGAAGCGTCACCATGGGCGCGAGGATCTTATCGGGTGTGATTGCGGGCTTTACTTTCTATATATCCAGTGAGTTTTTTGGGCCTGTCAGCTTGGTATACCAGATACCTCCTGTGTTTGGGGCGGTCGCACCAAGTATCGTGTTCTTTGGTATTGCTTTGATGCTACTAAGGCGAAAGTTATAGATGAGAAAAAGGGAAGGCGAGTGCCTTCCCTTTTTTTTGTTTCTGGAGCGATTTTTTTACTGTGCTTTCGGCAGTACCACAACTTGGGTCTTAGCCCAGATATCATGGAAGCCACGCTTTTTAGGATCAAACGGAACACACAAGTTGGCCAATCCAAATCCTGAGGTAGCTAAACGAATCAGAGCCTGAGTGACGCTAATTGCAGAGCCATCACTGTTTTGTACGCGAAGCTTCCAAGCGCGCATGCCGAGAGTTTGTCCTGCGCGAGTCCAGAAGAATACAAAGAAGTAACACCAAACGGCTACGAGATAAAAGGTATAAGCTGGGCTCCAGACGGGATGGTTAGTCAAGAAGTCGCTCACGTCTGCGTAACCTACATGGCTAAACAGCCCCATTGCCATAAGGGCGTGGAGCAGAGCAACAACTACGCCACCTGCCATCATCTCAATAGCAAGGACAATCAGCGCATCATAGAACAGAGCACCTAAACGGCGAAACATACCAGCTGGTGGTAGTGTATTAGTAGAGGTCATGACAATACTTCTTTTAAAAATTTGGCGTCAGAATATAGGCTAAGCCCAAAAGTGGAAAGAGACATTGCGCACAGCTTATAACTTAGTGGCGAAATTATCGGCAAACACACGTAATTTCAAGTTTTTATACTTGCGACATTCATAAGCATACGTATAATGCCAAGCATCGAAAGGGCAATAGCCCCCAGATAATGCCGGTATGGTGAAATTGGTATACACGACGGATTCAAAATCCGTTGCCTTCGGGCGTGGCGGTTCAAGTCCGCCTACCGGTACCATATTTTAAGACAGAGCCTCAACGAACGTTGGGGCTTTGTTGTATCTGGAGCCTGGAAAGCGTTGCCTTCGTGGTGGCGGCAGGAATGCCTGTCCAATCAGTCCGCCTAACCGGTACCATATATAGAAAGGTCGCTTTTATAGCGACCTTTCGTCGTTTTGGGCGTTTGTGAATTTGAAATCCAGCGTGTCGGCTTGAGTGCAAGCCCAGTCAAGTCACCTACTGGTACCATATTTTAAAACAGAGCCTCAACGAAAGTTGGGGCTTTGTTGTATCTGGAGCCTAGAAAGCGTTGCCTTCGCGGTGGCGACAGGAATGCCTGTCCAATCAGTCCGCCTACCGGTACCATATATAGAAAGGTCGCTTTTATAGCGACCTTTCGTCGTTTTGGGCGTTTGTGAATTTGAAATCCAGCGTGTCGGCTTGAATGCAAGCCCAGTCAATTCGCCTACCGGTACCATATTTAAATGACAAAGCCTCGACGCACGTCGGGGCTTTGTTGTATTTGGCGTATGGAAAGTGTTCAAGAAAAATGAGTTAAGATCTTATTCAAGAGTGAGTGTGACACCATCTGCTGTTGATGCCGTCTTTGTGGTCACTTGATAGTTTTTATCTTTAACACTAGAGAGCATGTACCAAGTAGATTGTGCTTTGTCTGGTGTAAAGGTTACACGCATAAAGCCGCGCTGTTTAATGTCTGTCCATTGCAACTCAGAGACCAAATGCGGCAATGTGTACTCCATTTGTGCGATCGCAACAGGGTCTAGCGCTAAATATTCTTCTAAGCCTGGAGAGCTAACCGAACTTGTCGCAAACTCAACACCAACAGAGTTATTGGACACATCCTTTAACTCACTGGTCCATGCATTGTGTGTATCACCTGCTAAGCAAACAAAATGACCCTCACTCGCTTTGGCTATCTGATACACTCGTTCTCGCTCAACATAGTACCCATCCCAAGAATCGAGATTATATGGCAGCTTAATCGTATCTGAGCTTGGATCTGCAAGGTAATTTGAAATCGCATTGTTCACCGCGAGAAGTGCATCCATTTTCTGCTCGTCTGTGGCATTGAATAGCTGAAACATTGCTAACATAACCGAGCTCGGAAGTTCCATACGGGACATAAGAACTTGTTGCCCAAGAACGTTCCACTTGGCATCTTGGCTGTTAAACGCATTCATCAACCAAGCCAGTTGTTCAGTGCCAAGTAACTCCCTATCAGCACTGCGTGATTGTGCAACGAGTCCGCCAATCGCCTCCATCGTCGGTGCGCTAAGCGAAAAGTAGTCCAATGGCTGATCTCGCCCAACTAAGCGAGTATCGAGCATCATTAGGTTGATCAAATCACCAAACGAGAACTGACGATAAATTAACATATTCGAGAAGGTATTCTCGCGAACTGGTAACCACTCAGTCCACGCTGCAGCGGCGGCGGCGCGTCTGTCGATAAAATTGCCTTCATCATCTTGGTGGTTTTCTGCACCATTTTTCCATGCGTCATTCGCGAGTTCATGGTCATCCCAAACCGCAATCATTGGTAATGCAGCATGTAAAGCCTGGAGGTCTTGATCTTGGCGATATTGAGCATAGCGCTTTCGATAGTCATCTATAGTAATGCATTCGGTGCCTTTACTTGGCTCACGATCCAACTTAGCGGCATCGTCACTGGCATAACCACCGGCGCCATATTCGTAGATGTAGTCACCAAGATGCAAAACTACATCGAACGACTCTGTTTGATTCTGCTTAAGAATCTCTTTATAGACGTTGAAATAACCGGCGGGATAATTTGCGCAAGACACGACAGCCATGGAAGCTTTATCTACACTGCCCTCAGGTAGAGTCTGTGTCACCCCAACGCTACTGGTGTTCTCGCCCACCATGAAGCGGTAGTAATACTGAGTACTCGGGTTGAGGTTTTGCACATCGACCTTAACCGTAAAATCTCGACTCGTGTCCGTGGCAAAAGTACCGCTTTGCTCAATGATTGAAAAATCTTCAGATCTTGAGATCTGCCATGTTACGTCTACGTAGCTGGCAGCTGTGGTTACTCGAGTCCAAATAATCACTTGAGTTTGAGTTGGGTCACCACTGGCAATACCATGCTCGAATGAAGATGCAGCGGCGGTGTTGTTATCGTCACTCCCACAAGCAGTCAGCGTAGTAGCAACGGCTCCTGAAGAGACGACTTTTATAAATTCTCTGCGAGACAATGACATAGTAACTTCCTTTGTTTTTGTGTTTTTATTGATGCGCGTTTTCCAGCGCGGAATAATGAGCCAATTTAGGTATTGAAGGTGTTTGGTTAATTACTCTAAAAAACATTAACTTAGAAGCTAGTTATGACAATTGCATTTCCATTTGTTAATTTTTTGTTAAATTAAGTGTAAATACTCTAGATTCATCACAGTTCCAACAAATTGAAAATTGATTCATAGGGTCAATATGGAAAGCATGGAAGTACAGGGGGCAAAAGATAAACATAACAAATGTGTTCAGGCCGGATTCATACGCTGGGAGATAGCATCGCTTTATATTCAGACATGAGGCAAACAAGATGAAAAAACGAGTTATGGGCATTTATCTAATCGCAGTACTAACAGCTGGTACCGCTATGGCAGAAGTAAAGGGTGAAGACTTCAATGAATTTCCGAAGCAAGATGCAGCGCATTGCTTTGGTTGGGCGGCAGGGCTAGATAAAAACCAAGATTACGCAAAATTTATTGTTGAGCTATCCAAAGAGCGAACTAAGAGCGTTAAAGAAGATCCATATATCATGGAAGAGTTTGGCACTGCTATGGGGTATTCAGAAGCAATGGTAGAGTTTGCCGGGGCTGAAGCTGCCGATGCGAGATACAAATTGGTCTGCGAGCCAATCAAACAAAAATATGGTTTTTAAACGGTATATCAAAATAGTAAGTCTAGGCGTGGGTCGCTTAGACTTTTTTTTCACCCATGAGTTTTTATTGATTCTTCATTCGTTTAATAAATGGAAGCAAGATCTTGCTAATTATTGACAGTTTTATAATTAATGAAGGGGAAAACTAAGAGGTGCGCTTTAGAAGGGGAGGGGTGAAACTGGTATCATTCGTGCTTTGTATCATAATAATGCTGTCATAACTTCTTTAAATAATGCTCGAGAGTTTGGCGTTTGTATAAACAATAGCTTTTGAAGCTGATATTTGCATTGTTTGAACAACAGATAGATCCAATCGCGAGTCTTGTTCTGCTACAAGCTCTCAATCTTACGCGTAAAATACGAGTATTGGCATGAACATAGTCATTTGTGACGACTCATCTCTAGCAAGAAAGTCTCTTCAGCGTTGTATCTCGCCAGCAGCTTTCGGCATCGTTACCTTCATGTGTTCAAACGGACGTGAAGCGATTGCGACTGTCATTGAAAATAGTATCGATCTGATGTTTCTTGATCTAACTATGCCAGAGATGGACGGTTATGAAGTACTCCAGTATTTGCAAGATTACGGGATAAGTACCGATGTAGTGGTGATTTCTGGGGATGTTCAGCAAGAAGCGAAAAGGCGATGCATGGAGCTTGGCGCTTCTTCGTTTATCGCTAAGCCATTTAATCAAGACGAAGTGACTCAACTTATTCAAAGCTACGTCTTCAAAAATCCTACCGCAGTCCAATCTCAACATTCGATTCAAGAAGAGCCAGATATCGATCCGCTCAGTAAGTTCCGAGAGGTTACTAATATTGCTCTTGGGCGCGGTGCTGCAGTGATTTCCGATCGTATTGGTAAATTTATCGATCTACCAGTGCCGAATGTCGGGATTGTTGAAGCGAGTGAGCTGAATATGATCATTGCTGATGCTTTGCATAGAGACTCGGTACATGCGGTGACTCAGCGGTTTGTGGGTAATGGTATTCATGGTGAGTCCTTGGTATGTATGCGAGGACAAGACATTGGTGGACTAGGGCATGCGTTAGGCTTTCCGACGAGCGAATCAAACCACAATGAGATGATTCTCAACATCGCTAATTTGTTGGTTTCGACTTATTTGAACTCTTTGGCAAGCCAGTTGGTGGTCGACTTTTCTCTGCGTCAACCTGTTACCGTTTCTAAAAATGAGCAAGATGAATTTTTGTCGATCCATCATGTAGAGCAAAGTGCATTCACGGTGGAGTTTACCTACCTGGCAGAGCATTTAGATTTTGAATGTGAAGTGCTACTGCTTTTAGACGGTGAGTCAGTTGAGACTTTATACCGTTTAATGGAGGTGTTGTAATGAGTCAAATCACCTTCGAAATGGATGAGTTACATTGGGCTTTGCAAGTCATGGATACTATTGATGTCGGGCTGGTGGTGCTAGATCTCGAGCATAATGTTTGTTTGTGGAATAGCTTTATGCAGAGCTACAGCGGCATCAACGGTGACAGAATCCTTCATCAAAACTTATTTGATGTCGTCCCTAACCTTCCTCAAGAGTGGCTTAAGGCTCAAATATCCGCCTGCAGTGAACTAAAAAGTCGAATATTTTCAAACTGGGAAGATAGACCACATATCTTTGATTTCAAAAACTACTCTCCGCTGTCACATCAACGTATCAATATGTATCAAAACCTAGTGATGACGCCTTTAACGTCGTTGAATGGTCGGGTATCTCACGTCTGTCTGATGGTACAGGATGTATCGGATGTGGCGAGTAGCAAACTGCAACTACGTGATTCAAATGAGCGCTTGTCAACGATGAGTCGTACAGATGGACTAACGGGGTTATTCAACCGAGCATATTGGGAGTCTTGCTTAGCTCGAGAGTATGAAAGCGCAAAGTTGCTTTCTCAGCCGTCTGCATTAGTGATCTTTGATATCGACCACTTTAAGAATGTTAATGATACCTATGGTCATGGTGCTGGCGATGAGGTTATCCGACAAACAGCGCGGTTACTGAAAAAAACAGCAAGAAACTCAGACTTATGTGGTCGTTATGGAGGAGAAGAGTTTACGGTGCTGCTTCCTGGTACGACGGCTGATCAGGCACTTTATTTTGCTGAGCGACTGCGTAAAAGAGTCGAAAAGTACGTGGTTGACACCTCATCTGGTCCGATTAATTTTACTGTTAGCTTGGGTGTATGTGAGCTTTCTTCTTGTATTGCTAGCCATTTGGAGTGGTTGGAATCTGCAGATAAGGCACTCTATCGTTCGAAGCAATCTGGGCGTAATCAAACGTCTTTGTTCCCTTTCGAATAGATTTCCCTAAGTAATACTAATTTTATCCTAAATAAATCATAAGATTACCTTTCAATTTGTCTTCTGTTGTCTATGTTTTAAATAGACAACAAGGAGATATCTATGCTGAAACTGACCCCTTACCTTTTTTTTGATGGACGCTGCGACGAAGCTTTAGAATTTTATAGAAAATGTTTTGGTGGCGTCATCTTATCTAAGCAATATTTTAAAGATGCACCGCAAGTGGTCGAAGGGGCAGAACCTGATTGGATTATGCACTCAGAATTTGAAGCCTTTGGTATGAAGCTAATGATGTCCGATGGCGTTCATGCTAAGGAATTACAAGGCAATAACCTCGCGCTCTCATTAGTGACGGACGATACTGCCACGCAGGAGCAGATCTTTGAAAGTTTGAAGCAGGGCGGCAGAGTAATGATGCCACTGGCAGACACCTTTTGGGGAGCCAGATTTGGCAAAGTAGAAGACAAGTTTGGTATTCGCTGGATGATACATTGCGATTCAATGAGTTAAATGTGTAAAGTTGCATAATGAAATTGCTGTCCCATTTGATTAGAATTATAAATAGAGTTTTATAATCAAAGTTATATATAAAATGGGCAGCATAAAGATTACAGTGGACCGTATTCAGCCGGGCCTACACATACGATTACCGGTTAAGTGGAATGAACACCCATTTTTATTTAATAGCTTTAAAATCAAAGATGAAGAACAAGTTCGAGTCATTCGCCATCTCGGTATTAAGCACGTCTATATAAACCCTAGTCAGAGCGATACGACCCCTCTACCTGTAGAACAAGCCGCTTTAGAACCTCTAGATGAAATGTCAGACGTTTCGTTAGAAGCTGAGGCTATGTGGAAACATAAGCGTGAGCGAATCGAAACTTTGAGCTCTTACCGTCGTAAAGTGAGTCATTGTGAAAAAGAGTTTGAACGCTCTCTCGCTCGAATGCGCGCCATTATGACCAAAATCAGAAATCGTCCTTTAGATGCCGCTGAAGAAGTAAAGTCTTTAGTTGATGATATCGTCGATAAGTTTTTGAGTGATGATAATGTTTCACTGCACTTAATGACGGGTAAGGGTGAATTTGAAGATCTCTATTTTCACTCACTTAATGTCTCGGTCATTGCTTTGATGATCGGTAAAGCTAAAGGGTATAGTAGTGAGCAATTAAAAGAGTTGGCGTTGGGTGCACTTTTCCATGATATCGGCAAAGTGAAAATCCCAGTGGCGATTCTTCGAAAGCAAACAGCTCTGACTGTGCCAGAAGCAAACTACTTAAAGCTGCATACCAAATACGGTGTAGATATTGTGGGTGCTATAGAAGGTATGCCTGAAAGCGTTCATAAAGTGATTGCTCAGCATCACGAAATGAATGATGGTTCTGGATACCCTGAAGGGCTCAAAGAAAATGAGATCGATGAGTTCGCCAAAGTTGTCGCTGTGGCGAATGCTTTTGATTCTCTGTGCCACAATAGGATTCCAGCGGAACAAAAAATTCCATACTTAGCGTTGTCTCATCTATATAAGAGTTGTAAGCACCTATATAGTCAGGAGAACTTGAATCACTTGGTTAAGTTAATGGGAGTGTATCCTCCAGGAACGGTAGTCCAGTTATCCAATGACTCTATCGGTATTGTTATCTCAGTAAATGCAGATCATATCCTTTACCCTAATGTTTTGATTTATGACCCGAGTGTACCTAGTACTCAAGCTCCTATCATCGATCTAGCAAGTAAAGATATAAAGATCTCTAGTGCGGTTCATCCGAGTAAATTGCCACAACAAGTACAAGAGTACTTAAATCCAAGAGCTAGGATTACGTACTTTTTCGATAATAACGCTTAACTTATCCACAGGGTGTTGTGAGTATTTTGTATAAAAGTGCGTATATTTTTGTACAAATAAACCTTTGAGCGTTATTTGGTCTCTTAGCCTCTATTTTTCTATTTTTCTTCAATAAATGCTTGCCAATGTGAGGAACATCTCTATAATGCCGCCTCACTGACACGGCAGACGCCACAAGGCTTCAGCGAAGAATGTTAGTTCGGCAACTAGCTTAAAGCGATATTTCGCTTCTACTTTTAGAAAGTAGAAATTAATTTTCAAAAAGTGTTTGACACTGAGAATTAAGTCGCTAGAATGGCCGCCTCTTCCGAAGTGATGTAAGTCACAACGAAGAGAAGCTCTTTAACAATTTAAACCTATCAATCTGTGTGGGCACTCGTTGATGAATATCACTAAGTTTGTTTTCGCTTTTATAAGCAAAGGCAAACAGATACTTAGGTATCAAAATGATTTCAATGAACTGAGTGACCAATTCGAATTGGTACAGCCTTGAGCTGTTTGATTTCACTTTTTAAAGTGAAAACCAATTTAGAGCACAGTCAATTCACAGTCACTATTTGTAAGAATAGGGA
>NZ_JAHGAN010000089.1:0-4301 GCF_030248625.1 Vibrio sp. D420a | reverse complement strand
ATTGAAGCAGCACGTGCAGGTGAATCAGGTCGCGGCTTTGCGGTTGTAGCAGATGAGGTTCGTACTCTAGCCCAGCGCACACAAGAGTCGACTACTGAGATCCGCAACATGATCGAACAACTTCAAGCAGGTGCAAGCTCAGTATCGAACGCGATGAACCAGAGCAAAGACACAGCAACTGATGCAGTAGAGCGCGCTCAAGAAGCGAACTCGGCACTTGATCGTATCCGTGATGCAATTCAACGCATCTCTGATATGAACATTCAAATCGCATCTGCGGCGGAAGAGCAGAGCCTAGTAGCGGAAGAGATCAACAACAACACTGTTAAGATCAAAGACCTATCTACTCAGGTATCAGAGTCTGCACAGCAAGCAAATGAAGCGATGCAAGTTCAAACAGACAATGTTCGTCAACAAGATGAGCTATTGAACAAATTCATCGTGTAACTTGCGTTAACGTGCAATGGTTTAATCACCGTTAGTTAATGAAAAAAACAAAGGCCGGTTTGATAATCAAACCGGCCTTTTTAATACAACTAATATACAGTCTGAGTGTTCAGTTACGCCGATTCATCCTCAGGGGTAGCAAGCAGCATCAAACAACTGTTGGCTTCCACTTTCAGCGTTAGCGTCTTTTCATCGCTCTCAAACACTTTACCTGAAAGCGTATCCGTCACAGAGCCACACCAAGTCAGATTGGCGGTTTTACTGCGCTTAGACTTGTTAATCACCACAATGCCTTTATCGCCACGAACAAACACTAGTAGGTCATCATTCGCTTCAACGACACGCATTGTTTCTCCGTGCGTGCAGTTGTGGAACTGAATCATGCCGCGCATATATGGCGCTTTCCAATCGTTAAGCCAACGAGGCTGACCATCACGGTCTTTAATGCCACTGGTATCGAGCTCGCTGTAAATCAGAGGTACACCGCCATCACGTCCTAAGATGAAAGCAGTAGCCAACTTCTCAGCGTCTTCATCCATCATGTACTCAAGGAACACATCGTTATTTGGGATATCGTGTGTCACTGCAAAGGTAATCGCGCGCGTGTTTGAGAGTGCTTGTCCAAAACAGTATGGGTTAATCAACGACTTAAAGCTTCCCTTCTTATCAAACGCCTTAAAGATGGTATTGAACAACGGGAAATCATAAGCGCCTAAACGAGTGTGCTTAAGGTATGGCTCCAGAAACAGCTCGTACTCTTCTTCTGTTGCACCACCATCGGTAATGATCTCGCCGAAAATATGCATTTGCTCGCAAATATCGTCCGTCCATACCTTACGTAGGTGAGCTAACGTCATGTGCTTAGCGGCATCGATACGGAAGCCTTTCACACCCATGGCTTTCAATGCCTTCAAGTAGCTACGCTGTTGCTCAACAACATTTTCATTGTCTAACAGAGTTGGTAAACCCGGATCGGTAGGGCCACCAGTAATACGACCATTCTGCACTTCCCACTTATCACGCCAGTTCTTAATGCCGAACGCTTCCACAAAGTCATTCTCATCAAATAGTGGCTGTGACAAATCACCGAACAGGCGAATCGATTCGTAATATTCAGGGTCTTGTTGGTAATCGTTGCGATCGCTTTGATTTGGGTACGTCAAGTCACTACGAATACTCGACTCATTCGCCATATGGTTAAACACCACGTCAACGTAGGTTCTTAGACCATGCTGTCTTAAGGTATCGACCATTGCAGCAAAGTCTTGGGTGTCACCCAACTGGTTGTCGATGACACGATAATCTTGGGGTTGGTAGCGCTGCCACCATTGGGTTGGTTTCTGTTGTGGTTTGTTCTTGTCACTACGTAGCGACTTCATTGCTGGTGAAACCAATACCGATTTGTAGCCTAATTCTTGAATCAGTGCAGCGCTATCCGCAATGTCTGCATAACGCCAATCGAAGGCGTGTAAAATAACATCCGTGGCTGGTTGGTTTAACATTGCTGAACTCTCCATGTGGTTCTCCTACCAAACTCAGTCGCAACCTTAAACTACAGAGTAAAAGACGAAGGTTGCAGATAAATTCTCTCTAAGAATGGCGTTCATTATATTGCTATGCCTAAGTTTTCCATCCTCCTACCTAGCAAGGGCTTAGGGGGATAAAACAGGGCGTAGCCTAAAATATCGCACAACATTTGGGATGAAGAACTCCGCCATATTTGAGTAAAACTGGCTTCAGGTACCAAAAAAGGAGCGTATTTACGCTCCTTTATATTCCATTACATGCTTAATGACTAGGTACGGTACAGTACTTTGACTACATGCCAGCCAAACTTAGTTTTCACTAAGTGAGGTACCAATGTTTCTCCGGTAAAGCACACTTTATCGAACTGAGGCACCATTTGGCCCTTTTTGAACTCACCTAAGTCGCCGCCTTTTTTGCCTGATGGGCAGGTTGAATACTTCTTAGCAAGAGTCTGAAATTTAGCACCTTTTTTCAGTTGCTTAATGATGTCTTCTGCCTGTTCTTTATGCTTCACTAAAATATGAAGCGCTGCTGCGGTTCTTGCCATGATCTTTCTCATTGTGTTGCGATGCGGTGATTTTAACTCAAGACTGACCAATCTTCACTCCATTAAGCTCGGCTAAGCCCAAAACAACGGTAAAATTGATTAAGTCCCTTGCCGCAGTGCGTGATTCCATTTACATTGTTTTTTATAAATAAAAAAACAACGACGAAATCAGGTGACAACAATGGCGAAAACGATCAGTAAGGCGAGCCAGTCTCAGGGGATGCTTATGTTTAAGCTATCTTTGACTCAGAGTTTTGCAATCGGCACGTTGAAAGTAAGAGAGATCGTTCCCTTTCAGCCAATGACTCAACTGCCCTACTCGCACCACCATGTCATCGGCACAGTCACCATTCGTGACTTGACCGTTCCTGTCATTGATATGTCGGCGGCTGTGGGCTTCCGTCCAATCTCACCGCAAGAGTACCAAAGCTGTGTTTTGATCGTCACAGACTGCTTGAGAACTGTTGTTGCATTCTTAGTCCGTTCTATCGATAAAATCATCGAGTGTGATTGGCGCAGCATCGAATCACCACCATCAAGTGTTGGTCAAAATGTATTTGTGACTGGTATTACACGCTATGAAGATCGCATCGTACAGATGCTGGATGTCGAGCTACTGCTATCCAAAATCTACCCAGAATATGAGAATGCTCAGATCCCAATGTTGACCGACGTCGAACGCGAGCGACTCAAAGCTCTGAACATTCTTTTGGTTGATGACTCACTCATCGCCAGAAAACAGCTCTCTGATGCTCTCGATAGTATCAATATTCCTTATAGCATCTGTAACAACGGTATGGACGCGCTGAAAATGATGCGTGAGCAAGCGCAACGCGGGCAAGCGATCGACCTTCTGGTGAGTGATATTGAGATGCCAGGATTAGATGGTTATGAACTAGCCTTTGAAGTGCAAAATGATGATTCGCTGCGTCATGCTTACTGCATCTTACATACCTCATTATCAAGTGAAATCTGTGTTGATAGAGCTCAGCAGGTAGGTGCACACGAAGCACTAGAAAAGTTTAATGCCGGTGAGCTGATAGAAGCGATGCTTAAAGGCGCAAAATCATTAGAAAATACACCTAAAAAGCAGCAAATTACGATTTAACGGTGAGAATCAGCTCACCGCTATCTTGAGCTTTATTTCTTCGGCATTGGGTAGCTTTTACTCACAAATTCTACCTCTTCCACACCTTCGATAAAATTGGTTAGCGACGCCAATGCATACAGAGTGTTGGCGACTAAGTTGGCGTATTTGAACAAGATATCAGCAGGTGATTTTTTACCGCTATGTTCGATCGCCACCAGTGCTCTTACCACTTTCTTTGCTTGGCAACGCGCTAGGTGCAACTCACTGGCTACTCGACAACCTCCCGGCAATACAAAGCCTGAGAAACCGCCCTCTAAGCGTTCACGTATCGCATGATAATCGGTTTTAAGTTCACTCAACTCTAACTCAGTGATCGCCAGCTTTCCTCGAACCGAACCATTCAAGTGATAAACATTCGGCTGCAGGCGAGTTAATACGTCACGTACTTGTGGTTCAAGATCCATGGTAAGAACTAAGCCTATACGACAACAAAGCTCATCGGAAAGGATCTCAAAGTCGCACGCTGGACTCTCTTCGTAAATAAACGGATAACAGAACTCATCCCAATCTCGGCTTACTGGTTTCACTTAATGCTCCTAATAGGTATCTCGCGCACACTATTAGATAATACCTTGGCAAAAGCAAACATAAACCCAACCTTAGGCGCATAAAAAAAGGTTCATTGCGGCT
>NZ_JAHGAN010000088.1:0-1287 GCF_030248625.1 Vibrio sp. D420a | reverse complement strand
GGTTCATTGCGGCTTTCCGGGGAAAGCCGCTTTTATCTTCATGAAGAAGTATTCCGTATCTCGGTATCCATAGCCCATTCTTTTGATTAGCTTAATCTTGTTATTGATCCCTTCCAAAGTACATGTATTTAGATGATATGTAGCTGACGCCACTATCCCATGAAGATAGGGTCTCAGTTTTCTAGCAAAGTTTATGAGCGGTTTGACCCCACTTTCATGGACCTGTTGCCACCAGACCTCCCAGAGTTCATTAGCCTGTTTCTCTGAGCTGCAATACCAGAGCTCTTTGAGTTGAGCTCCTAGCAAATGGGTCACCATTAAGTCACGATTGACCGCAAGTATCTCATCTAGATAACTCTGCTGCTTAGTGTTTAAGTTCTCTTGATTTTTCAGTAGCACCCAACGGGAGCGTTTGATCCAACGCCGAGCATTTTTATCATCTTTCAGTTGATTCGCTTGATCAACTCGGACTCTATCCATCACTTCTCGACCAAACTTAGCGACGACATGAAAGAGGTCATACACGATACGTGCATTAGGACAATGAGCTTGGACTTCGAGGTCAAAAGCTGTGTTCATATCCATTGCCACAACTTCGATATTTTGAGCGTATTCTCCAAGAGTTTCAAAGAAGGGACGTATGTCCTTGCGTGCTCTACCTAGACCAATCCAGAGCACTTGGTGCGTTTGTGCATCTGCGATAACAGTGGCATAACGATGCCCCTTGAATATGGCAAATTCGTCCATGACGAGTTGACGCAACTGACCCCATGGAACGTCAGGAACCACACGCTTTAAACGTTGCTTATCCACCTCTTTAATGGTGTGCCAATGCACACCAGTAAGCTCAGAAATATGCTTGATAGGTAAAAGTGGTAGTAGTTTTTCAATGTACTCAATCAGTCGGTTAGTGAGGCGAGAATATGGCTTAACCCAAGAGATAGCTTCAGTTTTAATGCCACAGCTAGAGCATTTGATACGTCGAGTCTGGACGAGTAACTCGACAGGTTTGCCTAGGATCATCGCTTCTTTAAGCGTTCGCCACTGAGTATCGTGGATAGACTGAGAGGCTCTACCACAAGGGCAGAATGCAATTGAGTCAGGAGCTAGGGTGATAGATATTAATGAATCAGTTTTATGAGACTTTACGATCTGAAAGCCTTCCCAGAATGACGATAGGAAAGTATTATTCGGCATGAAAACGGTAGTCTGTGAAAGGTTGTGTTTGGCGATGTAACCTTATCACTAACTACCGTTTTTGTTTTCAGTTCCCGCTAACCTGCGAAG
>NZ_JAHGAN010000087.1:0-1177 GCF_030248625.1 Vibrio sp. D420a | reverse complement strand
AAGATTTTAGCTACAACACCAGCACCTACAGTACGGCCACCTTCACGGATAGCGAAACGTAGGCCTTCGTCCATTGCGATTGGAGCGATTAGCTCAACAGTCATTTGAACGTTGTCACCTGGCATTACCATTTCTACGCCTTCTGGTAGAGTGATGTCGCCTGTTACGTCAGTTGTACGGAAGTAGAACTGTGGACGGTAACCTTTGAAGAAAGGAGTGTGACGGCCGCCTTCGTCTTTAGAAAGTACGTATACTTCAGACTCAAACTTAGTGTGTGGGTTGATTGACTTAGGAGCAGCTAGTACTTGACCACGCTCAACTTCGTCACGCTTAGTACCACGTAGAAGTGCACCAACGTTCTCACCAGCACGACCTTCGTCTAGAAGCTTACGGAACATTTCAACACCAGTACATGTAGTTACTGTTGTTTCTTTGATACCAACGATTTCTACTTCGTCACCTACAGTTAGGATACCGCGCTCGATACGACCAGTTACAACTGTACCACGACCTTGGATCGAGAATACGTCTTCGATTGGTAGTAGGAACGGTTGGTCTACTGCACGCTCTGGCTCTGGGATGTAAGTATCTAGAGCTTCAGCTAGCTCAACGATCTTGTCTTCCCATTCCTTCTCGCCGTTTAGTGCGCCAAGAGCAGAACCTTGGATTACTGGTAGGTCATCACCTGGGAATTCGTACTCAGAAAGAAGTTCACGAACTTCCATTTCTACTAGCTCAAGTAGTTCTTCGTCATCAACCATGTCACATTTGTTCATGAATACGATGATGTAAGGGATACCAACTTGACGACCAAGTAGGATGTGCTCACGAGTTTGAGGCATTGGGCCGTCAGTCGCAGCAACAACTAGGATACCACCGTCCATTTGTGCAGCACCAGTGATCATGTTTTTAACATAATCCGCGTGTCCTGGACAGTCTACGTGTGCGTAGTGACGAGTTGGAGTGTCGTACTCAACGTGAGAAGTTGCGATTGTGATACCGCGCTCACGCTCTTCTGGAGCGTTATCGATAGATGCGAAGTCTTTCGCTTCACCACCGTACACTTTAGAAAGTGTAGTACAGATAGCAGCAGTTAGAGTTGTTTTACCGTGGTCAACGTGGCCGATAGTACCAACGTTTACGTGCGGTTTCGTACGTTCAAATTTTTCTTTAGACA
>NZ_JAHGAN010000086.1:0-4043 GCF_030248625.1 Vibrio sp. D420a | reverse complement strand
TAAGTTACTACGTGCGTCCAGATACCGCTCTAGATAAAGAAGCGATTAACCGTGGTAACTCGGTGTACTTCCCATCTCAGGTTGTTCCGATGCTGCCAGAAGTGCTTTCTAACGGCTTGTGTTCCCTAAACCCGCAAGTTGACCGTCTGTGTATGGTGTGTGAAATGACTATCTCAGAGAACGGCAAACTTTCTGGTTACAAGCACTATGAAGCGGTGATGAATTCGCATGCACGTCTGACTTATAACAAGGTAGGCGCGATTCTCGATGGTGATGAAGAGCTTCGTCAGCGTTACGAGAAAGAAGTACCGCACCTTGAAGAGCTGCATAAGATGTACAAGGTGCTTAAGCAGACTCGTGATGAGCGTGGTGCGATTGAGTTTGAAACGGTAGAAACCAAGTTCATCTTCAACGCTGACCGTAAGATTGACCGCATTGAACCTGTGATTCGTAACGATGCTCACAAGATCATCGAAGAGTGTATGATTCTGGCGAACATCGCTTCTGCTTCATTAGTAGAAAAAGCCAAAGAGCCAGCTCTATACCGAATCCATGAGACTCCAGGAGAAGAGCGCCTAGCTGGCTTTAAAGATTTCTTGGGTGAGTTAGGTCTAAGCTTGGAAGGTGGTCTGCAGCCATCGCCAACCGATTACGCACAACTGATTCGTCAGATTAACGAGCGTGAAGACCGCGAACTGATTCAAACCATGTTGCTACGTTCTATGAAGCAAGCGGTATACAACGCCGACAACTGTGGTCACTTTGGCTTGGCACTGAAGCGCTACGCGCACTTTACTTCACCAATTCGTCGCTACCCAGATTTGCTCTTACACCGAGCGATCAAGTACCTGATTGCTAAAGGTGAAGGCCGCAACACTGACCGTTGGACGCCAACCGGTGGTTACCATTACTCATTTGATGATATGGATTTCTACGGTGAGCAATGTTCGACAACCGAGCGTCGTGCAGATGATGCCACACGTGAAGTGTCGGATTGGCTGAAGTGTGAATACATGCAAGACCACGTTGGCGAAGAGATGCCGGGTGTGATTGCTAACGTTACTGGTTTTGGCTTCTTTGTTCGCCTAACAGAGCTGCATATTGATGGCTTAGTGCATGTGACGTCACTAGCCAACGATTACTACCAATTTGACCCAATTGGACAGAGATTAATTGGTGAGAGTTCTGGTAATATCTACCGCCTTGGCGATTCAGTGAAGGTTAAGGTCTCTGCGGTAAACCTAGATAGCCGCCAGATTGACTTTGATATTGTCGATACTGACCGCAAGCCTCGTGGTAAAGGTAAAACCGCGAAGAAACGTGCTGCGGATGCTGCGAAAAAGGCGAAAAGCAAAAAACGCGCAGCTGTAAAAAGCCGCCGCCCAGGAAGCAGTGCTAAACCATTAGTTGAGCCTACCAAGCGCCCTGATGGTAGCAGTGAAGAAGGGACAAGCAGCAAGAGAAAGCCGAAGCGTAAACCGGCGAGTACCGATAAGCCGAAAGCGAAAAAGAAGCGCACGGCAAAGCGTAAGCCAAAAGCGCCAAAGGCTTAACACAGGAGTAGGCATAAGTACTGCCTACTCGATATTGAATAGTGAATTAAGGAGAGGCGCAGTTTGCTCTCCTTAACGTAACAAACCGAACAGGTAGACAATGAGTAACGAATTTATCTACGGCATTCACGCAGTGAAAGCTGTACTAGAAAAAGACCCAGCACGTTTTATCGAGGCTTATGTATTAAAAGGCCGTCAAGATGAGCGTCTATTACCGCTGTTGAACCAACTGCAGCAGTTTGGGGTGTCTATCCAACAAATGGGTCGTAAAGTGCTGGATGACAAAGCTCAAGGCGCTAATCACCAAGGTATCATCGCTAAGGTGAAACCAGCTAAGCAGCTGAATGAGAATGACCTTGATGACATTCTAGCGCAGCATGAACAGCCTCTGCTGCTGGTTCTTGATGGTGTGACAGATCCGCACAACCTAGGCGCATGTCTACGTAACGCAGACGCAGCAGGTGTTGCGGCTGTTATCGTACCGAAAGACCGCTCTTCGCCGTTGACAGCCACAGTGAGCAAAGTGGCGTGTGGCGCTGCGGAAACGGTTCCTCTAGTTCGCGTGACTAATCTGGCGCGTACTATGCGTGCGCTACAAGAGAAAGGCGTGTGGTTTGTGGGTACAGCAGGCGAAGCGACGCACGATATCTACCAAGCAAAACTGACGGGCCCACTAGCAGTTGTGATGGGTGCAGAGGGTGACGGTATGCGTCGCCTAACGCGTGAAACCTGTGACGATCTAATTAAGATCCCTATGGCAGGTAGCGTATCAAGCCTCAATGTTTCGGTTGCCTCTGGTATTTGCCTGTTTGAAGCGGTACGTCAGCGTTTAGCGCAGTAAATCACTCATTAAATTGATTTGTTTCTAACGCCCACCACATGCTGGTGGGCGTTTGTTTTCATCGAATTAAGGTAGATCTTGAGAGAATCACGGATGGCTAGATGGCGAAAGAAAAACTGTTTCATTATTCGCCAAATACCACTTGCCAATAAGGGGTTCTTTCTATAATATTTGCCGTCCTTAAAACTCAGTCAATTATCTTTAGTTCCTTGCTTCCTCTGGATGACTGAGCCAACTGTGGAAGCTAATAATCCGTAAGGAGCAACCAATGCGTCATTACGAAATCGTATTCATGGTGCACCCTGATCAAAGCGAGCAAGTTGCTGGCATGATCGAGCGTTACACTGGTTCTATCACTGAAGCTGGCGGTACTATCCACCGTCTAGAAGACTGGGGCCGCCGTCAAATGGCTTACCCAATCAACAAGCTTCACAAAGCTCACTACGTTCTAATGAACGTTGAAGCTGGTCAAGAAGTGATCGACGAGCTAGAAACTGCTTTCCGTTTCAACGATGCAGTTCTACGTAACATGATCATGCGCACTAAAGGCGCTGTGACTGAGCAATCTATTATGCTTAAGCAAAAAGAAGAGCGTGCAGAGCGTGCTCCTCGTCGCGAAGAGCGTACAGAAGCTAAGCCAGAAGCATCTGCTGAGTAATTCTTTTTTGGCGTAAAGCCTTAAAAAATTCTCAACTTGTTTTAGGTTCTTCGTAACTACTTCGGTATTTATGGAAGACCGCTTTTTTAAATTTAAGATCAGGAGATAGCCCATGGCTCGTTTCTTCCGTCGTCGTAAATTCTGCCGTTTCACTGCAGAAGGCGTACAAGAGATTGACTACAAAGACGTAGCAACTCTAAAAAACTACATCACTGAAGCTGGTAAAATCGTACCTAGCCGTATCACTGGTACAAGCGCTAAGTATCAGCGTCAACTAGCTCGCGCTATCAAGCGTTCTCGTTACCTAGCACTTCTACCATACACTGACAAGCATCAGTAATTGGTAAGAGTTAATAAAAGTTTAAGAGGACTAAGATAATGCAAGTTATTCTACTTGATAAGATCGGTAACCTAGGTGGCCTTGGCGACCAAGTAAACGTTAAATCTGGCTACGCTCGTAACTTCCTTATCCCACAAGGTAAAGCAGTTATGGCAACTAAAGACAACGTTGCTATGTTCGAAACTCGCCGTGCTGAACTAGAAGCTAAAGTTGCTGAGCAACTAGCTGCTGCAGAAGCTCGCGCAGAGAAAGTTAACGCTCTAGAAGCTGTTGTTATCGCTTCTAAAGCTGGTGACGAAGGTAAACTATTCGGTTCTATCGGTACTCGCGACATCGCTGACGCTATCACAGCTGCAGGTGTTGAAGTTGCTAAGAGCGAAGTACGCCTACCTGAAGGCGCTCTACGTAACATCGGTGAATTCGAAGTAAGCATCCAACTTCACTCTGAAGTATTTGCTACAGCGAACATCGCTATCGTTGCTGCTGAGTAATTTCAGTTAAAAGACGAATTCTTTCTTTTGAAAGTTTTAAAACACCAGCTTCGGCTGGTGTTTTTTTATGTCTGGAATTCAGGCGATCGGCCAAGGTCTGTTGTACAGGTATGAGGGGGTAAGAGTTACGATAGGTAAAAAGCCTATGATGATCTTTTTA
>NZ_JAHGAN010000085.1:0-2669 GCF_030248625.1 Vibrio sp. D420a | reverse complement strand
ACCAAGCCATTGGACGAATACGGTTCATCTGTAGTTGATCCAGCGTACCATCATGAGCCACTTCAAAGTTAAGTGGATTGATCTCTACTTGGTTGGTAACCAAAGGCTTACCTAAGCGTGATTGCAAAAGCTCCAGTTGACGAGGAGTGAAATTAGACACACCAAAGTGCTTCACTTTGCCGATCTTATACAGTTCGTTGAACGCTTCTGCCACTTCATCGGCATCCATCAGTACATCTGGGCGGTGAATAAGTAGAACGTCAATCTCATCAACGCCGAGACGCTCCAAAGAGTTATTCACTGATTGGTAAATATGCTGAGCACTAGTGTCGTAATGGTTGATCTTGCGGTCAGGAGTATGGTCTCCACACAAGTTAATGTCGCACTTAGTGACGATCTGAATCTGCTCGCGTAAGCTCGGGTCCAAAGCCAGCGCTTCACCGAATAACTTCTCACATTGGTAACCACCATAAATGTCTGCGTGGTCGACCGTTGTTATACCAAGGTCAATGTGCTTTTTGAGAAAAGTGAGGCGCTGTTGCGGAGTCATGCCCCATTCAGCCATACGCCAGTATCCTTGAACCAGCTCAGAAAAGTCTGGGCCTTGTGGCGCGATTGTTACTTTTGCAACCATGGGTTATCTCCTATATCAGTAATAACCGTATCCTATGCTTATTTAATTATAGCCTCAAATTAATAAAGCCTTCGCCGATACGCCCCACTATAAAAATGTGAACTTGTTACAAAAACATCGTCAGAAAAGACAAAGGCTGTTTATTGGCTAACCATGTCTCTCGTGAGTTCAATGATGATCTCTTGATCTTGATGGCGCATCATCACCAAAGCTGCTTCATTGTCTGGCCAATGCCAAACCAAGGATTTATTGCTGTCCAAGGGAGAGCTCGATGAAGGCGTCGTGTTAAGAAAAGTCACCAATGCTTGGTCAACACTTTGTGGGCTATTTCCTTGCTCACCGGCCAGCTCAAGTTCCTTCAACACATCGAAGGTAACGCCATTGATGGTCGCAGACTTAAGTTGTAAGCCATCTTTGCGCAAGTAGAGCTGGGCCTTGGTATCATTCAACTTGGAATTGGGTAAAGAGAATCTGGTTGAAGATACTTTTCCTTCCATCAACTCGAGTTCAACAAACACTTTTAGATCATAGTAGTTTGTCTCATCACTGCACAACAAAGTCCCCTCTTCTTCGCCACAGTCAAACAGCTCAGCATCATGCATTAGGCTGGCAGTATCAGGAGCACTTAAATCACTGTTAAACACAGTACGAAACCACCAAGACTCACTGGCAGGTGCTGCATGGCTGAATAGTAGAGCAAAAAAGAGGCAAAGAGTTGAAGAGAATTTCATCGAGCAATCCTTATCTGAGATTCCCCAATTATACGTTCGCGCGGGTTAAATAAGTACGACTCTCTGAGTGGAAAGCAAAAAAAAGCGAGCATACATGCCCGCTACAGAAATTCACTTTGCTTAAATAACGTAATCCATCACGTTGAGAACCATTACACAAATAGAATATCATTCCATATATTGCATTTCAACACGCATTTATCGGCTTAACATACATAAAATGAACCCATAATCGCCTTATATTGAGTAAATAAATAACCATTTAGGAATAGACGTCACTGTGCAGAGCAACTCGTTCAAGTATGATTTGCACCATTGTGGCCTAGGAATAACCTTCTAGATATCAATGACTTTAATGAATCATCTCCATCTGTAATGAATTAAATCAACAGATCGCGACGTCGACAAATACATTATTAAAGGCCAGTGACATTGATAAATAGCCACACAAACAGGATATCAATTAAGGGAATGACATGAACCCAACTCAATACCTCAACCAACTCAACAAAGAGTACCTCGCTATTCACCAAGAGAAAGAAGCTTTCTTTTGGGAGACCTATATGGGGATCAGCGACGATCATGATGGGTCGACGCAAGCTCAAACGGCATGGACTCAATTTCTTAGTAATGCAGACAAAATTGCTGAAGTTGAAGCACAGTTGAATAACGTGACTCTAATTCAAGATAACGAAGAGAGAGTCGCGACAACAACAGGCCTACAAGGTTGGTTAGCCACTTTCAAAGCTCATGCCATAGAGGGTGACGAAGCACAAAAACTCAAAGCAGAACTGATTGCATTCGAAGCTGAACTGTTTGAGAAAAAACAGAATCACACCATGACCTACACCAACGAAGAAGGTGAGCAAGTCGAAGGCTCGCTTCCTGTGCTGGGTTCTGCGATTCGAAACAGCGGCAGTGAGGCTGTGCGTCGTTCTGCTCACCAATCACTGCTTGATCTTGAACAGTGGCTGCTCGGCAACGGCTTCATTGAGCTCATCAAACAGAGAAATGCTTTCGCACGCGCACTAGGTTACAAAAACTACTTTGATTATTCAGTGGTGAAAACTGAGCAGATGACTTCGGAAGAGCTATTTTCGATCTTAGATGACTTTGAAGTGCGCACCCGAGACAGCCATTTAAAGAGTCTGGCTAACCTAGCGAAAGAGAAAGGCGAGTCAGCATTACTAGGTCACAACTTCACCTACTCTTTTGCTGGCGATGTGATGAACGAACTCGATCCTTACGTGCCGTTTTCAAAATCTCTGCGCCGTTGGGTAGAGTCATTTGGTCGTCTGAATATT
>NZ_JAHGAN010000084.1:0-853 GCF_030248625.1 Vibrio sp. D420a | reverse complement strand
CTCACAAGCCACATTGAAACTCGACCTGCTAGACCGTAAAGGCAAATACCCGAATGGTTTCTGTCACGGCCCAACACCATCATTTTACGACCAAAGCCAATGGGTACCTGCACAAGTCAATTTCACGAGTAACGCAAAGCCAGATCAAATTGGCAGTGGCTTTGACGGAATCAATACCCTCTTCCATGAAGGTGGCCATGCGGCGCATTTTGCCAACGTTAAGATGAACGCACCTTGCTTCTCGCAAGAGTTTTCACCAACGTCGATGGCTTATGCGGAAACACAATCTATGTTCTGTGATAGCTTGCTTGATGATGCAGATTGGTTAAAACAGTACGCATTAAATGACAAAGGCGAGTCCGTTCCTGATTCATTGATCAAAGCGATGATCGACAGCAAACAACCGTTCAAGGCGTATCAAGAGCGTTGTATTCTGGTTGTTCCATACTTCGAGCGTGCCTTATATCAACTTAACGATAACGAGCTAACGCCAGAGAAGATAACTCAGCTTGCTCGTCGTACTGAGCTGGAAATCTTAGGGTTAGAGTCAAGCCCACGTCCATTGATGGCAATTCCACACCTACTTTCTGATGAAGCTGCTTGTGCCTACCAAGGTTACCTGCTGGCACATATGGCGGTATACCAAACACGAGCGTACTTTACGAACAAGTTTGGTTACTTAACCGATAACCCAGAAATTGGGCCTCTATTGGCAGAACATTACTGGCACGCCGGTAATAGTGTTAACCACAACACCACCATTGAGCGTCTAACCGGGGAAGGTTTTAATGCTAAGTATTTAGCTGACGCCTGTAACCTGACGGTCGAGCAAGCTTGGGAAATTGAGCAAGAG
>NZ_JAHGAN010000083.1:0-1165 GCF_030248625.1 Vibrio sp. D420a | reverse complement strand
TATGTTGACTCTGCCTCAAGGGACAGATCTCACTCAGTACGATACGGTTGTGATTTGGTGTGAAACTTTTGGCGAGTTTATTACTTCTGCAAAAATAAAATGATAGCCTAAACAAAGCCGTTTTTAACTAACAAAAACCAAAAGCGCTCAGTAAATGGGCGCTTTTGTTAGGTTAAGTCATCATCATTCCAAAGGAAGTTGTAATGGAAAAAATGTGGCAAGTGATTGATTTCTTATTGGCGCACAAAGGCTTGTTCAGTGCGCTAATCATCGCTGTTGTTTTAATTATTCGCCGAATCACACTGTCTCAAATCAGAGGCGATGTTGCCTTTCTCTCTGAAGATCAGCGTAACTGGATGTCTCGCACTAAGAATGGCACCTTTGCATTCATAGTAATCACGCTATTCATACTTTGGCAGTCGGAAATTAGTGAGTTCGCACTGTCGTTAACTGCGATTGCAGTGGCAATAGTTGTGGCATCGAAAGAGATCATCCTCTGTTTTACAGGCTCTATCCAAAGAGCAAGTTCACGCTCTTTTCGTATTGGTGACTGGATTGAAGTCGGTAAGATTAGCGGTGAGGTGATTGAGCACAATATGATGGCGACAGTGATTCAGGAAATTGACCTGTACCACGGCCAATATCACTACACGGGTAAAACAGCCACGCTACCTAACAGTATGTTTTTTACTTACCCGGTAAAGAACCTCAACTTTATGAAGCGCTATGTTTACCATGATTTTTCTATTGTGGTGAAAGATTTCGTTAACTTGTATCCGCTGATTCCAGGGTTGATCAAACAGATTGAAGCGCACAGTGAGGACTTTATTGAAGTCGCTCGCCGTTACAATGCTGTGATCGAGCGTCATGCTGGGGTAGACCTTCCGGGTTCAGAGCCGCACATTCATGTGACGAGTGGGGCAACTGGTGAGCAAGTGGTGCACTTCATGATTTTCTGTCCGACAGAACAAGCTTCTCATTTAGAACAGGAGATTCGTCGCGACTTTATGGAAAGCTATGCTCAAGCGTTTCCAGAGAAGGAGTAATTTCCGCTCTCTGTTCGTTGAACAATAAACAATAAAAAAGCCGATAACAGCGAACTGTTATCGGCTTTTTTGTATTAATGTATTCGCTATATAAACGAATAAGTTTTTGGGTTATTGGT
>NZ_JAHGAN010000082.1:0-6667 GCF_030248625.1 Vibrio sp. D420a | reverse complement strand
ATCTGTTGCTGCTTCTAATTGTAACTCTTCAGCTGGCTCTAAAGGCTCAGCCACTTCTATTGAGTCAAGAAGCTTATCAACAGAGGATTCTGTGTCATTAGCCAAAGCTAATGGAGTGCTCAGTAGACCAAGGCTAAGAGCAAATAATTTGGACACGCATACCTCATTAGGACAGTGAATGGGTGGAGGATCGTAATGCTACCCTTGGTGATTTGAGTCAGCAATAGGTAAATTCTTACTTAAGACTAAAACAAACCCACTCCATAGCATTACAAATGAATGTTCTTGGGTATAATGAGCGATCATTATTAGTTATTTGAGTGTAGTCATAGTGGATACCAGAAATCAGAAATCAGCCAACGATCAGGTGGACGCGATTAAAGTCCCGCCCCATTCATTAGAAGCTGAGCAATCCGTGATTGGCGGCCTGTTGCTGGACAACGAACGCTGGGATACGGTTGCTGAGAAGGTCGTAGCGAAGGACTTTTATAGCCGTCCACACCGTCTGATTTTCGAAGCGGTGAAAGACATTCTAGAAGAAAGTGCCCCTCTGGATCTTATTACACTCTCAGAACACTTAGAGCTGCGTGAGCAACTTGAAGAGGTGGGCGGCTTCGCTTACCTTGCAGACCTTGCGAAAAACACCCCAAGTGCGGCAAACATTAACGCGTACGCGGATATCGTCGCTCAGCGTGCTCTAGTACGTAGCCTGATTGGTGTCGCGAATGAGATCGCCGATTCAGGTTACGACCCACAAGGCCGTACCTCAGAAGACCTGCTTGATCTTGCCGAGAGTAAAGTATTCGCGATTGCAGAAGGTCGTGCGAGCGAAAACGAAGGCCCGCAAAACGTAGACAGCATTCTAGAGAAGACGCTAGAGCGTATCGAGATTCTATATAAAACGCCGCAAGATGGTGTGACAGGCGTCGATACTGGCTTTAACGACCTCAACAAGAAAACCGCTGGTCTACAAGGCTCTGATTTAATCATTGTCGCAGCGCGTCCATCGATGGGTAAAACCACCTTTGCGATGAACTTGTGTGAAAACGCGGCGATGAAACAAGACAAACCTGTTCTTATCTTCTCGCTAGAGATGCCGGGCGAGCAGTTGATGATGCGTATGCTTGCGTCTCTTTCTCGCGTAGACCAAACCAAGATTCGTACTGGTCAGTTGGATGACGAAGATTGGGCTCGTATCTCTTCAACCATGGGTATCCTCATGGACAAGAAGAACATGTACATCGATGACAGCTCAGGCCTAACGCCAACCGAAGTACGTTCACGTGCACGTCGTATTGCTCGTGAACACGATGGTCTTTCAATGATCATGATCGACTACCTTCAACTGATGCGTGTACCGTCTCTTTCTGATAACCGTACCTTAGAAATTGCCGAGATCTCTCGCTCTCTGAAAGCCTTGGCGAAAGAGTTGAATGTGCCTGTTGTGGCGCTTTCTCAGCTTAACCGTTCCCTAGAGCAACGTGCTGATAAGCGCCCAGTTAACTCGGACTTGCGTGAATCGGGCTCGATTGAGCAAGATGCCGACTTAATCATGTTTATCTACCGTGATGAAGTTTATAACCCAGACAGCTCACTAAAAGGTATCGCAGAAATTATTATCGGTAAGCAGCGTAACGGTCCGATCGGTTCGGTTCGTTTGACCTTCCAAGGTCAGCACTCTCGATTTGATAACTATGCAGGTCCTGCATTTGATGATGAGTAACGCTTAATGACGTACATGAAAGCGGCGACCGCGAGCATTGATCTCAATGCACTAGAGCATAACCTTCGCCAGATAAAGTCGAAGGCGCCTCAATGTAAAGTAATGTCGGTAGTCAAAGCCAATGGCTACGGTCACGGCTTACTGCAGATTGCTAAACACTCTAAAAACTCCGATGCATTCGGCGTTGCTCGTATTGAAGAAGCGCTGCAACTGCGTGCGGGCGGCATTGTGCAACCTATTCTATTGCTTGAAGGCTTTTACTCTTCAGGCGATTTGCCGATCCTTGTCACCAACAACATTCAAACCGTGGTCCACTGTGAAGAGCAGTTAAGCGCGCTAGAAAACACCAAGCTCGAAGCTCCGGTTGTTGTTTGGCTGAAAGTGGATAGCGGTATGCATCGCTTAGGGGTTCGCTCTGAGCAGTATCAAAACTTTGTGGAACGCCTTCATCAGTGTCCTAACGTTGCTAAACCGCTGCGCTATATGAGCCACTTCGGTTGTGCTGATGAATTAGATAAAGGCACTACACAGCAACAAACAGAGTTGTTTCTATCGCTAACAGAAGGCTGCGAGGGCGAGCGCTCTTTGGCAAACTCGGCAGGCTTGCTAGCATGGCCAGAGAGCCACTTAGATTGGGTTCGCCCTGGGATTATCTCTTACGGCGTATCTCCGTTTGTAGAACAGACAGCACAAGACCTAGGCTTTCAGCCTGTGATGACCCTGACTTCGCACCTGATTGCAGTCCGTGACCTTAAAGCAGGTGAAAGCGTTGGCTATGGGGGTAACTGGACCAGCGACCGCGATACCAAAATGGGCGTGATCGCAATTGGTTACGGTGATGGTTACCCGCGTACCGCACCTAACGGCACACCGGTATTCATCAATGGTCGCAAAGTGCCGATTGCAGGTCGTGTCTCTATGGACATGCTGACTGTTGATTTAGGCCCTGATGCTACCGACCAAGTGGGTGACGAAGCAACCTTGTGGGGTAAGGCTCTGCCTTCTGAAGAGGTTGCGTCTCACATCGGCACTATCGCTTATGAATTGGTTACCAAACTCACTTCACGTGTCGCGATGGAGTACGTGAAATCGTGAGCGGTAAAAAAAGGTGGTTTGCCAGTGCTATGACGCTGGCAGCCTCGCTGGTTTTTACTCCCGCTCAAGCCTCAGATAAGCCAGAGAAAGAACCCAAAGACTCTGCGTTTGTTCCCTTCTACTTCAGTACTGAAACCATGGGTAATACCTTTGGGGTTGCTGGTGTCGCAAAAGGAGTAGGGCAGCCACAGGCAGCGTTGTTTGGTACTGCGCTCTATTCCGATAAAGACAGCTACGTCGTGTTCTTGTCCGCTTTTAACTACGCGTTGTCGCAAAACCTGCTGTTTAGTACTCAGATGTACCAAGCTCGTTTTAATGACAATCCATATTATCTCGGTGATCAGGGCAGCAATGACTCTTCTGATCTGGATAAAACCATCGCTGACGGTCATGAGCAAAACTATCAAGCTGAGTTTAAGTATTTGTTGCCTTGGGGGAATGTCGCAGAGCATGGTCTTTTGGGTGCGTTCCAACCGATTAAAGACGTCAGCTTCGCCTCTCCGCTAGAGTCTGGCGTGAGTTCGATTATCTTTACGCCGTTTTATACCTCGCGTGAGCTCAAAGATCTCAACCAAACCGAGAAAGCGACAGGCTTTAATTTAAGCTTTGATTGGGATAACCGAGACAGCACTCGTAATCCAACCAAAGGTTCACACTCTTTGTTAAAGCTGACGACAGGGGCTGACGATTGGTCTGAGAGTGCCCCTTGGTTTAAATGGACATTTCAAAATAGCCAATACTACGCATTAGGTCCACTTGGAGATTGGTTTGATCAACAAGTGCTGGCTTTTGATTTCTATACCGCCGATACACCTACGTGGAATAACTGCTCTGGTCAGGAGTGTGCTCGCCCGCCTGAAACAGAACAAGCGCGTCTTGGTGGTCTGTACAGATTAAGAGGTTATACCGGTGGCAGATTCCATGGTCGCTCTGCAGTTCATTATTCCGCGGAGTATCGTGTGTTACCTGAATGGCAGCCACTGGAAGACATTCCGCTGATTAACTACTACGACTTGCCGTGGTGGCAGTGGGTTGCTTTTGCCGAAGTAGGGCGAGTGGCTGATGAGTACGATATAAAAACACTGCATACCGATATGAAATGGAGTTTGGGTGGCGCGGTGCGCTTTCAGGTAGAAGGCATTGTGGTGAGAGCAGAATTAGCCCGAGGCGGTGATGAAGGTACCTTTAGGGTTATGATAAACCAGCCCTTCTAAAGCTAATGTTCTCGCTCAACTGAGCTTAAAAAGTATTTGGCCTACCGTAGGCCTAAAGCTCTATGAATAAGAGTGGTCGTGGAAACGCACCACTCTTTTTTATTGATTCAATTAAGGTTTTTCTGCGTTATTCACCTTGGATTGTCAGTATCACGGTGCGGCTACCGCCGAAATCACGATGTTCACCTAAGTAAATGCCCTGCCATGTTCCTAAAGCTAATCGACCATTGGTAATGGGGATTGTCACACTATTGCCCAGAAGCGATGCTTTAATGTGTGCTGGCATGTCGTCGTCGCCCTCATAAGTGTGTCGATAGTACGGCGCTCTCTCAGGTACATAGCGATTAAAGTGCGACTCCATATCCGCACGTACGGTAGGATCGGCGTTTTCATTGAGGGTTAAGCTCGCAGAAGTATGTTGGATAAATAAGTGTAATAAACCAACAGTTGGACAATTAATGTCGTTGATGTGTTGTTCAATTTCATCAGTAATGAGATGAAATCCACGCTTTCGTGCATTGAGGTGAATAGTCTTCTGAAACCACATATAGCATCCTCTATAATGTATTTGGCAAAAAAGCGGTTTAACGCTATCTTTTGAACTTGAATTTACAGGGTTTAGTTCACACTTCTACAGTGTAGAACCGAAATCAGCGCCAGTTAGTGGTTCACAAAAACGAACCGTGATTTATCTCAAGGCGCTGATGGTTATATACGGCATAATACGCCGTGAAAAAAAATTACAAAGAATCTTTCAGTGATGATGAAATCTTTGTCGTCACCGAATCATAGAGCTTTTGCCTAATCGGGGGTTCTCTTATCACATTGGTGATATTGAGAATAAAACCTAAAGTAACATCGGGATAGTTACCATGTTGAAAAATATCAACCCAACGCAAACACAAGCGTGGAAATCTCTAACTGCACACTTTGAATCTGCTCAAGATATGGAGCTAAAAGAGCTATTCGCTCAAGATGCAAAGCGTTTTGACGCGTTCTCTACTCGCTTCGGTTCAGACATCTTAGTCGATTACTCTAAGAACCTTATCGATGCAGAAACGATGCAGCACCTATTCGCACTTGCTAACGAAACAGAAGTTAAATCTGCAATCGAAGCAATGTTCAAAGGTGACGCAATCAACCAAACTGAAGGTCGTTCAGTTCTTCACACTGCTCTGCGTAATCGCAGCGATAAGCCAGTGATGGTTGATGGTAAAGATGTAATGCCTGCTGTAAATGCTGTTCTAGCAAAAATGGAACTCTTCACACACCGTATCGTATCAGGTGAGTGGAAAGGCTACACAGGTAAAGAGATCACTGATGTTGTAAACATTGGTATCGGTGGTTCGGACCTAGGTCCATACATGGTGACTGAAGCCCTAACACCATACAAAACACGCCTAAACATGCACTTCGTGTCTAACGTTGATGGTACTCACATCGTTGAAACACTGAAGAAAGTAAACCCAGAAACAACACTATTCCTAGTGGCTTCTAAAACGTTTACAACTCAAGAAACAATGACCAATGCACACTCTGCACGTGATTGGTTCCTAGCAGAAGCGGGTGATGAAGCGCACGTAGCTAAGCACTTCGCTGCGCTATCTACTAACGCAACTGCGGTAGCTGAGTTTGGTATCGATACAGACAACATGTTCGAATTCTGGGACTGGGTTGGCGGTCGTTACTCTCTATGGTCTGCAATCGGTCTGTCGATTTCACTGTCTGTAGGTTTCGACAACTTCGTTGAGCTTCTTGAAGGTGCTCACGACATGGATAACCACTTTGCTTCAACTGAGTTTGAATGCAACATTCCAGTTATCCTTGCGCTAATCGGTATTTGGTACAACAACTTCCACGGCGCTGAGTCTGAAGCAATTCTACCTTACGACCAATACATGCACCGTTTTGCTGCGTACTTCCAGCAAGGTAACATGGAGTCTAACGGTAAGTTTGTTGACCGTGACGGTAACCCAGTGGAATACCAAACGGGTCCAATCATCTGGGGTGAGCCTGGTACAAACGGCCAGCACGCTTTCTACCAGTTGATTCACCAAGGTACTAAGCTGATCCCTTCTGACTTCATTGCTCCAGCAATCAGCCACAACCCAGCATCTGATCACCATCAGAAGCTAATGTCTAACTTCTTTGCTCAAACTGAAGCACTAGCATTCGGTAAGACAAAAGAGACAGTAGAAGCTGAATTCCTAGCAGCAGGTAAAACAGCTGAAGAAGTAGCAGAACTAGTACCATTTAAAGTGTTTGAAGGTAACCGCCCAACAAACTCTATCCTAGTTAAGCAAATCACGCCTCGCACTCTGGGTAACCTAATCGCGATGTACGAGCACAAGATCTTCGTACAAGGCGTTATCTGGAACATCTTCAGCTTCGACCAATGGGGTGTAGAGCTTGGTAAGCAACTGGCGAACCAAATCCTGCCTGAGCTTGCTGATGACGCAGAAGTGACATCTCACGATAGCTCAACTAACGGTCTAATCAACGCATTTAAAGCGCTTAAAGCTTAATTGAGTTGAACCGCTAAAAAGAAACGCCAGCCTGCGAGCTGGCGTTTTTGTTTTTCTAGAGTAAGCCATGTACTTAGATAAATCGCAGGTAATAAAAAAGGTTCATTGCG
>NZ_JAHGAN010000081.1:0-541 GCF_030248625.1 Vibrio sp. D420a | reverse complement strand
TGGGGGTCATTATGTCTATGCATTAGAAGGTAACATTATGATTCTGAGAATATTTAATCAAGAACATGATTTTAGTTGTGGTGTTGCATGTGTTGCTATGTTGGCAAGCTTAAATAAAGACTCAGTGCATGAACAATATAGCTCTTGCATTAGGTTCTTATTTCCGAAATTGACGGAAAATCAATTGGAAAAACCGAATGTAAACCTTAGAACTAAAATTGGACAGCTTCAATCGTACCTTTCAGAGCAAGGTCTACGAACTACTCGGTTTAAACTGAACGATCAATCGGTAGAACAGTTTGAAACCGGCGTTTCGATTGTCCTTATCCACGCCCAAAAATTTCTTCATTGGGTATTAGTCTTTAAAGTTTCAAATGACATTTATGTTGTGGACCCAGAGGAAGAAACGGAATACAAATTTTGCGATTATTTCTCGTATGATGGCTATGATATTTGTTTAAACAAAATGCATATTAAGTTGCCGGATCTATCCATTAGTAATGTTGTGTTAGCTGGAAAAAATGCATAACAAACGACTATG
>NZ_JAHGAN010000080.1:0-1672 GCF_030248625.1 Vibrio sp. D420a | reverse complement strand
CGTATCTCGTATCTCGTATCATGAGATAGTAAAAAGGGTTGGCATTTTCATACCAACCCTCTAAATCATTCAGTTTTCTATTTCTCTAACATACCTAGCTTATCTGGCACACCATTCCACTTCTCAGCTTCATCCATTGCAGGTTTCACTTCAGTTTGAACAGGCCACAGCTCTGCTAATTCCGCATTCAGCTCAATGTAGATTTGCTGATCTTCTGGTACTTCGTCCTCTTGGAAGATCGCTTGGGCATCACATTCCGGCACACATAGGCCACAGTCAATACACTCAATCGGATTGATTACCATGAAGTTTGGACCTTCATGAAATGCGTCTGCGGGACATACCGCCACACAGTCAGTATATTTACATTGGATACAGTTATCGCCGACGACAAATGCCATGATGCTCTGCTCTTAAGTTAGTCAAAATTGAGGAGTGGGGATAATACTCATCCCAAGACAAAATTCAATATCATCGCGGGGGAATATCATCTCTAATTCGCTTCTGCTTTCAATTTATTATGACAGAGAATTCAATTTCTCGTAAAATGCGCGCCATTGTGAGCGAAGCACTCTCTCAACAACTATGATGAGATCCGCAGTGCCAAGCTAAGACACCTATAAAACGAGACATCTATACATGATACGTTTAACCGAAATTAAACTTCCACTCGACCACGAAGAGCACGAAATCCAAGACGCAATTGAAGCGAAACTGGGTATCACTGCTGATCAGGTTATCTCTTTTAATATCTTTAAACGTGGCTACGATGCTCGTAAGAAAACAAAGATCCTTCTTATCTACACTCTCGATGTCGCTGTAGAAAACGAAGAAGCCCTACTCGAAGAGTTCGTGAGCGACCCTCACGTGAAAGTAACGCCAGACATGGCTTACAAGTTTGTTGCACAAGCACCTGAAAACCTAACTGAGCGCCCTGTCGTTATCGGTTTTGGTCCATGTGGCCTATTCTCAGCGCTTATCCTAGCGCAAAGCGGCTTCAAGCCTATCGTTGTTGAGCGTGGTAAAGAAGTTCGTGAACGTACTAAAGATACCTTCGGTTTCTGGCGTAAACGTACTCTGAACACAGAATCAAACGTACAGTTTGGTGAAGGCGGCGCGGGTACATTCTCTGACGGTAAGCTATACAGCCAAGTAAAAGATCCAAAACACTACGGTCGTAAAGTTATCGAAGAGTTTGTTGCGGCAGGCGCACCTGAAGAAATCCTATACGTAAGTAAGCCGCACATCGGTACCTTTAAACTGGTTACCATGATCGAAAAAATGCGTGCGAAAATCATCGAGCTTGGTGGCGAAATTCGCTTCAGCACTCGTGTTGACGACATCCACATGGAAGATGGTCAAATCACAGGCCTGACCCTATCTAACGGCGAAGAGATCAAATCTCGCCACGTTATCCTAGCGGTAGGACACAGTGCTCGTGATACATTCGAAATGCTGCACGAACGCGGTGTTTACATGGAAGCGAAGCCATTCTCTGTTGGTTTCCGTATTGAACACAAACAATCAATGATTGATGAAGCGCGTTTCGGTCCAAATGCTGGCAACCCAATCCTTGGTGCTGCGGACTACAAACTGGTTCACCACTGTAAGAATGGCCGTACCGTTTACAGCTTCTGTATGTGTCCTGGCGGTACTGTTGTTGCTGCGACTT
>NZ_JAHGAN010000008.1:0-179108 GCF_030248625.1 Vibrio sp. D420a | reverse complement strand
TGTTTGGTTATTCGACCTAAGCGAGGCTTTCCTCCTGTGGAATATTGCTTTGGTACTAAGCCTAACCAAGCAGAGAAGTCGCGACTTTTATCAAATTGAGAGCCATCACCTATCGAAGCGAGTATCGCTGTTGCGGTTTGTGGCCCAATACCTTGAACCTTCATCACTCGCTGGACATTAGTGCTGACCTTGGCAAAAGAATCGAAGACTTGTTCAGTATCGGCGATACGTTGGTTGAGTTCGTCAAGGTGGTGATAAGCATCAGCTATCAATGTTCTTGCAGGGAGTGGCAGTTCATTTTCTGCATCTTCGAGCATTAAGGGAACCTGTTGCATCAATGAAGAACGACCAACAGGAATGATTAATCCGAATTCAGAAAACAGGGCACGCATGCGATTCATAAGCGCGGTGCGTTCACGAACCCAATGTTCTCTCATTCTATGTACCGATAGGATGGCTTGTTGCTCGGGGAATTTTACGGGTACAAAGCGAGTTGATAGGCGCTGAACAGCTTCGCATATGGCAACAGCATCATTAAGGTCGTTCTTTCCCTTAGTTCGATAAGGAACTACGTATTTAACGGCCATAATGCGGGCGTCATGACCCAGTTTATTGAGTGTTCTTGCCCAATAATGTGCACCACCACACGCTTCAACGCCTATACGCATGAGTGGCATATTTGCTATTGTAGTCAGCAGTTTAGAGCGAGTTACTGACTTATGAAGTATGACCTTACCGTTTTGGTCTACGGCATGAAGGCTAAAGTGGTTTTTGGCTAGGTCGATACCGCAGAAATAAGAATAATTAGACATGGTGCCTCCGGTGCAATTAAGTACCACATAAGTGTGGCAGATCCTCGGTAGGGGGAATCCATGTCATTCGTTAGGCATCGGAGAGAGTGCTCTATGTGGGGAGAACTTCACGAAGAAAAAGAAATAAATATTGCGTTGCCTGAACCAATGGGAGCAGGCAAAGGCAATCGTTTGTTTCGTGAGCTAGGAGCGAAGCTTCACTACGATGTATATGATTTTTCCGCTGCTAGTTCCGAAAATTGGCAGTCGGAATCTTTGCTTCACGTTAAGCTCAAATTCAATGACAAAGAAGTAGACGCTCAGGAAAACTTTAACCTTATTTCTCTTGTCTACCCGTTCGCAGTTCGTCCCAGTTCAGATCAACAGAAAGCTCTAAATCTCATCAGTAAAGTTATTGCTAAGTTTAATGGCAATGCTACTTACCAAAATCAAGAGTTTTCAGTTTCCACTGTTCAAAGCGACTGGGATTTATGTAACGATTTTCTACTTAAAGAGTGGGGCGAAGAGCCTGGTAGCAAATCGCTGGCAATCATGATCCAGGAGAATTATGCCTAACAAGGCCATCATAGGGACATTGTTTACTCCGCGGCACTTTGGTGTGGCTGCGCCACTTTACACCAAAGCACTACTCCATAAACAATGCCCCATATGGCGGCGTTGCGTGCTAGCGTATTTAAATATCGAGAGATTTATGGATTATGAACTACCAAAAGCGATGGTACTGAAAACAATAGATGGTGGACATGTGGGTTTCATGTTGTTAGCTCCCAATTCAGGCGAATCAGGAGAGTGTGTTTTCAGTTTGTCTGCGTCATCTTTAGAGGCAATCGATAGCAATTTAGGGCTCGTTCTATCTGAGCTTAAAGTTTCTGGCGAGCATAAATACGTAGTGGAAACCATAAAAGATGGGTACTTAATTAATATTGCACCAATAGGTCTACCTAATGTTCAAATTCAGCTTAATCATCAGTTATCCGGAGATATAGTTACTGATATTGAAGGCCGAGTCGCTTGTATTGGAACAGCTGAAGTGGTGGGGCAACGCGCACAACAAGCAATTTAAGAGGGATGCTCAACGCCTGGCACTTTTGCTTCTACTTCAAATTTAGTGTTTACGGTTTAGTGTGTTAGGTTGGGTGGTGGCGTTGTTCACCCCTTAATTGGGCGTTATACCGCAATCAATCGTCTAACCTTTTCATGGCTTTACGGTAAACATCGCTACGTTCGCGTTTTCCAACTGCTAAGACGGTTACAATGATGACATCGTCTTCAACTTTGTAGACGAGACGGTAGCCCGATTGACGTAACTTAATTTTATACATGTTGTCAGCTCCAGAAAGCTTTGAAGCCGGAACGTGTGGGTTATCTAAGCGCTCGATTAGCTTTTTCTTAAATTGTTGTCGTAGAGTAGAGCCAAGCTTTTTCCACTCTTTGAGTGCACTCTTTTTAAAGTCGAGTTTATAGGTCATCAATATTTACCGAAATGCTCTCTTCAGATTCACGCTCTTTGGCGATAGCTAGTAGTTCAAGATCTTCGAGTCTGTCCATCATCATTTCGTACGCTTCGGCAGGCACGCAATAAAATGCTGGTTCATTTCGGTTTAATACAGCAACAGGTTCGCCGTAAGCACTAGTTGCAACTTTCATAGGGTTAGCTTTCAACTCAGTAATGCTTGCAGCAACATCGGCTAAAATTCTAGTGGTCATATAATCGGTCTCTTAAGTGGTCTTTATTTTGGTCATTTTAGCCTCAAGCAAGCGGTATAACAAGTTGCTTAAGAGTGATTCGCAACGCGTGGCATTTTTACTATGCGTCGGTTTATGTGTTTAAGGTATTATGCTGAGGCTAAGGTATTGCGTTGCTCATCCCTTTATAGAATCTGGTGCATCTCGAATTAAGCATTTCCACCATCTTTCCATACAGATCCCTATCGTTACTCCCTCGGTTATTGGGGCTACTTAATTACGATTTGTTCTCTCTACAATGAAATCGATGAGCAGTCGTACTTGCGATGGCAAATACTCTCGAGATGAGTAGTAGAGCCACACGGGGATTGGTTCTCCCCAGCACTCTTCAAGTAAGGGAGCTACTTTTCCTTGTTTGATGGCTTCTTCAAACATCCAGTTCCCTAAACAAGCGATACCAGCACCCATAATCACGGCTTCTTTTGCAGCCGAGAAGTTGTTAACGACGAGATTGCCTTGAGGTTCATGAAGCATGGCATGATCATCGATCTTTAAGCGCCACTTGTGCATTTTTCCCGTCGTGATGGAACGAACCGGTATGCATTTATGATTCTTTAAATCGTCTAGAGAACGAGGGGCACCAAATTGTTGGATGTAATCATTGGAAGCATAAAGCCCGATCTCAGTTTGTAGAATGGGCCTTCCTATTAAGCGTGAGTCTTCGTTGATCGATACGCCGACGCCAAGGTCAAAACCTTCTTCAACTAAGCTTACGTTCTTATCATCAAAGCTTAAATCGCAAACCACATCTGGGTACAGGTTCATAAAGTCTATGATGATAGGCAGTATGATGTCTTGACCGATCGAACTCGCAGGTAGGTTAACTTTGATCTTTCCTGATATGTGGGAAGGGTCATCGGTGAGTTGGCTGATAACATTTTGAATCGAACTTACAGAGGGAGACAGGCTGGCATAAAGCTGCTCGCCCGCCGGGGTTAGGCTCAAAGAGTGAGAAGAGCGCAGAAACAGTTTGGTTTGCCACTCTTGCTCTAACTTTCCAATGGCTTTACTCACTGCAGGTGCAGATATACCAAGCTCTCTCGCAGCCTTTGCAAAGCTTCCGAGCTTAGCGACTTGTATGAAGACTGGCAGCTGTGTAGGAATCGATTTCATTAACTTTTGGTTATTTATAAAGTAATTAATGTCAGGCTACAGGTTATGATAAAACTCGTCAATAATGGACTTAATCATGCAACAGAGTCCATTTAACCTACCTTAAAGTGCGACTCTTTAATTCACCAGTTATTGATAGGGCACGTCATCACTATGTTAAAACAACTTACCACACTGATTTTTAGTTTCCTGATCGCAGTATCAGCCGCTCACGCCAATAATGACCTCAACACACTCAGTACAACGTATGATGCAAAAGCACGTTATGAGATGAGCGAGAATGATGTTAAAAGTTTTGTTTATCAGTGGTTTGCTGCATTTGACCATCAGCGAGAGTCAGGTTACTTCGTCAATCGCATTGCACAACCAGTAAACATGCATTACCCGGGAACGCCTATCAATTCTGTAGAAGCATTCTTAGCTTGGTATCAAGGTGTGACAGATAACATAATTTGGAACAGTCACGATATCGTTAGTATGGATGTGCAAGGCGACCAAGCATCTGGTTGGACGGTTTCTTATGACGTTCGTTGGCAAGCAACGTCAAAAACTAAAGAGAAGTTCGACATGATGGTTCATCAAGAGCTTGAAGTTATTCGTGTTGGCGACGCTTTAAAACTGGCCAAGCTAGAAGCGACAGTCGTCGAGTAAGGAGACTATTATGAAAAAGTTAGCGGTTCTTTTTTCTGTATTTGCCGTTGCAATGGGGGCGGCATTTCAGGTGTTCTGCGCTGATACGATTCATCTTGCTGCTTACCATGGTAATGAAGCTAAAGTGATTGAGCTGTTGAAAACCAATCCAGATCCCGATGCGCGAGATTCTTACGGCGGCACAGCACTGCACGCAGCAATGTTCCAAGATAACACTCGAATCGTTGAGCTTCTGATTGATGCTGGATTTGACGTCAATGCAGTCGGTCCAAGAAACGGCTACACCCCTTTGCACGATGCGGTGTGGGGGAACAACCTGCCAGCATTGAAAATCTTAGTGGCGAATGGCGGTGATATTACGATTGAAGGTCTGGATGGCAATACGCCACTTGAGAAGGCCATCGACGAGAATAAATCCGATATCGTTGCTTACTTAAAGAGTATTGAGAAGTAGGTTGGTGATGACAATGGAATGTAAAACGTCAGAATATGATACGCTCATCCAACATTTTAGTGAGCGCAAGTTTACCAAGAATGACATCAAGAGCTTTGTTCATCGTGTATTTTCTATGTATGAACGAGCGACAGTTGGTAAAGACCGCGTGCCCGCTGAAGCTTTTGCGTTACTCGTTGATGAGCATGTCCAGGTTGATTTTCCTGACTACAAAATCTGTTCTCGTCAGGAGTTTTTAGAGTGGCACCGCTGGATTCATGAACGATTGCTGTCGGATGATCATGATATCAAAAGCATAGAGGTGTCTTACCTAGCTAATGGTAAATACAAAGCTTGCTTCGACGTTCGTTGGAGAGGGGATTTTAAAGATGGTTCTTTTACTGACGTGTTTGTCGAGCAGCAGTGGATCATGTACGAAACCGAAGAGTACACTCACCCGATCATCGAGCATTACACGGCAGTTGTTAAAGATTGATGATGCATTGCTCCACCAAGTTTAGTGAGTAAGTGGCTGGAAACCCTAATGCTTCTTTGCGTTCATAATAGAATCGTTAAACCCATAGAAATGCATTAATGCGCTCAAACTCTTTTAACGCTATGGCATCAGCCGCTATTTCAACGGTGGCTGACTCCAAAGCATGCCACTCAATACCTTCTGCTTCATGGGCTTGAATCTCACCATCCCAGTTAGCGACGATAAAATAGTGTATGAGCTGCAGTTCTTGTGTGGGGTGGTAGAGCGAGCATAAATATTGGTAGTTGATCGGCGTGACATCAAGTTCCTCTTTCACTTCTCGCATCAAAGCTTGCACTTGGGTCTCACCATCTTCGATATGGCCTCCGGGAATAGTGATTAAGCCCGGATCGGTCTCTTTGTCCTTTCTTCGTTTCTCTAACAGTATTTTGTTCCCATCTAACATAATGAAAGAGATACATTCGTGGGTTTTCAAAGTCACAATTCCTTCTGGGTGCTAACGTAATTTTCGGTGCAGTTGCTAAGTTATGACGTGCTGTTCTTGATCATCTCTAAGCAACTCAAGGATGACCTCATCTGGAGTGGCTACTCGAGTTAGTAAGTGGGTTATATCAGGGTCTTCAATCGCTTCTAATGCGTAAACGGATTTTCCAAGGCCTAGGGCATAGCCAATGTCCATAGCGACGCTCTTACCTACGTAACCATCAAAGTTAAAGATGTAAGTAATGTCTGCCTCTCGAATACGCTGTAAACAACCGTCAATACCATTACTTTGGAGAGGGTCAGAGATAGTTGTTTTAATATCAGCATCAGCCAATATTTTATGGATAGCTTGCATCTTCTCTAGGTTTTTAAAGCTGCCAGCGATATAGATGGATTTGCTCATTTTATTTCCCTCACTCGGAAAACGCCTCTATCGGAGTGTTAGTGTTTTTGGCGTGACATTTGCGCATTTCATAGCGGTTAGAGTCTATTTCTGCGTTTGGATTCTTTTTGATATTTAGATTCGGCGTATAACCAAAATCCCCAAAACATGAAGAACGTGCAGACCGTATAGAGGATGTAGTTAGGCGCATTCTCAGAGAGGAAGTGGTTAAGACTGTGAGCGTCTGAAGATGGGTAAAACAGCGCCACATTTAAGACGGAATATACGAAGCCTGCTGTCAAAGTCGATTGTAACAACCATTTTAAGCATCCTTTCTCTCGTAGCTTTCCCCAACTATCAAACTTTTTACTATTCACTTTTTAGTTCCTTTGGTGATTTTTACTTCTAAAACGCAAAGCCATGCGAGTTAAAATGCCATGCGCACTGAATCTTTTGAATGAAGTTATTTATAGCTTAATCCAGCGCTGTCGTAAGCTCCGTTCATTGAGTATATTGAAGTGTCGAAAAATAATCAGAGAACACTTGGAAATTTGTCACAAGGTATCCATCCCCGTTTGGAATTGTCGAGAGCTTGGTTAACCCTTGGCCGTTCTCAAAAGTTGCTTGCACTTCATAATTAGAGAACTGATATTGCCCATCATATGTTGATAGCGTTAACTTAGAAGATATCCACTTTGGGTCTTCAATCGCTTTTATTGGTCCTAATGTACTGATCAAATTGATGAACTTTTCACCCTCGTTCGTCTCCAAATTCGCTACAACTTGAGGATGAAGAAACCCTTTAAATTCACTTAAATCGTTAGTATCAAAGCTAAGCACGACCTTCTTTATATATGTCTGAGCAATGACATCTTGCTCTGCTGATTTCCCCATGTCGTAGAATGCCAAAATCCCCATGCCAACCGCGCTAATCACTAAAATGATGAACAATGCCGTTAGCACTTTAGCCCAAATCTTTACCATGAATGTTCCTTTTCATGTTGGTGTGGTTGTTCGATTGGCTGTTTATATTTCCCCAATAGTACAAAGCCTACTTATCAATATGGTATTGATGTTTAATTGCACTCTAGATAATCGGAATTTAGACATATTTGAGACTTTTTGAATGCCTCACTCATTTCTTTGTAACTCATACTTCTAGATACCGTAACAATTGATATATCAGCTTCTTTATAGCCATTTTGCTTTGCTAAGGTGAACCACATGAAGGCCAGTTTGTTATTTTGGTCAACACCATTACCTTGGGCGTACATTATCCCAAGGTTGTGTTGAGATGCTGCATAGCCTTGCTTAGCTGCTTTGAGGTACCATCTGGCAGACTGTTTGTCGTCTTGGGTGAGTCCTTTCCCTTCGGAGTACATCACTCCAAGATTATGTTGGGAGGTTGCATAACCTTGCTTTGCTGCTCTTAAGTACCAAGTAGCCGCTTTCAAGTCATCCTGAGAGATTCCTTTTCCTTGTGAGTACATATCGGCAAGGTTGTGCTGAGACGTTACATTCCCCTGAACCGCCGCTTCGCGATACCAGTAAAATGCTTGGCTATGATTTTGAATCAGTTCGTTCCCAAACTCATAAATCTTAGCAAGACTATACTGAGCTGTTATCTCGCCCTGTAAGGCTGCTTTGCGATACCAATAAACAGCTTGTTCATCATTTTTTGTGACTCCTTGACCATGGTGATAGCTAAACCCAAGGTTAGTTTGTGCTGGAGCATAGCCTTGCTCGCTGGCCTGTTGATACCAATAAATAGCTTTGCTCGAATCTTCGAGCATTCCATTATTTGGGTCATAAATCATAGCAAGATTGTATTGCGCACGGACTTCTCCTTGAAGCGCCCCTTTTTGATACCAAACCTCAGCCATCCTATAATCTTGAGCGACACCATTTCCTTGAACATACATACTGCCCAGGTTATTTTGTGCCACCGCGTAGCCCTGTTCAGCCGATTTGCGATACAAGTCTAGCGCTAGATTAATATTTTTCGGTACTCCTTTCCCTCTTTCGTACATTGCCCCAAGGTTATTTTGTGCAATGGAATAACCTTGTTCAGCAGCCTTACGATACCAATTTGCCGCTAGGTTATCATCTTGTGGGACTCCCATACCGTCTTCAAACATTACTCCAATGTTGTTCTGTGCTATGGCGTCCCCTTGATTCGCAAGGGGAATTAATATGTTGTAAGCTGTTTGAAAATCACCACGATCCAATGCATCCAAGCTTTTATCAAGTTCTGACGACTGAACTAGAGCAGAAAACAGTAAGAGTATTAAAGTTATAGTTTTTAACATGAGTTGTATTTTAGTCACAGTGAGTGGTTTTTTTGTAATTAACGCGCCCCACTTTGTAATTGGGATGCCAGAAGCAAAAGCACATGGATTAGAACAAAGAATCGTACGTCCTTTCTTTTTGCCAGTAGTTTCTTGTTGCCAAGGTTTTCACACTCTTTTCCAAAAATGATCGGAAAATAGAAAATGACCATTCCCAAATAGAAAACTCCTGGATTAGGAGCTCCCCAACGTTCCCAGTGATGGAATTCGTCATCAACCCAAGTTTCATAGAATTGTCTCGTCGATGAAAGTAAGGGGAAGAAAGACAACAAATATAGACATAAAATGATAGTCGAAATCATGCAGTTCCTTTTTACATAAGACTAGTTTGAGGTCTCAGTCCATTAGCTTATTACTTACATCTGTCATGGGTAATCTGAACGTTTGTTATTGGTTTAGTCCCATTAGCGGTAACGTCAATCGAAATCCACTTACCTTCTGCTAGCCAAGATCTTAATCCCACGCTACTACATATTTTTTTAGGTAACGATTTCTGAGAGTTTCGGGCCATCATAGCCTTGCTCTTATCATTTAGGTCTACGTTCGAAATATTAACCCGTAGAGCAATGATGTTGTCTTCGATTCTTAAGGACCTGACTCTTACTTTCTTATCTTCTTCAAATAAAAGCTCTTGGAATTGCGTCTTCAGTTCTTCTATCTGTTGCTTTTCTTTATAGCGTGGGTAGTACTCATTACCGACTATGATGACAGGTAATAAGAATAATAAAATCAATCTCAAATTACGCATTTATACCTCATGCTTGTACCGCCTAGTTGAGTAGCTGACGGTATTACTACTTAGCTAAACAATTGATAATGCCAAGCGCTGTGAATCTTGTTTAGGTCTCGTGATGTTAAAGGTATTGAGGAACTTTTCTTTTGAATATCTCTATTAATTCGGGGTCCATGTATTTGTATATGTCAGGTATACCTAAGCAAATGACGCGTTGTTTGTTTACCTGACTGCGAAATTTCTTCGTAAGTTTATTTTTATGGGATTGCTCCATAACAAAGATAATATCGGCCCATTCAACACCTTCACATTCCAGAACTACTGATTTTACTCAAACAACTGTACAAATAGCGTTGAATCCCAAGCAGAAACAACGGGTGAGTCTGATACGACGGCCTTACTAAAACCGTATTTTTTACTCTGAGTAACGAAAGCAATTGGTTCACTTCTGTATAGTAAAGCGACCGAGTTACCATCAGTAGACCATAGGAAGCTAAAATCTTGCTCTGATGCTTTTTCAATAATGGCGATTTTAGAAACTTGGCCTTTATGTAATGTAGGTGGTTCACCAACCACTACTTTTTGTCTCCACGCTTTCTGTGAAAGAGGTTCGTACTGTATGTATGCTACTGCGTCTCGTATCGGTTCTTGAGACTTTGGCTTCGTTAAGTAAAGGACTCCAGATAGGTTAAACTCATCGAGAACTGCATACCGCTCGGACACTTCATTGTATGAGTTAAAAAACAAACCTTCAGGCATAGCTGCTCCTGGAAATGAAGTCAAAATGAGAAAGATTATCTTATGTATGCGTTTGCGAAAACTCATAGGTTACTCTAAGACACTGTTGTTATAATCGGACCATCGTTCAATAAATTGATTAAACTCACTAACAGAATATCCTCCCCACATGCTTTCTAAGCCACCAGTATCTTTTTTTCCTACAATTTCACGTTCTACGTTAATCATCACGAAAAACGGGTAACCCTGAGGTTCGGGAAGATAACTTAAAAACTCATCGTTGTAGTTTTCTTCACTGACATTGACTTTCATTGTTGTAAAAGTTTCATCCCAACGTTCTCGTACAGAGTCTTCCTTTTTCATAAAGGAACTTAATTTATGACACCATACGCACCAGTCTCCGCCAAGAATCAAGAGTACAGTTGTATTGTTTTTTTGGGCATCTTTAACAGCCAACTCGAAATCAGAAAACGGATCTCTTTCCGGAGAATATCCTTGATTGTATGGCTGTTCACTAAATGAGAATGCGTTACAGCTAAAAGCAGCAAGAAGAAGGCAAAATATTTTTTTATACGTTTTCATTATTATTCTAAATTATTCAACTCAATGTGGAGAAGACTTATTGGCTCATGTCCATTTGGGATAGATGGGCTATAAAAGCAGCTCTGGGAGTATGCTTGATTGTTCTAGGAATCTTACTGATTTTTGTTTATAAAAAACAATAGATTATAGAAAAAATTTGATGTGTGAATGAAAAGAAAGGAGGGTATTGTTCATTTCAATGATTCAGTGAAGGAAGTCTTAACCCGAACGGTAAACGTTAGAATCAAGAGTTAGGAATCGTTGCTACACAATTGGATATCAGTTTTTGCCAGGATAGTACGAAGGTCGGCTATCGTATGCTGACTGAACACCCTGATGCCATTCTCCTCTAGCAAAGTAGCGGTGACTCCTGAACCATCGATTTTGGTTCCGCTAAAGGTACCGTCGTAAATATTAGAACTACCGCAGGATGGACTGCCTTCTGCTAATACTGCGTACTTGATTTGCTGCTTTTGACATAGCTTCAAGGCGTTCTCTGCACCAGTTACAAACTGAGCGGTAACATCGACGCTGTCGTCGCCGACAACGCTCGCCAAGCCATCTAGTACATCGATACCTTGTCCTGCGATGATTTCGGCTGGTGGTCTGGGAGTTGGCAGCCCTGCCGATACTTCTGGGCAAAAGATCACAAGCTCTAGGTTTGATTTGAGCCATTCCAAATCAGCTTCAGAGATGGACAAGCAACTTGCGTTGTATCGAACTTTGTTCCCCATTAAACATGAACTGACTAATACTTTTTTCACCCAGAACTCCTTACAGACGTTATCGAAGACTACTTGCGTCGCTTTAATCAACGAATTGAAAGAACACTTGCTGCAATAATTTCTTTCTAACCCTTAATTGGCACAATCATACTAATATTTCCTGAACATAAACAAATAGTTGTGCCTTGTTTATGATGGGAGGAATTAAAGGCTGTGAATCACGAACCCAAGACGTGTGCCTTATCGGTTTATTAGCGACTCGAAGCTTGGTTGTGTCGATAGAATTTCGAGGTCAATAACATTGAGTACCCCAGCGAAAGGTGAGTGCTGCATAAGCTCTGCAATGTTATTGGTCTCAACGGCGTTAAAGATGGCGCTATGACGGAACTGAACGTAATCCAGTGCGACGTGGAGGTATAAATTGGCGAGGTTGGGTTGCAGATAGGATTTGATGCCTTCGACGCTTAGTTGTTGGTTTAACTTTTCCAGGGCCACTGCCATTCCTTTTTCGCCGCGTGCAATTAACTCGTTCGGCTCGTCGGCATAGCGCTTTAACGCAGCACTTCTAAACGCAATCTCCATCAGTGTTTTTGCAAAGCCTAACTGACTGACCTGATCAACGCTTTGATATTCGATAGATGTTAGATCTTCAGACTGGCTGACTTTGATTAGGTGTTGGCAAATACATAGGCTCTCGGAAAGGGTGATACCTTCTTTGGTGACTAGTGTTGGGATCAAACAAAACGGGTTTGCGTCTACCAACTCTGCAGGCGATGACCACGGGTCAACCCATTCGAGAGATAAAGAAGAGCTTTTCGTGAGGAGAGCGGTCGCGACTACAGCACGCGAAAATGGGGATGTGTCATTGAGATACAGTTTCATCATTAGTCCTTTAATGGCGATTTTTGATTGGGGATGGTGACTCATCTTGCTCCCGTGTAGACGTGAGCGAGATACAAAGCGCAGCAATGATCAGTGCTAGCGTAGACACTAAAAACAGCTGAGCGTAGGTTGCGCCTTGGCTTAATAGATAGGCCATTAAGAAGCCTCCAACGCCTTGTGACAGTGCAAAAGAGAGTGTCATTAACCCCCAAGCTTTGGTGTGCAGCTCATAGCCAACACACTCCAATGTATAAGTCGATACAAGCATCACAGTGACTGGCGTGAACATTCCGACCAAAACTGACGACACAAGCAGAGCACTAGGGTGGATACTGAATAACGGAAGTCCAACGCCAATTGCCTTGAACAAAAAAGCTATACACAGGGTGAGTTTTATTCCTTTTTTGTCTGCAAACATGCCAATCAACATTGGGCCGATAGCGGCTCCCACCCCAAATGCAGCTCAGAAAAACCCTCCAGCACCAAAGGGCATTCCTATATCTCTTACGATGTAGTCGACCCAAAACAAAGTATGGGGGAGGTAGCCAATGGCATCGAACGTGTAAGCGATAAAAACGAACAACACGCAATGGCGCTGAGACGTGCTTAATTGAGAGAAAGACGCTTTGATGTAGCTTGCGCTTGAAGAAGAGGGTGCTGTTTCCCAAGCATTCCAACTTAATAGTGTCGCTATGAAGGTAATAATTCCCATGCCGAGCCAAGTAGACGTGACGTTGGCGCTAATCAGTATCGGAATCAATGTGCCTGACAACATGGCGCCAAACCCTAGGCCCGAAAAGACCACGCTACTAGTTCGACTTTTGGTTTGTGGCGAGACTTTTCTCAGGATCATTGGTGGCGCGAGAATCATCAAGAGCGAACCCATTGTGCCTGCCAAGGTTCTCCATATGTAAAACCATGTGATAGGGGCTTGTTCAAAAGCACAAGCGAAGTAACTCATAGTGCTGATGACCATCGCTGTTCGCACAAGGTGACCTGAACTAAAAAACCTCAATAGGTAGCTCGCTAAGGGCGCCCCTAAAAGGTATCCAATAAGAGTGGAAACACCTAAGTAGGCGGCTTGGTCTTGATTGAACCATCCATGCTGTATCAAGGCGGGCATTAAAGCGATATACGCGAATCGACCGATACCGACGCCGACCAAAGTGGCCGCGAGCCCAGCCAAGCTATTGCGATTTATGAAATGGGCATTGTCCGTCATTCTGGCTCGATACTTTGATGCATGGGGTTAGATTGTGACAGTAACCCTAACACAGTGCAGTTGGGCTTTAGTGGCACTGGCGTGACGGATAACTGGCAAGCGGTAGCTGCTTTTTGGATGTGAGCGTTTGATTGTTAGCTCAATTTAGCTTTCGAGACGGGAAAGCCGATTAACTTGGTGTTTTAATCGGCTATTAAGTAGCGATGAATAACATTAGACTAAAGTCTAAAGAATGGTTGCGCTCACCAGATAGTTGTCTTTCGGGGCGCACGCTTTTTCAGTGTTCTAGAAAACCCCATTTGAGTTCGCGATATCTCCACCACTGATAAGCGAATACAGTCTCATCGAAAAATCCAGTGCTTGGATTGAATCCCAGTGCTCTACAATTCTTCCATCTTCCAAGCGCCACTTATCAATAATGTTCATTCCTTTCTCGTCGTTCCCTCTGTCTTCTGCGTTTAATGTTGCGTGAGAGTGGAAAATAACGTAATCACCATCAACGTAGATGTGTTTTACGTCGTAGGTATAGTCTGGGTACTCCTCAACGAACTCTTGTAGAAAGCCAACAAGGCCCGTAATTTTGTCTGGAAGATTTCGGTTGTGTTGAATGTATGAGCTGTCGTTGTAATGAGTTAGAACATAATCAAAATCATGATTGTTCATTATGTTCTGAACAAAGTCGGTAATGATCCTCGCATTGTTGAGCTCTTGCTCAGACCAATTGGATTTTTGTAGTGAAGGTAGGTCGATAATGATTTTATCTGAAGCCTGTGCGTAAGCAGCCGTGCTTGCCAATAAAAGGATAAATGAGGTCAGTGCTTTTAACATGGTTCACTCCGTTGTTTTTCTTGCCTAGGTATACATTGATAACCATGGTAATTAATAGTAACCTACTGTACAAGAACGCACCGAAACATGCCCTAGGCACATTTTGGTAACCTATGGAGACAAATTCACCTTACTAGAGTGGAGTAACTGATGGCGAAACCAAAGTCAGACAGACGTATTTTTCATAACAATGAAGACTGCCCAATTCGCAACGTGGTCGCACATATCGGTGATAAATGGTCATTGCTGATCTTGTTTGCGCTGGTGGATGGGGAAGATCGTTTTAATTCCCTTAAATCTCGAATCGAAGGTATTTCGCAACGAATGCTCACGCAAACGCTGAGGGATCTCGAGCGCGATGGTTATGTGAATCGTACTGTCTATCCGGAAGTGCCAGTTAAGGTTGAGTATTGCCTGACGGATATGGGTAGAGAGATCGTAAAACCTCTCTATCAACTGGTGGTATGGGCTGGAGATAACCAAGACAATATCAAGAAAGCGCGAGATCGCTACGACACAGAGAATGCATAGCAACGGTGACAAAGGCGTAATAGCTTTGTTATTGAAACCAATTTGATGCTGAAAGAATAAAGGCCACTGAATAGTGGCCTTTGATGTTTATACGCGAGACAAGTCGTAGCCTGCAGCGAGTAGTAAGCCTCGTTCATGTTTGATGAGTTGAGCTCTATCTTCGATAAGTTCATGCAGTGCTTGCTGCGGCTTAGATGCGATGGTCTTGAAGTCTTCGAATGAAATAGCATCTTCGATGGCTTCAAACATTTTGCTAATCACATTTCGTGCTTCACACGGGTTTGATTCCGTTTTGAAGTATTCAACACCCTTAGCTGCTTCGCGCATCTCTACAAGCAGTTCTGTTGGGCTGGTTTCTTTCGCTACTGCTAGGTAATTATCCAGTACTCGCTTAGCGAAAAGGAGCTCTGTTAGTGGGATATCGCGACCGCTTTCGATCAATGCTTGGTCTAAAATTTGTGTTGAGCTCATCGTCTGTCCTTGTTTCATCTTTTACAACTTTTAAAGGCAGTCTAAAGTATCGTGACAACAAAATAAATAACGCTTTTCATATAATATTTATTCAAAGATTCACTTCGGAATAAATAGCTTAACCGCATCAACTGTTCGTGATTGAAATCCGGTTATGGAGCGTAAGAAGTGACCTGTGAATAGTCGACGATGTAGCCGATATCATCTAAAAGTGCGACAGATATGACCCCAAGGGTGAATCCATTGCTCATCACTTCTTGAGTCATCGGAGCGATGGTTTTGGCGTCACTGTTTTTTGAATCACCCAATACACGCTTTTTATCCCCTTGCCAGACATAATCATATAAATGACCACCATCATCGCTAATCGGTAACGCCGTTAAAGCCATGTTGTATAGCTCATTGTATCTTTTCAGAGATTCGCTGTTATAGACACTGAATACATTGCCTTTTTGATTCTCATCGTAATGTGTGTAGTCATAGGAATAAGAGCCAACGCCGAAAACGTGACCCATTTCATGTACGATGTTTGCGTTAAACTCTTTTTGATCGAATCCGATCTGATAAGTGTGAGAGCCAATAATGATTTCGCCGGACAGCGGAAAGTAATATGGGCCTACTTTTTCATCCTCATCTGGACCAGCCATACCATTGGCATTATCGAGAGGCTCAACATACACGTTGATATCAACATGGTGATGCTCTTTCCCTTCGATTCCTTTTAATACAGATAACCACTTGTTGGCTGCTGCTATGTAGGGCTCTTGTGAGGTTTCGTTCCATTCCAATTGTTCATTATCAGTATTTACCTTTCCTTTGAAATGCAAAGAAACCGATAAACCATCGTTAGACACTGTCTTTGTCGCAACGGTTTCATTAGAGAGGTGTTGGGGTTCTGAATCTAGGCTGCATCCGTTTAACGCAATGCACAATAAACCTAGAAAAATGGTGTGGTTCATAACAAATTCCTATCTTGAATACTTGTTCCTTACTAGTTTTTACCTCCACCTCTCTTGCTTCAAGTATCAGTCTGTATGGTTATGTCATGTGGTGTCGTAGCGGCGCATACAAAGAAAAATACCCTGATACTATGTTCAGGGTATTTTTGGAGGTGTTGGTATTTCTGAATGACTATTTGGCCTTTGCGGCTTCAATCGCTTGCCCTAGCACTTCTCTAGAACCGATTTCATCACCGGCGTTAAGAGTCAGGGAGGAAATTTGCCAATCAGAATCCGTTTTCTTCATTTCAAAGGTGTACGACCCTGAAATCTGCCAAAAACCGTTTTTACCGATATAGTGACTTGCCACGATGTCCGCATTGACTTCGGCTTTGTTGCCAGTTTGCTCAATATCGATGTTCGTTAGATCGTGGTAAGTGACATCAAAGCCTGGCAGCAGTGCTTCCCAATTATTCATTAAGTCTTCACGCTTAACCGTTGAAACCTCGCCTCCGAATGCAGAAGTGTAGTCAACGATAACCGTCGGCGTGAAGATTTGCTCTAGAGCATCGAATAGGTTTCGATCTGCCAGTGTTGCCATGCTCTTGGCAGTTTGCGCTATTTTCGCTTCATCACGAGTCAACTCGCCTGCATGAGCGCTTAACGCTGCGACACTTAGTGCAAGTGTTAAAGTTTTACGTAGCATAACGACTCCTAAAGCTTGCGGTCAAAAAACTGAACGACAGCGTCTGTTGATGCTTGAACATCTTCTTCAACATCATAGAAGTCGAACTGAGATACGTTTTCTAACCATACGGCTTCAACGTTGTCGCCCGCTTTGTCTAAATAGCCGTGAGTACCCGCTGGGATAGCCATTGCTTCTGAAGCAACGAGCAGAACAGGCTTATCTTGTTGTGCCGCAGTTGCGTGAGCATCGTAGGTTAACCAACCAGCCCATGAGCCCAAGTTAAATGCGTTGTCCCATTCTGGGATGAGTCCGCGGTCTTTTTCAGTGTAGTAAGGCACGTTGTACATCAGTGCATTTTGGTTGGTTAGGCTCGCACCTTCGATGATTTGTGGCTCATCGCTAGTTAAAGCTGAAATACCTGTTTGGATTAGATTTGCTACAGAATCAGCACCGCCATAGATAGCATCTACAATTGTGCGATCGTGCAACCAAGGTGCGACGGCGGCAGCTGCGATTACATCCTCGTTACCCAACACGGCATCAAGCATGTACCCTGATGATGCACAGATACCCAAGCCGTATGCTTTTGATGCATCAATGCCTTTAACTTGGTCTAAAGATGCAAAAACGGCTTTGATGTCTGCAATTTTACGTTGCGGATCTTCCAGCTCTATCAGTTTATCTTTTGACTCCCCCCATCCTCGGAAATCAAAAGTGATTGCGGCATAACCTTGCTCTGCTAGGTGTTCCGCGTAAGTCGCTGGCATTTGCTCTTTTACTGTTGTCCAGGCTCCGGTAACAACGACGACTGGTGGGTTCTCAACGTCATCAGGGAGATAGATGTTAGCGGCAAGGTTACCTACATCTGTTTTTAGCGTGGTGTGTTTTACGATAGTGTCTGCATAGGAGCTAGAAGCGAATACTGTACTTGCAATTGCTGTAACTAAAGCTTTTTTCATCATGATACGTCTCACTCTATTGTTTCGTGATTCCATTTAAAACAGTGCTCTTTGCTGTAATAAGCACCTCTAAGATGTTTGATAATTTAGTCAAAAGGCGGCGAGAGATATTGAAGAAAATTGAGTTTTGTTTTGTAGAAAATTGCGCGATTGGTGGGACATTTGTCTGCGTTAAATACTAAATCAATGCTCGAATAAGACGGTTTATTGTTCGCTCAATGACGGTGAATGCCATTCGCTATATTAATGAATTAATATAAATTTTGTGTTCATGTGAATGCATAGGTGACATTGCGGTAACAAAATGTTACAAAGCGTCCAAAATCCTTATAAATAATAAGTAGTTATTGAACGCTTGCGACCTTGAGACACAACATGACTATAAAAACAAAGCTGTTTGGCTTAACTGGCCTTTCTATACTCGCCTTGATTGCCATTGTTACCATTACCGAATTGGCTAACCTAAAACTTCTAAAATTAGAGAAGACTTTAATTGAAGTGAAAGAGATGGAAGTGTCTCTTTTACAAATGGATCGGATTCAACGAGATCTGTCTGATTCATTTGCGACCTCAAAATTAGATGCATTCAAAAGTGAGTATTCAGACTTTCAAATGCTATCTGGATTACTGACGAACGACTTAGATGAGTTAGGTATTAACGTTTCTGAGCTTTCATCGTTGCGTCAAAAGATCACGCTTTATCGCAAAGACGTTGAGACTACGGTGGCCAATCGTGACACCGATTTAAGCGTTGTCGAAGAAATGCACTCAGAGATGAAAACCTTAATTACCGAAATCTTCACGATCTTCCATGGTATCGAATCGACTCTAAATACCGAGTTAGCGCAAGAACAGAAAAGTATTGAGCGCTTTATTATGTTATCTGTTCTGTTGGTCACAGGTATGCTCATCTTTGGTTCCTACATCTTGATTCAAAACATTCAAGGTAACATTCGCCAGCTAAGCCAAATGATGCTGACAATTGCGAATACTCACGATCTAACCATGAAAGCTAACACTGATCGTAATGATGAGATCTCAGAAATGGCGGGTCAGCTAAACATCCTTCTAGAGAGCGTCCAAGGACTTATCTCACGCGTTCAAGGAAGTGTGAGTGAACTTGGCGCTGCATCGACTCAACTGCAACAGAGCAGTGTTGATACAGAAAATGCATTGAATCGTCAGCAACTGGAAACCGATGGTGTTGCTGCTGCTGTCACTGAAATGGGTGAGTCAATTAAAGAGGTTGCGAACACTACGGAGAGTGCGGCTGATAACACTCAACGAAGCTATGACAATGCGCAATTGGGCTTTAATGAAATTGTTGAAACACGCGATACAATTACTGAACTATCTAGCGATTTATCGAGTGCGAGTGATGAAGTGAATCATCTGGTTGCGCTGTCAGACCAAATTAGTTCTGTATTGAATGTTATTGGAGAGATAGCCGAGCAAACGAACTTACTGGCGTTGAATGCAGCGATAGAAGCGGCGAGAGCTGGAGAGCAGGGGCGTGGTTTTGCGGTTGTTGCCGATGAAGTGAGAACACTGGCTGGCAAAACACAACGCTCGACGGCAGAGATTTCTGAGATCATCACTGCGGTACAACAACAAACCCAAACCGTGGTATCGACAATCCAGTCTTGTAGCCATAAAGGTGCTGACAGTGTTCACATGTCTGAGCAGGCACTGAGTCATATTAAAGCGATTATGGAAGAGATGAAACACATCTTGGATAGCAGCACACAGATCGCATTGGCTGTGGAACAACAGAGCAGTGTATCTGAAGAGATCGCGCGTAACGTGAATACGATTCGAGACTTAACGTGCGTGAACGTTGGTGCGGTTTCTGAAAATGCTCAATCTGCAACGGTAGTCGCGAGCCAAGCGACTGACCTAACGCTCGCTATTGATAAGTTTAAAGTGTAGAGCTACGTACCATTATGTACTGAGTGCTTGGCCTAAGTGAAAGGTACTCTAAGAGAGGATTGTTGTAGGAGGGAGACTGTTGTAAGAGTTTGTATGGGAATGTCTTATAGCTATTGCCATCACTTATAGGTTCGGTCTTTTCTCGTACATTGATACTTCGTTGAGCGTAATGAGGTGTCGCATGAAAATTCTACCGTTAGCCGCCGTGACCACGGCGGTTTTACTTTCCGGCTGCAACAGTTCGAGTCAAAGTAAGTCAACATCCCAGCCAACTATTGGTCTTGCATCCCAAGTTCACGGCATATCGATTGAGGCCGTTCCATCGCAATTCTCCGACTATTCTAAAGCAGGCTACAACCGATACGTTTCAGTGAAAGCCCCGAATGGTAAGTCGATTCATATCTTAATCATGGACCGACTGAGTGAGTATCAGATCGTCAAAGCAGTGAATGTATTGAATCATTATCTAACCCCAGTTGCAGGGACCAAATATGGCGATAAGGATTCTAAGCGTGATATTGCTAATGCGATGGCGAATAACGGGGCTATTTTGAAGTTGATGAACTATCACGATGAGCCCAGATATAATGATGATCTCGATGGACAGCCACTATTCGAAGAGGAAATTCAGGTCGAAGGCGGCGATTGGTATGTTCGACAAGATTATGAAGATCATCGAGATGCCTCCTATGAAGAGATTCTCCATCTCGTGCATGACTATGGTATTGGTGTGCTCAATGCTCCAGAGGGAGGGGTAACAGCACTGCCAGAGTTCCAACGAGAATTTAATACCATTCAGAAACAAGCGTTAAATCAAGCTTACACGCCACCTGAAGATACGCTGAAAGAGTGGCAGCAAGAAGTCAGTGTGGACCAAGAGTACTTTGCTGCGATCATCGATAGCTACTATGGCCTTTGGGGTGCATACAGTGGAAAAGGCATGTGGGGCTTGTACAGTGTTAAGACTCGAAGTGATTTCTCCACAGAAGATCCTAACGCCCTCTACATAACCGAACAGATTTTCTCGCCAACATTAACCTATGACGCGTACATTGCAGATACCTTCACCGGTACTTTCAAAATGCGCTATGACGCTACTGTGCCATATACACATCACTCTCAATATCTCACCAAGCTGACCCTGACCGGAAGCAAGGATACAAATATAGAACTCAATGGTCATGACAACCGTTTGACGGGCAATACTGGAATGAATACGGTTATTGTTCACGGTGCACGAAGTGAGTACCACATCCACGATTTAGGAGAAGGAAAGATTCAATTGAATGACATGCTTACCGATCGTGACGGGATGAACGTATTAATTAACATCGAAAAAATTCAGTTTTCTGATGAGCTGTGGGAGTTATGACAATTGAACACTTGAGCTACAAAACTGTACACAATGATGCAGAGGAACTGCAGTATTAAAATAGTTCAAGTGGTAGCATAAGGCTAAACAAGTTACTCCCTTTAGTTGTGGTAAATTCTTTGGTTTCGGGAGTGATATAGGACTTACTATTGCAAAGGAATACCATGCTTATTCGAATAGTCGCTTTATGCTTTACTCTCGTACTTACATCATGCGCTTCTACCTCGCAACCGAGTAGTCGCACGCAAGTTAAAGAGTGGGTCGAAGAACATATCAAGCAGTATGATCCAGCGGCTCCTCTCGTTGTTGGCAGCGCTCAAGTTGATAGTGCCCTTACATTTTTTGACGAGCGAGGGGTTGATTTAAAAAAAGTTTCTAACAAAGGAATTGATATTGAGTTAACTCCCAAACTCACGGAAACACTAGGGGACGGAATCAACTCGCATGTGATAACTGCGAATTGCCCTCCAAGTTACGCTGTGTTGTCAGGGAATGTGTCTTTCTCTTGGCAAGGAAGTTTAGAACAGCTGAATAGGGCCAAAAGCAGTGGTAAATTGATGATAAAATCGCAACAAGCTGATGAGGTGAGTTGGCAACTTGTTGTAAGTAAGCCATCTGAGTCTGTGCTGTTCGTGACGCTTGAGGCGATCTGTCTGCAGATTTCTGAAGATTAACGTCTTCAATTAATAGATAAAGCGTAATGCTACTGAATAACTTAACTCACTAACATATCCAATATCTACGTTCCGGTGTTGTAATAATCAGCACCGATCACAAACTGCGCGCTGGTGGCAATATCGATTTCAAATTCTACCAACTCGGTAGCGGAGCATCGGGGCATGACATCTTCTACAAGTACTACTATCTATGGTCAGACGTGGTGGACCAATATCTAAAGCAAACAAAAATGGATTTGACGGACTAGTTTATCGATTTTCGATATTCATTCGGAGTCATCCCTGTCTTCGCTTTAAATAGCTTCGAAAGGTGTTGTGGGTACTCAAAGCCTAGACCATAAGCAATTTGGCTGATTTGCTCATTTGAGCTCAATAAAGCGTTCTTGATTCGTTCAATGAGATGATCTTGAATGTACTGTTGCGCGTTGCGACCCGTAGCATTTTTCATCATGTCGCTGAGATAACTGCTCGACATACACATAGCCTCACTGAGGTATTTGACTGTTGGTAGCCCGTTTTCAAGCACTTTCTTAGATTCAAAATATTCTCTTAAGATGCCGTCAACTTTTTCCATTAAATCAAGATTATGGTTTTGGCGAACAAGGAATTGGCGTTCATAATAACGAGTACAATAGTTAAGAATGAGTTCAATGTTAGAAACAATCAAACGTTGAGTATGCTTATCAATGTTCTGGCTGTATTCTTCTTCAACTTGGCGGACTAAGTCACTCAATATGTTCTTTTCTCGCTCTGAGACGTGCAGTGCTTCATTGGTGTCGTAAGAAAAGAAAGAGTAGCTCTCCATTTGACTTGCTAAGCCGGAGCGACGAATCAAATCTGGATGAAACAGTAACGCCCAGCCTTGCTCATCTTCAGTTCCTTCGGTCGCGCTATAGTTATGTGCTTGGCCTGGCTTCGAAAATACCATGCTACCTTGATCGTAGTCGTAGTGATTTCGACCATAAGTGATTTTACCGCTAATGCCTGACTTGAGCGAAATCTGATAAAAGTCATAAACATAAGTAGCATCACCGTAGTCGTAATTCGTTACTCTTTCATCAATTTGGATCAATGAAATTAGTGGATGTGCAGGCGCAGGTAAATCAAGCGCTTTGTGTACCTGCGTAATGGTTTTTATGTGAACGATATTTGACATAACTAACCTGGCGATTTACTCACTTGGGTATAAATCTAGTACGCGAACCTTCAATGCATCAGCCATCTTTTGATACTGTGATCGAGTGTGTGATTCGTCCCAAAAATTGACGTATACACCAGTGTAGTCCTCATGAATAGTAAATTTTGTGCCCAGTTCGTGAGATTCAAGATGGTAGTGCTGATCAAAAGTGATCACACCCCAAATCCCGCCCTTATGGTTGAGATGCGTAGAAGGTGTTATCTCAATCACTTCAGAAGATATATTCGCGCCTTTAGATTCTGTCTCTTGAAAGTAATAAGTCACTTTATTACCAACTTCAAGCTTACCACTGACCAGAGTAATTGCGGGGTTCCACTCTTGATAGCGCTCAATATCAGTGAGTACCTGCCACACATTTTCTGGTTCGCTAGGGATAATAATCTCGGTATGAACTGATTTTGCACCAAGCATCGCGCTTGCTGACATACTTGCAGCAAGTAGAGCGTGAGAACTAAAAATAGGCATGGCAAGTCTCCATTGTTATGTAAGTTTTACGAGCTAAAGTTATCGCACCATAAAATCGATAATTCGGTCGAACGTTCTATCGCTTAGAAAACGTCTCATTAACAGTGTTGTAGTCGAAAATTTACCCGCTGCGTAACGTGTCTTTGGTTTAGGGTTGTTTAGGATCTCTTGTACCACTTTAGAGATCACCGAAGTAGGAGAGCCCGCACCATCTTTACCTGACTCTTTAAGGCTCAAGTTCGCCACTCGTTTTGCCAAGTCTTGATAAGGGCCATGGCCAGAGTTGCCTAATACTTGTTTTGACATGACCTCAGGGAATTCTGTTTTAATGGCTCCAGGCTCTAACACCACAACATTGATACCTTTTGGTTCCAGTTCTAGTCTCAAACAGTCACTGAAGCCCTCAATAGCGTGTTTACTTGCGTGATACCAAGCCCCCATCGGTGCATAAATCTTACCGCCAATAGAAGAAGTATTGATGATGGTGCCTGATTTCGCCTCCCGCATGTAAGGCGTGACTAATTGTGTGAGACGAGCAAGTCCAAACACGTTGACTTCAAACTGATATCTCGCGTCATCAAGGCTAGTTTCTTCTACCGAGCCGTACAGCCCATAACCAGCGTTGTTCCATAGAACATCAATGCAACCTTGCTCTGCGATGATTTGGTTTACACAGCGCGTGATATCTTCCTCTTTTGAGATATCCAATTGAAGAACATAACCACCAGCTCGTTCAAGGTCGCCCATTTCATCAACACGGCGAGCTGCACAATATACGATGTTACCTTGCTTGATGAGGTCCATTGCCGTGTCTTTACCCATTCCAGAGGATGCACCGGTAATGAAAATAACTTTTGCCTTTTTCATAGTCGCTCTCACGTTAGTCTTTAAAAATTTGTTCGTTCTAGGCTGACATGTGTTTATTGAAGAAAGTACTTAGTCGCTGTGGTGATTGTCCCAACCAGTCGTAAGCGGCTGCTCGATTTTTATCTAAATCAAGCATTAATAATTCTTTTTCACCGCCAAGTAATTGATAGTACTCATTCACTTTTTCTAATTTGGTCCATGGATCATTCTTGTTTTGGATTACCAGAGTGGGCACCTGAATGTTTGAAACATACTTGAAGAAAGATCCCGCAAGGTCTGCTCCACCACGTTTCATGTTGTATTGATTCACGCGATTGGTTAAGAAGTTAGGCACTCCCATCGCACTCATGTAGTCGACATAGCGCAGCGGCTGAACGGAGATAAGCGCTTTGATGTTTGGGTAGTGTTGTAAGCCGTTTTCTAGCCCATAAGCAAAGGCGGTAGAACTGGTTCCCATACAGATACTGAGTAAACCAATCTGGCTGTCCTTGTATTGAGGGTGAGTTGAAATAAAGTTGACTGCTGCCACAACGTCTTTTGCTTCCTCGCACCCCCAAGCAATATATGGGCTTGAACCATGTGCGCTATTGCCATGATTACGTAGGTCATACATTAGAACGCTGTAACCCTGCTCAACGAGGTGTTTTGCTTGACGTAAAAAAGAGATGTTCTGCTTGTAGAGTTTGATAAGTCCTTTACCTTCAGGAGTGAAACCTGCACGGCTGCACTGAACTCCGAAGTGTGATTGGATGATGACTTTGTCTGACGAGCCCTCTATCAGCCATCCCGATAGGGTTACACCATCTTCAGCTTTGAACGTTACGTCTTGGTAATTCAAACCATACTGCTCTGGTGTTTCAAATACTGGTGATTGACCACCTTTCGTCATCATATCTGCAAGGTATTTTGTAATCATGACCATCTCTCCGTATCAAAGTGCTTTTGAATGAGAGCCAGTATATCGAGCATGTTTTGAGCTGACGTATACATATCCTAGAAGCATGTATACATCTTCAATTTGATTTGAATTGTTACGTTTGATTTTGACTACGAGGATAAAAAGAACCCTGCTCAGTAGCAGGGTTCTCGTTCTAAAGTCAGCTATTGCAAGACATAATCAGAGTGGGGAGTACTAGAAGTCGAAATCGACCTTCACGTAGTATGTGCGGCCCATTTCTGTCTCTTCGTAGGCTTGTGTTGATTGGTCTAAACGTTCATCCGTCACGTTGGTGACACCAGCTCGGAACGTGAAGTTCTCGTTGAGCGCGTATGCACCGCCTAATGATACAACCGTGTAGGCGTCGAGGTTATTGTCGCTACCATCTTTTTGCTTGCCGGTGTAGTTAAGGCCAGTAAAGAAGGATAAGTCGCGTGTTGCCAGCCAGTTCAGATTTGCGTTTGCTAACCACTCTGGAGTGTAGGCGATGTCTTCATCGTCGACTTTATTAACGGCATCGGTGTAGGTTGCATTGGCTGTAAGCGACCAGCTTGTTGAGAACTCATAGCTACCTTCCAGTTCAACACCTTTTGTTTCAACCTTATCGACGTTTTCGTATTGAATGATGGTCGATGTTCCATTGAAGAAAGGCGTTAAGTCACGGTCAATCAGGTTTTTAACATCATTGAAGAAACCTGTAGCTTGCACATAACCATCGACGCCAGAGTACATGGCAGATAACTCGTATGTTTTCGATGTTTGTGGCTTAAGATCTGGGTTACCAACCAGCGTGCATCGGCCACCACAACTGACTAGAGAGAAGTCTTCAGACGATTGGAACAGTGTTGGTGACTTAAAGCCTTCACCGTAACCGCCTTTTAGGGTGACGTTATCAATACCGTTGTAAACAAAGTAAACACGCGGGCTGAAGTCATTGCCAAACTGGTTGTTGTGCGTGAGACGGCCGCTTAATGTTGCTGCGAAATCGTCCGTAACGAAATACTCATCTTGAACATAGACGGCACTTTGTGTCACTGAGCGAGAGCTCGAATAGTCGCGTTGGTTCTCGACGCTGGTATAAGAAACTTGTGCACCAAGAGATAAAATCTGACTGTCAAAGTGGTCGACAACAAATCTTGAATCTACGGTGTGGTTGTCTTGGTTCAGTTCAGCTTCATCAACCAATGGGTGGAAGTTGTTTTCGTTCACTTGTGCTGTTTCATAGAAGTAACTGGTATCCGATTCACCCCAATCCCAACTGCGCACATGGCCTAAAGTACTGGTGAGTTTTTTTCCATCGTAATAGCTGGTTGCTAACATGTTCATGCTGCTGAAGTAGCTGTTCTCTACACGTTCATCTTTTGAGTACGACACATCAAGGTAGATGTCGTCTCTATCTGTGATAAACCAGTTCAAAGAGCCTCTGAACACGTTTCTTTTCTGTTCTGTCTGCGGAGAAAAGTTCTCGCCAGCATTATCTGGGAACCACGCTTCTTGATCACTGATGTCTACGGTCGCAGTGTAAGTCAGTACGTCAGGAATGATTGAGCCGCTAACAAATGTATTACCTGCCTTCAATTCCCCGCCAGCATTAGGCAATAGCGCATTGGCGTTGTTGTCAGCGGGCATGCTGTAAGTCAGGCTGCCTGAAACATTGGTTTCTGTTGACGCTTGTTTAAGGATTACGTTGACCACGCCCCCAATTGCCTCACTACCATAGAGCGAAGACATTGGTCCTCTTACGACTTCGATCTGTTCAATAGCGCTCATTGGGATACTGGATAGATCGAATGAAGCACCACGGATCACGGTTTCACTAGAGCTGATTCGACGTCCGTTGATCAAAAACAGAGTGTAGTTACCGTTAGACGAGTTTTGATTCTGTAGACCACGGATAATGATTCTTGGCTCTGCACCTGTTGTTTTGGCAACGTGTACACCAGCCACGCTCTCAAGCGCTGTCGAAATGTCGGTCGCAGGCAGCTTATCGATATCTTCACGTGTGATCACCGAGATTGATGCTGGCGCATTCTTTATCGATGTTTCATATTGGTTCGCCGTTACTACCATAGTTTCTGTGTGTTGTGTTGGTTCACTTGCTACTGAAGGTAATGAGACGAAGCCTGCTAGAGCGATAGCCACTGCTAATTGATGTTTCTTTGTTTTTATTTGTTCCATTTCTTGGGGGATCCTTGGTACTTATTTACTAAATAATGTTGTTAATCCATCTGCCAGCATCACGCGCCAGCTATAGTAGTCATGACCACTTGCGACGCTTTTAAACGTCACCGGGTAGCCTTTCTGTTTTAAGGTGTCGAATAGGTTTCTATTGGTCTGATAGATACTTGCGTTTTTTGGCTCTGTCTCAAATACACCTGCATTGAGATAGAATTGGATGTCCATTTTGTTCTTGGTTGCGGCAAACTCGCTCATCCAACTCTGTTGTTTGGGCAATTGCTGTTTGACGCCTCGTGGTTTCCACCAAAATGAGCCAGATTGACTGAGCACCTTGCCAAAACGTTCTGGGTGTTCCAAAGCAATATAAGTCGATGCTAAGCCACCAAAACTCGAGCCAGACAACACCGTGTTCTCTGCGGTAGGGCATATAGACTGTGTTTCACAAAGCCATGGCATCAGCTCATTAGCCAACATGTTGGCGAACGTCTCATTGGGTGTGAGTTCCTTCCCTCGCAAACTTGGTCTTGATGGGTTAACAAATACGACCCTCATTGGTGGGATGGCTTTGTCGGCAATCAAGTTATCCATGACAATTGGTGTCGGTACTTTATTTAGGTAGGCGTCGCCATCGAATAGAATCAGTAACGGTGAAGCCTTATCTAGCGGGTAAACCTTGTTCGGCTCATAGATACTGATTTTTCTTTCTTCATCACTCATCGAGTCACTGTAAGAAAAGTGGCTAACCAGCCCTTTAGGTTGTTTTTGCTCGGTTGCGACCTGGTCGCTCGACGCGTAACTCAGCGTCAACGTAGATGCAGAACCAAAGAGACCGGTATCTGCTCCAAAAGTTGGCTGTAGATTCAGTGGATCGGGTGCTGCGGTCGCCAGTACTGCTTTTCTCTGCTCTCGATTCACGTCTTTTAATAATTGCGGAACATTGGGCGCAATTCGGTATGAAAGGCGCGTCGTGTCTGGTACTTCAAATGAGTGAAACCAAATGTCACTACCTTTAATCTGGCTCATCTGAGCATGGCCGCCATAAGGAGCCCCTAACAGACGGACATTGTCGACATCACCCCTATATAAAAAGGTAACGATAGCTTTGTTGAGCGTTTGATATTCAACGAGCGGCGCGCCCTGTGACTCAATGATTTGCCAAAACTTTTTTTCAGCATCTTTTACACCACCTTTGATGTCACTGGCGGTTTTAGACAGGGTCGGGCTAAGCATTGGCAGATCTGGCGATAAGTATTGATCGCTTTTCAGCGCCATCGGGTTGAGTTGCATCTCAACCTTTATTGGCTTGTTGCTGTCCGCTGTCACCTCTATTTGATAGGTGTCTGCTTCGTCGACGTACCAAAATATCTCGGTTTCACGAGAGTGGTCGTTAAGTAGTTTCTTGATTGGGTCGCCAGAAGAGTTAAACGCGATCACTTGGTCCATATACCCCTGGCTACGAATATAGCCACGGTAATAGCCAGGTTTGTCGACCTTCAAAGACAGTTCTGTGTGGGTGTCGAACTTGATGTTTTGTGCTTTGTTTGCGTCAATGATCATTGCGTGAGCACTGGATAACTGAGTGACAAGAGCAAAAAAGAGAAAAATCCATTTCATGAAAAATCCCATTGGTGTTAATGATATTAATTATCATTTATGGTAATTTTCTTTTTCACTCTCTAACAGCAGTTTGAGTTATGCAAAGTAACTAGATTGTTATGAAAACTGGCAGGCACTTATGAATAGTCGAATATCTTCATCTTTTAGAAAAAGCGCTCTCGTGCGTTGGGTTGAGACTGAAGAGAAATACCAAATGGTGTCTGAACAATTCACAGAGACAGATCCACTTCTAGAAGGGAATGTGGATACGTGCAAGGTTAAAGAAAGCTTCTCTCTGCATTGGGGAACGACTACAGAGCTTAAAGATCATCAAGTGATATCCACAGCGCGTAAGGCTCTGATTTTAATCATCCTAACGGACGGTAAGCTTGACTTCAGTTACGATGATTTGAATTTCAATATGGACTCTAAAAATGGCTACCAAGGCTTGGTCGTTAACTTGGCAAAACCTGCTACTTTTAGGCGTACTGTTCAGAAAGGGAATAAGGTTGCTAAGTTAAAAGTACTGATTCCGCAGGATTGGATTGAGGAGCGAGTAGAGGCGGGCAGTCGAGTTGAAGAATTTATCACACAGCACTTAGCTAACTTTGATCTTTATTCCAATGAGAACTTACGTGCAATCATCGATAAGATTATTGAACTGCATAATGGAAACGAAACATTTAAGAAAATTAAGTTGGAGTCGCTAACTCAAAGCTTGGTTTTAGAAGTGTTTGAGCAGCTCACAAACAGTGACAGTCCAGTGAAACCTGTTTTGCTAGAAGCGTCGACGATCACAACTGATAACACCAAGAGCTCCATTGATGGTCTTATCAACCATATTGAAGATAATCTCGATAGCGACCTTTCTGTTAAGGCGTTAGCGGAGTATGCACACACAAGCGAATCAAATCTTAGACGGAAGTTCAAAGAAGTGATTGGTTGTAGTCTTAAAAGTTATATACGCCGCCGACGCTTAGAGGTTGCTCGTAAGCACCTTGAACAAGGCTTAGCGTCGATAACAGAGGTAGCCTACTACGCCGGTTATCGACACCCTTCGAATTTCACCAATGCCTACAAGAAAGCCTTCGGTTATCCGCCTGCTGATTCGGTGAATAGGCGTGATTAATTTGGAATCTCCATTGATGCAATGGTAATTAATGTTTGAAGCCAGTCCGCTTTTATGTCGAAGTTTTGTCTAATTTAATGCGAATGTCTTAGGTATGAAAAATTCTGGAACTTCCCCAAGTTAGAAGACTCTGAAAGGCACTTATTTATGCCCTGTACAACATCATGATTTTTCGTTTTATCACTGAGTTCATTATCATTCTTTATGCTGTCGCTAGCTTCTCGTTCATACTTTGGTGTGCCTTTGGAAAGTAATGTCAGCAATGCAAACAGGCTGGCACAGTAATTCGATGCTGATGCCCTCGGTTGATTGATACAAGCCTCCAGACAAAGAAAAAGGAAAGCAGTACGAAACATGCTTTCCTTTTTTATTCGGTTTGAAGTTAATCTTTACTTCAGAAGATCAACGATAGCTTTACCTACGCCATGAGCGCTCGTCGGGTTTTGACCTGTGATGACGCGGTCATCGACGATGACAAGCTCTTGCCATGGCTGTACTTTCGAGTAACGCGCTGCGCCACGAGCCAAAGACTCTTCCAATAAGAATGGGATGTCGTTGATAGTGCCAAAATCAATCTCTTCTTCGCGAGTAAAACCAGTCACCGACTTAGATGCAAGCAGCTTCTCTCCATTGCTTAGCGTGATTGGTAGTAGAGCACCCGGACCATGACAAACTGCTGCGACAATACCGCCATCTTCATAATGCTTAGCCGAGATCTTAGCGAAGTCTTCGTTGGTTGCTAGATCTGAAAGTAGACCAAAGCCACCTGGGTAGAAGATCGCATCGTAGCTATCTCCATTGATTTGCGATACAGGAATGGTGTTGTTCACGCGGTTTAGGAAATCATCGTCCGCCAAGATTTTTGCGTTTACTGCATCGCCTTCGATGTCTGTTCCGTATAGAGGAGCTACACCACCTTTGATAGAAGCAATGTCGTAATCAAAGCCAGCATCCAATAATTCGCTCAGGGCATGAGTCAGCTCTGGCGCGTAAGTTCCGTTTGCTTGGTCGGTTTCACCTAGCGTTGCATGGTTTGTAACAATAATCAGTACTTTCTTCATGATGATGTCCTTGTGAAATTGCGTGTATTTGTTGAACACCTTCATACTAATTGCTAATCAAATAAGTGATAATACGTTTAATTGGCAAAACATTATTGCTAAATAGCAAAGATAGTTATAGCACAGGTGATTATGGATAGTTTCGAAGGCATTAACGAGTTTGTTACGGTTGCGGAGAGCAAAGGGTTTTCTGCCGCGGCAAAACAGTTGGGATGCAGCACCAGTCACGTGAGTCGCCAAGTCACGAGATTAGAAGAGCGGTTAGGTGTCGCTTTATTAGCACGTTCAACGAGAATGGTGAGTTTGACCGATGCAGGTCAGGCGTATTATCAACAGTGTAAGGAGCTAGTGATTGGGCTTCAGCAAGCGAATGAGACATTAACGACGCAGCAAACTCAATTGAGTGGCGTACTAAGAGTCAGTGCTGCCGGCGCATTTTCTGAAAACCACGTCGCTCCCGCTTTGATGGCGTTCGCTAAGCAACACCCAAATCTCACGGTAGACATCAACTTCAACACCAGCATGGTCAACTTTATTGAAGACGGCTTTGATTTTGCGATTCGTTATGGAAGGCTCAGTGATTCGGGTTTAATCGCAAGAAAGCTGGTGGACCGTCCAATGGCAGCGGCTGCAAGTCAGAGCTATATTGACGAACATGGCTTACCAACGTACCCGGATCAGCTTAAACATCACAGCTGCATCATTGCAAACAAAGACGTTTGGCTGTTCGAGAAAGACGGACAAACGTTGGATGGAGTGAAGGTACAAGGTCGATGGAAAAGCAATAATGCTCACACGGTTCTGCAAGCCTGCACTGAAGGGTTGGGCGTTGCCTATTTGCCCAAAAGCAGCTTTAACGATGCAATTTCCTCTGGGCGTTTAGTGCCTATACTTGAACCCTATTGGGGCAGCGGCAACAGTAGCTGGATTGTGTACCAAAACCGACATTTCTTACCATTAAGAGCGAGGCTAGCTATCGATTTTTTACTTAAACACTTTGCTGGCTGGCAGGAGTAAATTGCACGCTTTTGGGCACTGGTAAGAATAGTTGTACTGACACATATTGTATTAGTTTGCGTGGCGAGAGTTGTATATCGGTTCGATTGTCAAACTTGAACCCGTAGCACGGTTTATGCTGCAACGGATTGCTGGGAATGATGTTCTCCGCTAGTGTGCGGTAAATTATATGTAGTGTATGTGTTTCTGGATTGTCTTATATGTTAAAGCGTTCTCAATTAAAACTGAGCGTCTGTTTTCTTAGTCTCTCAATGCTCTCGGCATGCGGTGGAGGAGATGGCGGCGGTAGTTCACCTGCACCCAGCTCCCTAACACAAGAGCAGCGTTACGACCTTTTGTATCGCTCGACATTTGGCCCAGAGCCAGACTCTTATCAAGAATTAGCCAACTTAGGTTATTCAGCTTGGTTAGATCAGCAGTTTTCTATGTCTCCAACTTTGCACTCAGTTCGATTGCAACAATACACGTTGGCAGAGAGCGCGGACACTTATAACCAATCTGATCGTGTGGCGGTTTGGTGGGATGTTAGCCTGAATGCGCCCGACCAACTTCGCCAGCGTGTCGCCTTCGCGTTGAGTGAACTGTTCGTGATCTCTAGGTATGGTGCGAGCTTAGGTGGCCGCGCCGTCGAGATGACTGATTACTACGATATGCTTATTACCCATGCGTTTGGCAACTATCGTGATCTTATAGAATCGGTGACGCTGCATGCTGCAATGGGTGATTACCTATCCATGATGGCAAACCAAAAAGCGGATCCAGACAATAATCGTTTTCCAGATGAGAACTATGCACGTGAAGTGATGCAGCTGTTTAGCATCGGTCTGTATGAGTTAAACCAAGATGGTACAGATAAACTGGACAGTCAGGGGCAACTGATCCCGACTTACTCGCAGGATGATATTGAAAACCTTGCGCGAGTATTTACAGGCTGGCACATCGCCGAAAAAACCAAACCATGGTGGGGTTCGAAAGAGGGAAATTGGCTTGTCCCAATGGTGGCTTATCCTGACTATCATGATGACGAACAGAAAGTTGTGATGGGCAATGTTTTTGCTCAAGGCCAGACGCCAGAGCAAGACATGGCGCAAGCGATGGACATGTTACTTAACCACCCCAATACCGCACCTTTGGTCAGTAAACATCTTATTCAAAGATTGGTCACGTCGAACCCTTCTCCTGCTTATGTCGCTCGTATTAGTGCATTGTTTGCAGATAATGGGTCAGGCGTGAGAGGGGATCTTAAAACCGTGATTCGCGGCATTTTAACTGATAGTGAAGCGCTCAGTGGCGGTGATCGAACGCCTGCCAAAATGAAAGAACCCTTGATCGCGATGACCAATTTTTTCCGCGCATTTGAGGCTAAATCGGCTGATCCCACTGGACGATTTCATAACTCTATTAACACATTTGGCGCATACGGGCAGTCGCCATTAGGTTCGCCTAGTGTGTTCAACTTCTTCTCTCCAGATTACGCTCCAAACGGCGAAATAGCGGCGGCTAAAGACGTAGCGCCTGAGTTTGAAATACTGAGTTGGAATAATTTCATTCTGACTAACAATCAGCTTTGGACTGCAACCGGCAGAACGAATTACAACGGAGAAACCAACCCGTCTCGTATCGTTATCAATACAGCGCCGCTAGAAGCGATCGCCAATGATCATGAAGCTCTGATTGCAGAAATTGAAAGGCGTTTACTCTCTGAAAGAATGAGTGATGATCTTCGCGAGATAGTATTAGAAGCATTAGAAGAGCTTCGAGATACACAACAGAGTTTAAAGGTTCGTAACGCCATCTATATCGCAGTAACGAGCCAAGAGTTTCACATTGAGGAGCTAGCCCAATGATTTCACGTCGTCAATTATTAGCGGCTATGGCCTCAACACCTATTGTTTCAATGATGGGCACTAGCTCCGCTTATGCGTTGCCAAATAATGATTATAAGGCTCTGGTTTGTGTTTTTTTATTTGGTGGCAACGATGGTTTCAACATGTTGGTGCCTAACGATAACGCACACTACGATGAATACGCGAGTGCTCGTCCAGACATTGCCATCCCACAAGCATCACTGCTTCCTTTATCATTAAACACTGGGTCAAGTTTATCGTTGAGTTTGCATCCTTCTATGGGTGAGGCTCAAAGTCTATTCGATAGCGGGAAAATGGTCGCTATTGCTAATAGCGGTGTACTCATTGAACCTGCGACTAAGGCTGGATTGAAGGATGGCACACATGCAATGCCACCTCTCCTGTTCTCTCACAATTCTCAACAAGCGGAATGGCAACGTGGTTGGTCTGGTAGTAATACGACGCTAGGCTGGGCAGGTCGCTTAATGGATGTGTTGAGTAGTGAATCAGACTCCATTAGCCCAACTTTCAGCCTTAACGGCTATGCTCAGCTATTGAATGGTAGCGACCATACGGCCAATCTGATCAATGCCTCTTCGCTACCAAAAGTGAATGGAATTAATAATGCTCAACGTCGAAAAAGTTTCGATCGTGTTATGAGCCTGTCGCCACATACAGCGTTTGGGCGAGAGTTTGACCGTGTGAAAAACGATTCGGTTTCAATAAGAGATACGTTAGCAAATGCGATTAGCTCGATACCAGAAGAAGGGCACTTCCCCGATCTATCTTTAAGTAAGCAGCTGCATACGGTTGCTCGATTGATCAAGTCAAGTGATCAGCTGGGTCACCAAAGACAAGTATACTTTGTCGGTTTTGGTGGCTTTGATACTCACGCAAATCAATTGAACGACCATGCGGAGTTGATGAGCGCTTTAAGCCAGTCGCTCGCTGCGTTTAACCAATCCATGGAAGCGGCAGGTTTAGGTGACAAGGTGACCACCATGACCATGTCCGATTTTGGTCGCCGTCTGGCAAGTAATGGCACTGGTACCGATCACGGCTGGGCGAGTAATCACCTTGTGATGGGCGGCGCACTGAACGGTGGGCAATTATACGGGCAATGGCCATCTCTGATCCTTGATGGAGAGAATGACTTTAACAAAGGGCGTATGATTCCAACGACATCCGTTGAGCAAATCGGTGCGACGATTGCTAAGTGGATGGGAGTGAATACCGACAGCGCGATGGAGTACATTTTTCCTAACCTGACGAATTTTTCGGTGAAAGACTTAGGCTTTTTGAAATAACTTAGTTTGAGTAGTGAGGAATATGATGCGCTTCTAATTCCTACCACTTTAAGTCGTTCTGGGATCGTGAAAGCTAATTTATCTTTTAAGCTTATGTCGACCAAGAACCACCTGTTTTGGGAAGGTGGTTCTTAGTTATTTATTGCTTACATCCCATAGCGGAATGCTTTACCTGCGTTGACCATATCACGATGAATAGGGGCTAATGCATTGGCGTAAGTGGCAAGTAATTCCATGGTGTACTGACTACGATCGTTGAGCTGTTGATCTGTACATTCATGATGAGCAGTTAGGGTGTTTTCACAATTTCTAAATATCAAATGGTCAGGCAAAAAACATACGTGGTTATTTTTGTTACCCGTCAATCTGAGTTCACTTATCGGGTAAACACCATTTATGCTGGCTGACACGCTCACTAACAATGCGGCTTTGTGAGCAAGTTCATCATCAGAGGTCAACATCAAAAAGTTTTTCAGTGCCGGTGTTGCCATTCCATGCCATTCGGGTGTGATAAAGATGAATGCGTCTGATTGCTTGAGGGTTTGAGCGATTGGTTTCCAACAGTCCCATTCTTCACTGCCTTGCCACACGCCCTCATTCCAAAACGGCAAATTGAGTTGGTGTAAGTCAAGAACTGTTGTGTCATCAAAGTAGGACGAAGCTAATTTTTGCAAATAATTAGCGACATTTAAGCTTTGAGATTGTGCTCTCTGACTTCCGGATACGATAGTAATTTTCATAATAATCCCTTTTTAAGATCTGAAGTTGTGATTGATGGTTGTGTTTTAGTTGAGCGAGGTGTTGAGAGGAAAATCGAGACGAGAACCGCAACAGCACCGAGTGATTGGAGCCAAGTAAGGCTCTGATCTAGAATGAGATAGCCAAGAAAGCAGGCAGAGACACTGCTGAGAAAACCTAAAAATGAGACCGTCACTGGTGCGAGCTTTTCTATGCCGCGAAACCATAAAAAGTATCCTAAAATGCCCCCAATCAAACTTAGGTAGGCGTAACCCAAGTAGTTGGTTGGTGTAAGTTGAGCTGGAATACCTTCTAGCCAAAGCGCGACGGGCAGTAATACCACTCCACCAAACAACAACTGCCAACCAGTGAAGCCAAGCATGGTCATGCCTGAAGGGCGCCCCCACTTTTTCGTTAGTACCACCCCTGAAGCCATACTTAATGTGCCAAGTATGGCGATTAGTACGCCTCGTATATCGAGTTGGGTCGAGTTATTAAGTACCAAAAGAGTGACCCCAATAACCCCTAGTCCACATGCTGCCATCTGTTTTGAAGAAAAATTCGCCCCTAATAAGTACCAGCTTATGATCATCACAATGATCGGTTGTACCGACATCACGACGGAAGCCAATCCGCCTGGCAAATAAGTCGCCGCGAAAAACAGGCAGTAGAAAAACAGTCCGATGTTTAGAAACCCTAGCACTGCCATACGAGACCACCATAACCCAGAGGGCAAGGTACGACTTAAGAGCACTAATAGGAGACCTGCTGGAAGCGCACGAATAGTTGACGCAATTAAAGGACTTTCTGGGGGTAGTGCCTCTGTCGTCACAATGTAAGTGCTGCCCCAGACTATTGGTGCAACAGCAGTTAGTGCGACGGTTTTCATCTGTTGAACTCTATTCATACCTCACCTTTCTGAATCGGTCGTTTGTTTTTAAAAGTATCTTTCATAAAAGATACTTTTTAAAAAGTAATTGAGGTTTATTTTTTAGTCAAGTATCTTTTTGAAAAGATATTTACTGGGGAGGTAAAAATGACATCAGATAAAGTCGATAGGATTCTTGCTCAATGGGATGAAGTGAGACCGGATCTTGACTGTTCAGCGATGGGAGTCGTCGGGCGATTGCGTCGCACCAGTGGTGTGTGGAAGAAGAAGCTAGATCCGGTGTTCCAAGAATACGGGCTTAGCAGTATCGAATTCGATATTCTTGCCACGTTGCGTCGCTGTGATGCAGCCGTCACTCCAACAGAGTTGTATCAAACTCTGATGCTTTCTTCAGGTGCAGTGAGTACTCGTATTGAACAGTTGGTGAAACGTAATTGGGTCCAACGAATTGCTAGTGAGCATGATAGACGAAGCTGCAAAGTCGTCTTGACTCAAGAAGGTGTTGAATTGGTTGATAAAGTTTTGAATTCACATGTCGCCAATATGGATAAAATGCTAGACGTCCTAAGCAAACAAGAACAAGATCAACTGGCGCATTTGTTGAAGAAAGTACTCTTAGCAGAACAATAACTCTAAGATCGATCCTACAGGTTTTATTTTCTTAAGAAGCATTGCTGATACTCGCATGTTTTATGGGAGCTTGTTGCCTGCGGTGTTGTTCAATCATGTTATATCACCTAACAACTTGATATTGATATGAAATGAAGTCGCTTGTAAAAATACAACTTCGTGTTTTGACCAATTCGATCTAGAGAACGAAAGGAACCCCAATGCATTACGATGTATTCAATGGAGACGCAGACGGCATTATTGCGTTGTTACAACTGCGTTTGAGTGAACCAAAAGAGAGCGTGCTTATTACAGGCGTTAAGCGTGATATTAAGTTGCTCTCTCAAGTTGTGGCTCAAAAGGATATTTCTTCTGTTACGGTACTTGATGTGTCGATGGAGAAAAATCATGATGCGTTACGTTCGCTGTTGGATGCAAAGGTCGACGTGTTCTATTGCGATCACCATCGTACGGGTGAAGTGCCTTCTTCTACTCACCTTGAAACCTTAGTCGATACTGCACCAGAGTGTTGTACCAGTTTGTTGATTAACCAAAAGCTCAACGGTGAACATGTTGCATGGGCAATCGCAGCAGCCTTTGGCGATAACTTAAAAACGGTTGCGACTAAGCTCGCGCTAGACAATGGCTTTAATGAATCACAAATCGCGTTCTTGGAAGAGTTGGGCACCTTAGTCAATTATAACGGGTATGGAGCGTCACTCAGTGATCTCCACCTCACACCTATTGAGCTTTACCAAACGCTTTATCAATACCCTAATCCGTTTGATCTTTTGAGTGATGAAGGGTCGGTTTTCTACCGTTTGCGTGCAGCTTATCAAAATGACTACCAACAAGTGTCTATTCTCGCTCCGGCTTATGAGAGCAATTCAGCGCGCGTTTTTGAATTACCGAGTGAAACGTGGGCAAGACGTATTAGCGGTGTATTTGGTAATGAGATCGTTAACCAAGATCCAAACCGTGCTCAGGCCGTGCTTACAAAAAACCAAGATGGCGAATCTTACACCGTGAGTTTGCGTGCACCCTTGTCGAATAGAACGGGTGCCGATGAGGTCTGTTCAAGTTTTGAAACGGGTGGTGGCCGTAAAGCGGCGGCGGGTATCAATGTGTTGCCAGAAGCAGACAAGCAACGTTTTATTCAAGTATTAACGGATTACTATTCGCAGTAGGTTGGAATGGCGAGCTTTCTGCTAACTTCGTTTCTCACGACAGAGAGTTACGGGGTTGGTTGTCGTTCTTATTTTTATCTTCATGCCAGAATTGAGGCACGAGGTATCTGGAATCTCTATAATTTGTGAAAGCTCCCCCCTTGTATTTCCACTTTTCACTGATTGGGGTGAAGACAATAATGAATAGTCCACTTTTCTCTGAATGGCTAATGGAGATAAGAATCGATCCCCTAAGGTGATATTTATTCTATAGTTTTCATATAACTTTGAATAATCACACGGAAGAAAATCAAGAATGGCTAAGCTCTCCTCGTTCAGCCCTAAGATATTGTTGGTTCTATTCATATTGCTTACATCTGTGACGTACGGTGTTATATCACTTTACGTGCTGACCACTCATAGCCAATCTACCGTCAAACAGCTACAAAGTGGGAACAGTAGTTTCGAGCTTGAGTCCGCTAAGATATTTATGGAGAAGTATCTAGAAGTCGCGGAAGATCGCATTGTATTGGCGTCTCAGTACCAAGGCGTTATTGATGCCGCATCAGAATCGAACATTGAACGCCTCTCTTATCATCTGGAACGCTTCAAAGGGCAAAACCAATCTATGCAATTCGCGGTGCGGGATCGTACAGGTCAATTGTTGTTTGAAGACACATTTCGTCACCCTGCCTCTACACAAGAACAAGCCATTTTTAAAGCAATTGCAAATAAAGAAGTGAATGAGCGCATATTGTACCTCTTGCATGATGATACCAACCATATTTGCATAAAGCTGTTTATGCCCTTATATCAAGCTGGGAGCTTTACTGGTGTGATATATGGAGAAACAGCCGTCGACTATGATGACTTCTTTGGTTCGTTCGTTACCAATAGAGAACGTTGGTATGAGTTAAGCCAAACTGAGCCGCCAGTCGCCTCACTTAACAAAACAGATAGTCAGATCGAAAATGAACACCATTCGCATAGCACAGAGAAAAGTAAATACAGTGAGAGCGATTGGTTATTAACCCAAACGGCTTTAACTAGAGGCGACTTGGTGTTGACCCAAGGGATCAGTCGTTCGTTTCTTAATGAGCAGTTATCAACGCTTCAGAAAGAGCTATTGAATGGGCTTTTTGTCATTTTGACGATTAGTTCTGTTTTGGTTGCCTTGATGGGGCAGAGATTGTTCGTTAACCCTCACAAAGAGCTCGACGGATCGAAGAAATTACTTGAAGAGTCTAACAAACTACTAGCAGAAAAAGAGCGCGATAGTCACCTTCTTGCGACAGTGGTGAAGGCTGCTAGGGACGCCGTTATTATCACGGACAAAGAAGGGCGTATTGAGTGGGTAAATAGCGCTTTTGAGGTCATGACAGGTTATCGATTAGACTCCGTAAAAGGATTGAAACCCGGCTCATTTCTACAAGGTGAAAACTCTTGTCGTGAAACCGCAAGCCGTATTGGAGCGGCGCTCAAAAATGGTAACCAAGTTAAAGCTGAAATATTGAACTATACGATTGATAAGTCACCTTATTGGGTGGATATCGACATTGTGCCTTTGCGTAACGAAGAGGGTGACATTGAACACTTTATCGCGATAGAACGTGATGTTACGGATATTAAAAACCTTGGGCTTGAGTTAGAAGAACAGGCGAACAAGGCGCATCAGGCCAATGAAGCTAAATCACTGTTTTTGGCAACGATGAGCCATGAGATCAGAACCCCAATGAATGGCCTTTTAGGGATCTTACAGATGCTTGTGGACGATTTAGAAAAAGAAGAGCAAAGAGACGTTCTTCGTTTGGCGCTAGGTTCTGGCGAGCATCTAATTGCAATTCTGAACGATATTCTAGACTTAGCGAAGATCGAAAACGATAGCCTTGAGATTGCTCCACATCCATTTAAGATGTCTGAAATTACCAATCCTGTATTGAACACTTACCAAACTCTGTGCTCTGAGAAAGGTATTGAGTTTAACCTTATCGATGATTGTGATCCTTCCCTCGCATACAATGGCGATTCTGTTCGCATTCGACAAGTGTTACTTAACCTAGTTGGAAACGCACTGAAGTTTACCGAAAGCGGCTCAATTAATGTAAGCGTTAAACGAATAGCTCCTACAAAAATTGAGTTTGCTGTCGAAGATACTGGTATTGGGATCCCCAATGACAGATTGAGTTCAATCTTTAATGAGTTTGAGCAAGCGGATTTATCAACAACACGTAACTACGGTGGTACAGGGTTAGGGTTAGCGATTTGCCACAAACTTGTGACTTTGATGAATGGACAACTCAATGTAGAAAGCGAAGTTTCAAAAGGAAGCCGATTCAGTTTTGTTATCAACCTTCCAGCAATAGTGCATAAAGACGAGAAGGGTGTGAAAACGCAGGCAGTAGACTTAACTTCGTTTAAGGTTTTGGTGACCGACGATAACAAAATGAATCGCATTATCGCCAAAGGCTTTTTGGACAAATTGAACGTTGAATGTGCTACTTGTGAGGATGGGTATGAAGCATTAGAGCAGCTGGAATCGGGCAGTTTCAACCTTGTGATAATTGATAACCACATGCCGAAAATGAACGGTGTGGAGACGGTTAAGAAAATACGGGAGTCTGGCCATAGCGACCTTGTTATCATCGGGTGGACTGCAGACATCATGCAAACATCGACTCAAGCTTTTTTAGAGGCCGGAGCAAACGAAGTCCTTACTAAGCCTCTGATAAAAAGAGATCTTATAGAGACGCTTTCTCGTCACCTAAATCATATTAAAACGATCGATAGGGCAAGTTAATTGCGGTTTGTTTAGTTGTGTGATTCATAGACATCCTTTCAACTAAAATGGATGTCTATGAATAGAGAAATTCAGCAAAGATTACAGTGGGTGAAGATGTATGAGGAATGTGGTGATGCAGGCCTCGTATGTCGTCGTTGTGGTATATCTAGACCAACATTACGCAAGTGGGCGAAGCGATATAAGCAGAATGGAATCGCTGGCCTAGAAAGCCAGAGCAAACGCCCTCATTCTTCTCCAGATGCCAAGATTACCGATGAATTAAGAGCGTTGATCCTTGAGATGCGTGAGAAACGCAACCTAGGGGCGCGACGCTTACAAACAGAACTAATCCGACTTCATCAAATACACCTAAGCACAGCGACAATCCATAAAGTTTTATCAGAAGCTTGTGTGAAAAAAATTGTAACTTACCGACGTAAAAAAGATTTCCAAAGATACGAGCGTCCGATTCCTGGTGATAGAGTCCAAATGGATACCTGTAAAATAACGGCTGGAATTTATCAATACACAGCTATCGACGACTGCTCTCGCTATCGGGTTTTGAGGTGCTATTCTCGGCGCACAGCAGCAAATACAATCGACTTTATCGAATGTGTAGTGGATGAGATGCCATTTCCTATCCAACGAGTTCAGACGGACAGAGGGCACGAATTCTTTGCAGAGAAAGTCCAGAAGCAACTTATGTTATATGGAATAAAATTCCGCCCCAACAAGCCTGGTTCACCTCACTTGAATGGTAAAGTTGAACGTTCCCAGAAAACGGATAAAAGCGAGTTCTATCCGACCATAGATGTAAGTGTGGGGCTGGATGAGTTGGATCTGCTGCTATCTGAATGGCAGCACTACTACAACTGGGAGCGTCCACATAGCTCTTTAAAGGGGCTAACACCGATAGAAAAGATTACAGAGTTATCTGACCAAACTCCTCTGTCTGAAGAGGTATCACAGCGCTACCAGATATGGAAAGAGAGGTTTCAAGAGCAGAATTACAAGCTCGATCTTCAGTTAAGAAAATTGAAACCATCTCTGTGAATCACACACCTCAATAATGGGGTTAGATTGTCTTTACAGTCTATCGTCCGAGCATTCTTAGTAGGGTTCGGTCTTTATCGATGATGTGATGTTTTACCGCTCCTGCTACGTGTAATACCAAAGCAATGGGTAGAAGGTACTGACCTATGATGTGATGAACTGTTTCAGACAACTCTTGGAGGGTAGGAGACAGTATTAACACTTCACCAGGAGTATTTGGGTCGACGGTTTCCGGCCATACTTCCAATGCAAAGATGTGAAGGCCATGTCCTCCTGCTACAGACATAACGACACCAGATAATGGCATCATAATCATGCACAACATCAGCAACCAATGTACGGCTTTACCCAAATATTTCTCTGTGCGGCTGTAATCTCCTACTGATTCTGGCCAGCCTTCAATAATGCGCCATGCAATCCTCGGGATTAATACTGCGATGATAGCGACGCCTAGTGATGTATGAGAGTCAAAAAACCACTCTACTTCCAAACTCTCCATCAATAATCCAGATAAGAGCATGTAGATCATCATGCTGCCAGCAAGCCAATGAAGTGTGATGGATGCTCTGGATAGCGAATAGGTATTGTAACTCGACATTTTCTTTACTCATTTTTAGATTTCTTTTGAGCCTGCCACGCTTGTTGTCGATTATTTGTGAAATGAATGTGCTTGTGGGTAAATTTATAAATTTTGGAACTTGTAATGAGTAGAAGCCTCTTAATGACATCAGTAAACACTCTGGAAATACATTATGACTCTTCGCCTTATTTCGACTTCTATCATTATAATTTATACGCTTGTTAGCTTGTCTTTCACGCTGTGGTGTTCCTTGGTGAGCTAATAGACTAAGGGTATTTGCCACGAAGTTTGTCTTGGAGATAGTTCACAAAGCAACGCACTTTCGATGGGATATGCCGACTTTGAGGGTAGATAGCGTTGATTGGAATCGAATCACTTGGGAATCCTTCGAGCACCGTAACAAGCTCGCCTGTCTTTAGATATTCATCGGTCATCCATATTGGCAATTGAGTAATGCCTAGCCCTGCGAGCGCCATTTCTAAATTGGTTTCACCACTATTGCTGCGAAAGACCCCGCGAACGGGCACTGATATCTGTTGGTCGGTGTTACTAAAGTGCCAGTTGTTGAGTGAACGATTGAAGGTATAGACAATGCAATCGTGACCTTTGAGGTCGAGTGGATGTTTAGGCATCCCATGCTTCTCTATGTAACTGGGTGAAGCTACGAGTAGTAATGGATTGCTAAACAATGGTCTCGCAATCAAGGTGGAATCTTCCAGGTTTCTTGCGCGAATCGCGACGTCGATACCTTCAGCCACGAGATCGATATGACGCTCATCGATCACCATATCTATCTCAATCTCAGGGTATTTAGATAAAAACTCGGCAATCAACGGAGCGAGTAAGATCCGCGCAAGCGGCGCAGGTGCAGCAATACGCAATGTTCCCTTAGGTGAACTTACTTGCGAGCGAACACTGGCTTCGACCTCTTCAATCTCCTGAATAATGGTTGTGCAGTGTTCGTAATACTCTTGACCGGCCTGAGTCAGTGACAGTTCGCGACTGGTGCGCGTGATCAGTTTTACACCTAGATTATCTTCTAATGCGGCCACTTTTTTGCTGATCGTCGCTTGGGAAGTATTTTGCTCCCTGGCTGCGGCTGAAAAGCTGCCTGTCTGTATAACACGTAGAAATACGCGCATTGCGCCTAGCTTGTCCATGGATGTATTCGATATTGGAATAGATGGTGTTCATTTTAGCCTAGTTCTATAACAAATCTACAGTGGTTACTATCTTCTTCGTCAACCAAATTATCGATAGAGAGAGATAGAAGATGAAACCAACTCATACCAAACAAGCCATTCGTGAAGCTATGGATCACCTGATTGACCGTGCAACGAACTTTGATATTGAAGCTTTAGAGACGATCTACCACCAAGATTTTCATACCACCCTGATCATGCCCGACAGTACAGTTCAAACATTCAATAAAGTGGAGTTTAAAGCGCATTTTGCCAAGCAAGCTGAAGAAGGCAAACACCAACTCAATACATGGGCGGAATGGCATGATTTCCATATTTTAGGAGATTCAGCGGTGTGTGTATTAAGCCGTAAGCACAGTGGGATGAATGGAGAAGAAATGAAGCTGCTGTGTAATATCGAATTGCGCTTTGAAGATGAGCGCTGGCAAGTTCTACGTGAGCAGATCTTCCTACGCCCACTTTCTGAAGGTTAATGGCTGCATTGCAGTTTGGTTATTGCAATGTCGATACTACTGCTAACCTAGCAAAACTGATTGCCTAATCAAACAGAGGCAAGTTGTAGGTAAACGGAATTGCCTATGGCGTAGCGCTGTCTCTTTTTTGGGGCTCAATCAAGTTCAACTATCTCCTGCCGCCAGTGAGACGCACAATTTTTAAAATTAAGCGAAGTAACCAATTGGGAATCGGCGACATGTACGCTTTGACCCCATTGATGAATGCAGGACGATTTTCAATATCTTTCATCCACCGAACCAAATTAGGGTAGTCATTTAGTGGGTACGCGAACACTTTCCCCAATAAATACAGCGTTGGAAACCACGCGATATCAGCCATTGAGTAAGTGTTTCCGACTAAGTAGCGCTGTTGGGATAGTTTCTGTTCCAGTATTGATAAAGTATTCGCTATTTTGACTTCAGACTCTTTGAGTACAACATCAGGTGCTACCGTTATACGATGATTGTGAAACTGAGAGCGATGAGGAACGTATTGGTCATAAAATGCTTTTTGCTTAGGTGTTGGTAGGCGTCCAAAACCTTTGGCGTATATCCAAGGGACGATATAATCCATGTGAGAATGTGAAGCGAGATCGAGAAGCTCCTCCATCTTGACTGCATGGTCTTTATTGTTTGGTGTAAGTGATTGCTCAGGAAACATTGCTTCTAAATAGCGGAGAATAGTGATGCTGTCTCCCATTGCTTCACCATCATGTACTATTGCCGGTACGTCGCAAGTTGGGTTAATTGCGTAGTATTTTGAACTCAATTGCTCACCTTTGAGTAGATCGACAATGTGGATTTGCGTCTCAATCCCCTTTTCCGCAACAGCAAGCATGACGCGACCTGCACAGTTAGAGTACGGATTGCAAAAGAGGTGAAGTCCAGCTAACGAAGTAAAGTCGTCGGGTAACATTTAATATGTCCTTGATGTATTTTTAGATGATGGGATGAATTGGCAACTTAATAATCCAACTTGGGGAAATGGACATGCACAGTGCCTACTCGCTCGTGTTCTCTGCGTATGATGATCGTGTTTTCATCTTCTCCGACTATGACTCCCTTTACGCCCTGATTCATATTCGCCATGAACCCCCCATTACGAAACGTGATGCTCTGACCAATACGTGGTGAGTTGAGGTATTGCTGCGCTATCGATGACGGTGCTGCAAGACAGGCACTGTCGAGACATTTGTTCCCGTCAATTTCTGTATATCTTCCTGTGCCAAATTGAGACATTGTTTTATACCACTGCTGAAGATGATCGAGCCCCTGCGTTGTCTTTATCCCATTTATCATGTCTAAAAAGTAGATCATTGTGAAAGCAGCGAAATCAACGGATGTCGGTTTATTCTCCGTTAGTAGAAAGCCTCGATTAAGGAGTTGTTGGTTAAGCTGCTCTAAATAGCGGCGCGCAATGGCAGCTTTTTCTTTATGTGACAGCTCTGCGTTGGGCTTTTTGAGTGTTTTTGCAAGCTTGATTCGGTCTGTAATAAAGCGCAACGCATGGTTAGGTGGCATATTTTTGAAGTAGGCGATCAGCATCTCTAAAGGTTTTACTGATTCGATGATGGCGTTGTTACCCTCTGTCTCTATTCTTTTTATCCATTGTTTCGCTTCATCGCGAGAAGGGTAGTGGTTTAGTGAGTCTGCGTTGTTACGTTCAGCCATCACCCGAAGGATAAGTTCTGAGTCACAATACATGTCTGCACCGATTTGTAGGATAGGTATACGTCGGCTGTACTCACCCACCAAAATTTCCTCAATAGGTCTAGGCATTCCTTTCGGCGCGATGAAAGAGAGGTAGGGTTGTTCTAAATACCCCATCAACAACATGACTTTTTGTGCGTAGGGGGATTTAAGTGAACGATGAAGTATTGGAGTATTCATAGGAAACCTTATTGAACGAGTATGAGATTAAGATCCTTGGATTTATATTCCGTGGAATATATTAGATCTGAAAATTCTCCACTGTCAAACGATTTAGCAAATAGGTGTCTAGTTGTTTGCTCCATTTTCACCAATTGGTTATTCTTACTTTCAACATGATTGAGAAAAAGATCTTATTAAATGGCTAATAAACAAGCGATTATTAATTCTGATTTAGACGTTTCCCAAAAGGTAATAGGGCTGATCGCCTGTATTGGTCAAGAAATGAAGTCTGAGATGACTCGTAAGCTCAAGCCGACGGGGTTGTCTTTGATACAGCTTGAGATACTCCATGTATTGTCAAAAGCTCCAGAAAAGTATCTGACTGTAAATCAAATAAAAAAGCTAATGACAGATGAAAGTCCGAATGTATCTCGTGCTCTGAATAAATTGATGGACGCTGCACTCATTGAAAAGCGACGCGATAGTCAAGATCAGCGTGTTGTGTACATTCACATTACCGAGGCTGGAGAGCAAGCACACATCGATGCTGACCAACAGCTCCTCACCGTCAGTTTAGATTTTTCCCCTGGGGATGCTGAAAAACTTTACGAGTTATTGAAAAAACTCTAATTGAGCCGCCGATTGAACGTGAAAGTCGACCTAACTCTAGGTCGGCTTTTTTATGCCTAGCGCAATTCTGAACATAACTTTTCATACCAAACCCAATATAAAGTCCTTGTAAATATAATCCATGGATTATATTTTAAAAAAGAGAATACGCACCTTACTGTGAATTAGTTGTTATGTACGCAAAGTAGTCATTAGTGAATGTTGCACCGACGAATTAGAAAGTAGGAGAAAATCATGATCACTGTTCATCATTTAGAGAATTCACAATCCATAAGGATCCTTTGGCTTCTGGAAGAGTTAAATGTGGACTATCAGCTACAACACTATAAACGAGTAGGGCCCCAAACTTTGGCTCCAGAGGAATACAAAAAGCTGCATGTGATAGGGACGTCTCCCACAATTACGGATCAAGATTTGGTGTTACCAGAGACTGGAGCAATCATGGACTACATCTTGGATAAGTACCCAAGCTCAACGTTACGCCCCGAGCCAAACTCTAGCCAGAGAGTGCGTTATTTGTATTGGATGCATGCCACACAAGCTAGCTTCATGCCACTAATGTTGGATGCTTTAATCTTTAAACGTATGGTTTCAAAAGTCCCATTCTTTCTAAAACCCATCATGAGTCTGGTTGTGAATAAAGTCAGAGATGGTTATCTTTGGGTCCGATATCACCATCATTTGCGTTATATGGATCAAGAGTTATCTCAATCGACTTGGTTATCGGGTGAGGAGCTCACTGCAGCAGATATAGCGATGGGGTATTGCTTAGAAGTCGCCGAAATCAGGGTGGGTATTGGAAAAGAGTACCCTAATGTGCATGAGTTTCTGAATAGAATGCGTCAACGTCCGGCATACCAACGGGCTATAGAAAAAGGAGGGAGGTTTACTCCTTTAGCTGAATAAAGTGTCAGTGTTGGGCGCACATTTGACGATTCACCTAAACTTGAACTCGAGAGCCGCTAGTCGTTGTAGCCAGCGGTCATTTAGCGGAACAACCCTTTTATTCCCAGAGTTTATGAGACAGCACAATGGGACTTGCTAGTAAGCTTCTGTCCCAAAGTACACTGCTTTTCGGAATGCGAATTTAGATCATCAACTATTGTAGTTATATTAAACACTAATATTCCTTATTCAGATTGAGTCCTTAAACACTGGTAACAATGATACAAATGTTATCGCTGCTAGGCTGATATTGAACATACGCTGCTTTATTGTGGTATTGAGATAAACACGGATCTTTTGACCAACCCAGACCCAAGTCATATTGGCAAACAGTCCGAACGTCGTAAACACGAAAGAAATCAATGTGACGGATAACCAATAGTCAGAGGGGAGGCTATAGCTTGTGACCAAAGCAAGTGATGCCATCCAAGCCTTCATGTTACCCAGTTGAAACAACGTAGCTTGTGTTACGTTGACTGGTTTGCTTTCGGTGGCTTTACCCGCGAAAGAATTGGTACACAACAGCTTTATGATCAACCAGAACATGTAAGCCAGACCGATGTATTTTATGGCGAGATACCAATTTGGATGAGTTTGGATTGTAACACCGACACCACACGCGCAAAGCAGAATTAACCCGATAACACCAATACGTATACCAATTAGGTGTCGCCACGACTTCCGGATACCAAATTGTGCCCCTGAGTTGGCGAGCAATAAGTTATTTGGACCGGGTATGATGGCAGTAACAAACGCAAATAAACTCATCGCTGGCATTAGATCCCATAATGTTGTCATTTCCTTTCCTCTCAAATAAGTGCTTCTGAGCTAAGAGTAATGGGGCGAAGTGAGACAGACCTACAGTTAATGCGTCATGGTGACAATTCTTTAATTTCATTTTCGTCAGGCCTTATTTATCCTGAATACAAGAATTAATTGTACCCCTTTGGAGAGAGACAATGTTAGTCCCTGATATATAGGGTCGTTCGGGACCTAAGTTTATGGCACTGGCTGATGCGATTGCTGAGGTGATAGAGAGTGGTGAACTCGAACCAGATACGAAATTACCCCCTCAGCGTATTTTGTCTTATCGCTTGGGTGTGACGGTTGGAACCGTGACAAGAGCGTATCAGGAGCTTGAGCAGAGGGGCTTAACAGAGCCAAAAGTAGGAAGCGGTACTTATGTTCGGAACAGAGAAACTGAACTGAACCACTTTTATCATCCAGTATTGGAAGAGAAAGGAATTGATTTGGCGCGCTGCCGACCTTTGTTAGTATCGCAGCCGAAATTTCTAGCGAATGCGCTGAAAGAACTATCTCACGAGGAAATTGCACAGGCAGCCGTGCTGGATTACTACTCTGCTGATGGCATTCAAGGTCATAACGAGACTCTTCGACAATGGCTGATGACCAAATTTAATATCGACATTGATGCACGGCGTCTAGTGTGGACTCATGGAGGACAACACGGGATCTCGTTGATTATTCAAGCATTAAGCCGTCCTAAAGATACTATTCTTGCCGAAGGGCTGTGTTATCCAGAGTTCATTTATGCGTGCCAGCAATCCGAACGAAAACTAGTGCCAGTAAAAGTCGATGAACACGGATTAGATCCAGAAGATCTGGTTTTACATTGTAAGAGACATCGTCCCAAACTGCTTTATCTGACGCCGGGAATACAAAACCCGACTGGAGCTCAGTTAACAGATAGTCGAAGGCTAAAAATCATAGAGATATGTCGTCGTTACAATGTGTTGATTATTGAGGACGACGTGCTCTACTGTCCGCCATCTCATCGAAAGAGTCCTTTAGTCGCTATTGCTCCGGATATTACCTTATACGTGGGCAGTTTTTCTAAGTACTTCGCGGGTGGATTGCGACTGGGCTTTATCATTCTTCCTCTGTCTTTCAAAGAGTTACTGCAACGAGCGCTACGAGCCAGTTGTATGTATGTTAGTCCTTTAATAATCGATTTGCTTTGTCGTTGGTTAAGCGGTGGTGCTATGCAGTCGGTCGACGAAGAGATCGCGATGGAACTGAGTGCTCGCCATCGCATCTGGGAGGCTGTATTTCCCGAAGTTCAGATTGGCGTTCCTGGCTATAATGTATGGTTACGTTTGCCCGAGCCATTAACCGGTTATAGTTTTAACCAGTCGTTGTTGAAATATGGAGTCAGAGTGAGGGAAGCAGAAATGTTTGCTGTGGGTAGGTATGAAGTGCCAGCAGCGGTGAGGATTTCACTTGCAGGTCCACTAAGCCGTCCACAATTGCAGTCTGCTTTAGAGACTGTCAGGGAGCAAGTCGCACGGCTCACTTAAACTTCATAGATACTATTGATTACTTATGGGACGAGTTGGTCGTAGTATATAAGTAATATCTTTAGTAGATTGATGGAATCGACATGCCTAAATCGACTGAATGCCTGAAAAGGCTATTTATATTCCCTCTCGTTTGAGTCATTCGAACTCACGCTAACCCACTTTTGTCCATAGGTGTGCTTTAGTCGTTCATGGCAAACACACCTTGTGCTATTCACAGCTAGCAACCTCACTCTCTACAACTTTTAATCAGAGTTAGTTTTTGCTGGTGTTCATAAAGTTGATTTTTACTTAACACAATACATATCTTGCGTGAAAATGAGCCGAAAACGCTTTAACAACTAAAACGCCCAATGCGAGGCATTGGGCGTTTTAACTACTGCCATTTGAGCTATCTCAATGCAGTAAATGGTCGTGAAGACAAGGCATCACATCTTTTCAGTAAATGTACGAGTAATCACATCTTGTTGCTGCTCTTTGGTCAGAGAATTGAATCGCACAGCATAGCCACTCACTCGGATTGTGAGTTGTGGGTATTTCTCTGGATGCTCTACTGCATCTAACAACATTTCACGGTTTAATACATTGACGTTGAGATGTTGACCACCTTCAACCATGATATCGCTTTCACCGTTTTCATGGTGGAAGTAGCCATCCATCAATGCCGCTAGGTTCTGCTTCTGACTATCGTCATCTTTACCTAATGCAGTTGGTACGATTGAGAATGTGTACGAGATACCATCTTTCGCGTAAGAAAACGGCAGCTTAGATACTGAGCTCAGTGAGGCTACGGCGCCGTTTTGGTCACGGCCATGCATTGGGTTTGCACCCGGTCCAAACGGCATACCCGCTTTACGGCCATCCGGTGTGTTCCCCGTTTTCTTGCCATAAACCACATTTGATGTGATCGTCAGGATCGATTGAGTTGGGGTTGCTTCACGGTAAGTGTGCTTCTTCTGAATTTTCTTCATGAAACGTTCAACAAGGTCACAAGCAATATCATCGACACGATCATCGTTGTTACCAAATTGAGGGTATTCACCTTCGATAGTAAAGTCGATTGCAATGCCATCTTCATCGCGAACCGGCGTTACTTTAGCGTATTTGATAGCGGCTAATGAGTCTGCAACAACAGAGAGACCTGCAATACCACACGCCATAGTGCGGTGTACGTCTTTGTCCATTAGTGCCATCAGAGAAGCTTCATAGCTATAACGGTCATGAGAATAATGAATAACATTCAACGCCGTCACATATTGAGTGGCTAACCAATCCAGCATCTGATCAAATTGTGGCATTAAGCGGTCGAAGTCCAGCACTTCATCTGTAATTTTTGCGCGCTCAGGACCAACTTGAAGTTTAGATTTCTCATCGATACCACCGTTGATGGTGTAAAGCAGCGCTTTTGCTAAGTTTGCACGAGCGCCAAAGAACTGCATGTGTTTACCTACGATTTGTGGGCTTACACAGCACGCGATCGCGTAGTCATCGTTGTTGAAGTCTGGGCGCATCAAGTCATCATTTTCATATTGAAGCGATGAGGTATCAATTGATACTTTTGCCGCATAACGTTTGAATGCGTCTGGTAGGTTTTCAGACCAAAGAACCGTCATGTTTGGCTCTGGTGCTGGGCCCATGTTGTATAGCGTATGTAAGTAACGGAAAGTGGTTTTAGTTACGAGTGTGCGACCATCTACACCCATACCAGCCATCGCTTCTGTCGCCCAGATTGGGTCACCAGAAAAGAGTGAATCGTATTCTGGCGTGCGCAAGAAACGAACCATACGCAGCTTCATGATGAAGTGGTCAACTAACTCTTGTGCCTTCGATTCAGTTAATGTGCCGTTTGCTAAATCGCGTTCGATGTAAACATCGAGGAAAGTGGATGTACGACCAAGCGACATTGCCGCACCGTTTTGCGACTTAACCGCTGCAAGGTAACCAAAGTAGGTAAACTGAATGGCTTCTTGCGCGGTTTTGGCGGGTGCTGACATATCAATGCCGTATTTCAGACCCATGGTATGGATATCTTTTAGTGCTTTGATTTGATCAGCAAGCTCTTCACGCAGTTTAAGCGTTTTATCTAAGTCATTACCTTGCTCTAAGAAACGTTGAGTAGAGTGGAACTGTTGTTTCTTATCGGCAATGAGAAACTCGATGCCATACAATGCTAAGCGACGGTAATCACCAATGATGCGTCCACGGCCGTAGGCATCAGGGAGACCGGTAATGATACCTGACTTACGACAAGCGATGATCTCTTTAGTGTAAAGATCAAAACAAGCAGTGTTGTGAGTTTTACGATATTCAGTGAAGGTTTTTTCAACAAGTGGGTCTAGTTCTCTGCCGTAAACTTCGCACGAGCTTTTCACCATACGAATGCCGCCATTAGCAATGATTGAACGCTTTAAAGGCTTGTCTGTTTGTAGGCCAACGATGGTTTCCAGATCTTTATTAATGTAACCCGCATCGTGAGAAATGATCGTTGAAGGCAAATCTGTATCGAAGTCGATCGGTGAGTGTGTTCGACTCTCTTCTTTAATGCCTTCTAATACGCTATCCCAGAGCGAAGTGGTTGACGGTGTCGCTTCTGCTAGAAAGGATTCGTCGCCTTCATAGGGTGTATAGTTCGCCTGGATGAACTCGCGAGTATTCACCTCGTTTTGCCAATCTCCACCTTTGAAACCTTTCCATGCTTCTAACATTACAGTTGTTGGAATTGTCATATAAGTACCTCATAAACTTATTTTTTTGGCGGACCGCCCGGTCTCGTCTTTGCCAAGCAATATATGGAAATAGTGTCTATGAGTAAAATGAATGCTTTTCAAAAATAAAATGCATAAAATACATATATTATTTGTAAGGGTATTTTTGCCGTTGGATTTAAGCGCTATGGTTGGAAGTTGTTACATTGCTGATTAGGGAAGACTCTCTTCTTAGAGTTGTATCTAAGGATGACTTTTAACTGATTTGCGCCCTTTTGGAAGTAGGATGACTCCGGTCATCTATATACCCATTCGAAAAGTTCCTCTGGAAATTTAATGATCAAAAATAAAGATCGCTGTCCTTTATTTTGGTAGAGTTGCACCTCACAGAAATGTAAAACCATAAGAAAGGCAAAATGAAGAAGGCAATCTTATCTGCAATGATCACCGCAACCCTTGTCGGTTGTGGCTCTAGCTCAAGTGACGACAATAAACCTACCCCTAAAACCACTGTTACTGGTGTTGCTGCAAGCGGCGCCCCTATCTATGGTGAAATCACTGTTTTAGACTCACTTGGTGACGTACAAAAGTACACAGCAATAGAAGGCGGTAGTTTTCAATTTGAGAAAAACAGTATCGAAACTCCTGCGATTGTAAGAGCGGTAGGTGCGGCTGGCGGTGGCAGTCATGAGCTATATTCAATTATTCTCAAAAGCCACCAAGAGATTGGAGTATCGAACATTACTCCATTCACAAATCTCTTGATCTCGAAAATCACGCAGAAGCCTGCGAGTGAAGTCTATACGGATTTTGACAAATACAAGGCTGAGCTGACTTTAGAAAAGTTAGATTCTGCACAACAAGAACTGAAACTCGTGCTAAAGCCGCTGTTAGATGGAGCCAATATTTCTGATGATTTCGACCTCGTGAGCTCGGAATTTGAGGCTAATTACCAAGACATTGATGCAGTCCTCGATCTTGTTGACATTACACTGTCTGAAACCGAAGCGACGTTAACTTACAAAGGGGATATGAGCTACTCGGTGACGTTGGCTTGGAATGAAGGCTGGAGCAATAAGTCATTCCATAATGGCGTGGTGGATTTAGCTCCTGAAGATGTTGAAGAGCCACTGACTTACATCGTTGCAGCTGACAATATTCTTGAAGAAATGGTGATGGAACAAGAAGAAGAGGCGTTCTTAGCCTATGTTCATGAAAATGCGTTTTGGTACGGTCAGACAAAGGACGGTATCTTTGAGCAGTTTAAATACAACCTGCCCAATGAAAAAGATCCGATGAACCGTTACAAGGACTACGTTATCCAAGATGTTGCGAATGATGGCTCGTACCTGCTTGCCTATACTGAATGTTATCAAGATTCACCATATGCGACGTGTGGTCGTGCCAAAGCATGGTTTGCAAAAGACAGCAGCGATGACATTAAGTTTATGGGACGCAAAGACAAGTTACCTTTAAGTATCTCAGCCATCATTAAAGTGGGCTTCTTCAACCCTAACGACCGTACACAAGGTAACTGGGCCATCGAAATTGATGGCTTTCCAGACGCAAACACGATTTGTAGCAAGATCCCTGCGAGTTTCGATAACACCTCATGGTTCGCAGGTGAGCCTAAATTAGCGGACATGCCGGATTATATGGATCTAACCGCCATTACTATTGCTGGTGATGGTATCGAAGGCGTTATTAATATCGATAGTATCTATAAAGAGGTGAATAACGGGAAAATCACAGGTTGCCATTTTGTTGATAGTTCCTATCGTAACCCTTGGTCGAATGCACCCTATAGCCTAGTGATTGATGGCTACCAAGTTGCTCCGAGTGCAGTGATTAACGACAACACAAAGTACCAAGTTACTTACCAATACAAAGATGGTTCGAAAGAACATGAGCAGATCTCTATCGGCAAAGGTAAGCAATCTAGTGACGATATGGGTAAGTATATTGCTGAGGTCACTGAAAGTCGTACTGGCAGTAACGACTTCTACATGAGCTGGACTCGAGAATCGAAGCTTGCCACAGATATCGATGTTTGGGTTCAAGAGGTCGGTAAGTTTGGTACTCAACGAGTATCGGTTCCTGATGGAGCGAAGTCGGTAAGCTCTAACGAGTTCAACGACATAGAGCGAGCAACTTTAGTGGCGTTTGATGAGTATGGCCGGAGCATAAGTGTCGGGTATTCATTTGATGATTGACCCTGTTGTCGTTGTTAGGTTGTGAACTAAAAGCCGCTTGCTGTCATGGCAAGCGGCTATCTATTAGGGCTTTTTAGCTAAACAATCTCCATTGCCCCAGCGTTTTTTGACGAAGAAGAATGGGAGCACTAACTAGGGAGGTGTTTTAAAGTCGGTATTAGTAGAGACTTCCTTCTATATGTTCCTATTTACCTAATCAAGGAGGCATGACCAACAAATCGCGCCAGTTTATTTAGCTTCTTTTAGGTCTGATATAACGATAGCCTCACCTATTTTTTTATGTGTTTTCCCCCTAGAATTGAGACCATTACAAACAATTAAGAACGCAGAATGTATAAAGATAAAGTGGTCGTCATTACTGGTGGTAGCCAAGGCATCGGTCAACACCTCGCTATGGCTTATCTAGAGCAACAAGCAAAAGTGATCGTATTTGACATTGCCCCAAACCAGAATCCGAATGTCGATTTTCACCTTGTTGATTTAGGAAACCCTGAGTCGGTAGATCAAGCTTTTAACGGGATCAAAAGTCAATATGGCAAAGTTGATGTGCTCATCAATAATGGTGCGATTGCCAACTTTAATAAGCCTATTGAACAACTCACGTTTGAAGAGTTTTCACGTGTGATTGATGTCAATCTCAAAGGTGCGTTTGCCTGCTCTCGACGATTTATTGAGTTGAATCATGCTCAACCTTATGGGCGAATAATCAATATCGCTTCTACGCGCTGGAATCAAAACGAATCGGGTTGGGATGCTTACGGCGCATCAAAAGGTGGTGTGGTTTCCATGACACAATCTATGGCCATCTCGTTGTCAGAAACCCCAATTACAGTCAACGCGGTCAGTCCGGGCTGGATTCAAGTGGAAGGGTATGATGAGCTTGATAGTTTCGATCATCAACAGCATCCATCAGGTAGAGTAGGTAAAGCTGAGGACGTTGTTAATGCGTGTCTGTTTCTAACACATCCAAACAATGACTTTGTTAATGGCCATAACTTGGTTGTTGATGGGGGAATGAGTAAAAAGATGCTCTACCAAGACAGTTTGCTAGATTAAATCAACTGAACGACTTCTGGAGGTTGATCTTTGATAGCTCTGTTAAACGAAACATAACCAATTCATTCAGCTTGTTCGCTCCGTGGGAAAAGGTATTTGTGGTTTTCGCAGTGCCCTTCCACTTTTCCTTCTATTTTGTCAATTTGGTCTTGGATGAGATTCTTGACATCTTGAGCCTGCTGAATGATTTCATCCATGCGTTCAGACTGCTTGAGTAAAATGGAAATGGCCTCTGTATCGGACATGTCATAGTTTAGAAACGCGTCGAGCAGTGGCTTAATTTGCTTTAGCGTTAAACCCATATTTTTTGCTTTTTGAATCAGGTAAAGCCTGTTTAATGCTTGCTCGTTAAACTCCCGATATACTCGACTTCCTGCCTGCACTGGTGAAGAAGATATTAAACCTAATGATTCATAGTGCCTAACGAGCTCCTTTGATACACCTGCTTGTCTACATAACTCTCCAATACGCATGATTATTCTCTTGACTGTGTGGTATACCACATAGATTAAGCTCAACCCTCTTTAATATCAACGATGAGGACTTTGGGAATGAGTTGTAAGTGGACAACCCTAGATATGCCTGATTTAACGGGTAAAGTTGCTATTGTTACCGGTGGTAATGCAGGCCTTGGATTTCAGAGTGCGATGGTACTAGCGCAAGCCGGTTGTAGGGTGATTATTGGCTGCAGGAGCAATGAGAAAGGTGTGTCAGCCAAAGAGAAAATGCTCAAGCTTGTTCCGGACGCGGATATCGAGAATGGTTTACTCGATCTGACTGACTTTACATCCGTTCGGCATTTTGCTGATACGGTTATTGAGAGGCATGAACGTCTTGATATCTTGCTGAACAATGCAGGTGTGGTGAATCTAAGTGAACTTCAGCATACAGATCTGGGCCATGAAATGCACTTCGCGACAAACCACTTAGGCCACTTTTTACTCACAGGGTGCTTGCTACCGATAATTAGAACAACGCCCGGAGCAAGAGTCGTTACAGTGAGTAGCGGTGGGTATAAGTTTGGGGAAATACGCTTTGATGATCTTGATTGGAAGAAAAGGCCCTACCATCGAATGAAGTCTTACGGTGATAGTAAGCTCGCTAACATGCTGTTCTTTCGTCAGCTCCATAAACTATTTGAGTTAAATGGCATTAATGCGCAATCGTTAGCAGCTCACCCTGGGCTCACTGCTAGCGAAAGGCAACAAACACAAGGTGTTGGAGGGCTGTTGTCTAAATGGCTCGCATGTCCTATTGAGAGCGGAGTGCAGCCACTGCTTCGCGCCTGCTGTGATCCCAATTGCAACAGCGGCGATTTTATAGGTCCACGGTTTGGTATTCGCGGGCGTCCAGTGAAAGAGCAATTAAAAGTTACGGCAATGGATCAGGAAGTTGCGGATAAGCTGTGGGACTACTCTAGTCACGTCACCGAAATGGTTTACCCATTCGGTGATGTGGATTAGCAGATAGTGTTCGCGCCTTGGTTACTCGCTGTGATAGGGAACGACAACGACCTAATTGCTGTTTTCTAATGTCAGTAAGTTTCGATATTTGTCTGAAGAGCGTAGATACCTTGCTAAAGCACGGTCATTTTGTTCTGCGATGATATGGTCGATGAGCCAACGCGCCATAAATACAATGATTTCTTTAAGTTCGATCTGCCCATTAACGTAGTGCGTGTACTGGTTTCTCAGCTTTTTGAGTAGCATTTTATGTACTTTTTGGTGCTGCTCAAACCCGTCGTAATGGGTGATCATCATGATGTTATCTTCACTTAAAAAGTGAAACTCTGCGTAAGCAATCACCTCATCAATTAAGCGGCGTACAATTGCTTTAGACTCGTTTTGAAACATGATCAGTTTGTTAATCATTGCCAACAAGTTCTTATGTTGAAGATCGAGCTCTTCTACATCTAAGCTGTACTCTTTTTTCCATGTATAGAGATGCATTGTGATCCTCTATTATTCTCACTAGAGTTGTTATTGATAGAATGATCTGCACTTTATAGATTTCTTTGGTGAATGGGTAACTTAACCATAGTTTTTGTGAGGATAGCTCGGTTTACATAGCTCTTGTGTTTCATAGTTTCAGTATAACTGACGGGAAAGTAGAAGCTTTTTTGCCATGACGTTCTTAATAGCCAGCCTAGACAAACAACGTTTTGATATTGATGCGCAGATACCTTCCATTTTTTCAGAAAAACATAAATGAATTAATGGTCAATGTCCGCTATCATGAGGGCGAAATGTAAGAGCGATTAAAGCGAAACTGGGAAAAGAGATGACTATGAAGCAAGATGTTAGCATAAGCATTAATGCCATCACTGAGCAGATCCGATATAAAATTATCAATTACGGCTCGATGTGGGTTGTTGCGACTCAAGCCTTGCTGTGTCTTACGCTTGGCTACTATGTCGGTATTGATTCTCGGAGTGCATCACCGGAATATTTCCCTGAATTGGTATACAGCATAGTCTTGCTATTCTTCGCTTGCATTGTGTTTTCTTGGGCAAAACGATCTCAGCATCGCGATATATTGTTAGCATTTGGTGCTTTGTTCACCAGCGGTTGCGCCATCCTTTTAACACACATTACTAACGCTGCATTTTTGGCGCCAGATGATGGGAAAAAGATTCTACTCATATCGTTTTTGATCATGTTAATGAGTTGGAATACGAGTAGGTTGGTACTAGGAATAGGTACCTTACCTATTGTTTTGTTTTATACATATTTAACCTCGACACAACCTGACGTCGCGTTGGTTGATATCGTAATTAGTAGCGCCAAGTTTCCTATCTTACTCATCGTATTCTATTCGACGATACGGAAGTTCTTTGAGTTTGTTGAAGAAAAGCTTTCAGACAAAATTAAAAGAATTCATAGACTTGAAAAGAACTCTCATCTTGATGAGCTCACTAGAATAAAGAATAGAAAAGGCTTTAATTCAGATTTACAAACGAATGCTAACGTCGATGCACTAGGTCTGAGTGGGAAATAACGGACAATTTTAAAATTTGGTACATATAAGGTGAATATTTGCGTTATGATGCTGATCTGAAACAGTTAATGGAGAAAGAGATGCCTAGAGTAAGCCAAGAAGTAGCCAAGCAAACCCGCAAACGTATTATCGAATCAGCGATAAAAATCGTTACGCTTGAAGGCTCTAAACATCTGACGTTCTCTAACATCGCTAAGAAAGCGGAAATCAGCCGCTCTGGTATTAACTGTCATTTCAAAAGAAAAGAAGATTTAATGGATGAAATCCGCCCAGTTCTTGCTGAGCGTGTAGAACAGGCTTTAGACTTTTCATCACCTGACAACTTTTTCCAATCTTGGCGTAATGCTGTCGATAATGATCGTATGTTCCGAAACTTAATCGCTAACTTAGAGTATGTGATTGATGGAAAAACTGGTACGGCAAGCTTGATTGAAAAAATTCAAGGCGACAAAGAAGAGGTAATTAAAACTACCTATATGGCAATTGGCTACGCAGTTATTCATATTGGTAACGCAGGGTAACGTTTATTTTTGAGCACAAGCCTAGAGCGCCCCTACTCAAGGCTGTCATATTTTCTCGCAACCGATCACATATTCGTGGAGAGGAGACAAGTTCCTGAAGCTGCTTTAGTTTTTGTGATGCACTAGGTATCGCAATGCAATAGGACTCGGGGTTTGTGACTCAAACAAGTGGCTGTGGCTTATCAAAAAGATAGCCTTGCGCTAAGTCGATGTTCAGCTGCTCCGCCATTTCGAGTTGGATTTGTTCCTCAATTCCTTCAGCTAACACAGCACCACCGTAGGCATGGACTGCTTTGACGACGGCTTTTATTTCATCGACTAGAGTAGGATCAAACGTAAGCCTACTGATGATTTTGATGCAAAGCTTGACTACCTCTGGTTTAACCTCATCGATCAGCGCCAAATCAAAAAATCCACAGCCAACATCGTCAAGCCAGAACTGATAGCCCTGCTTTCTTAGTTGTGCCATTCGTTGCTTAATTGGTTGCCAATCTTGTATCGGTAAGTGTTCAGTGAGCTCAATCTTAATTCTTTCAGCCAGTGCGTAGCGATTTAGTATTTGAAATACTGTCTTGTCTAACAATAGGTTAGGAGCAAGGTTAACGGTGTAACATCCTGTAGATGTATGGGCGGCAATGTTTTCAAGATGAACTTCGAGGATGACAATTTCCAATTGGCTGCTGAGCTGTTGTGATTGAGCTGCGATAAACAACTGATCGGGTCGATGCCACAAGGAGTTTAAAGGACCACGAACTAAAACCTCATGTCCATAAGTAGTCTGGCGTTTAAGATCTCGAATAGACTGAACATATGAATATAGTGAACGCTCACTTAAGATATCACTCAGTGAAACAGGAGTTCTTGTTTCAAGTGGTGTTTGGCTTTGGTTCATGTCGCAATTTTCCTTGTTTGCTTACACGCTATCAGAGCTAAGTATTTCTTTACTGGCCCGTTTTATTATCCAGTTGCAGATAAGATAAAGAGTTGACGATCTGTTCCGCGAGTTCATGGTTATTGCCCGAGAGGCTTATTGAGAGCTTTGTGTCTTCAACTAGGGCTTCCATGTTTTGTTTAACCGTGTTGGAGTCGGACAGTTGAGTCTCAATGGCGTCCATAATGGTTTTAGAAGATGTTTTACTATCAAGCGACATGTTCATTAAATTCTGCATTTTATGCATGGTGTCTTTGGTCACTTCTGAGCTGAGAATAATGACGTCTTCAACCTCTTTTTGTTTATTGAAAATGCTGTCTGATATCTTTGAAATCGACGCCATTTCTGTATCAATGTTCTCAGCGGACTGATTCGCCGTGTTCGCGAGTTGACGGACTTCGTCTGCGACTACTGCAAAACCGCGGCCATGCTCTCCAGCTCGAGCAGCTTCAATCGCGGCATTAAGCGCCAACAGGTTTGTTTGTGCAGCGATGCCTTTAATAGAATCCACCAATTGGGTGACGTTCTTGTTAATCTCATCTAATGATTCGAGTAGTTCGCTAAATTGGCAGATCTTTTCTTTAGAAACCAACACCTGCTCTTCCAAAACCTCTAGCTTGTCGATGGTATTGGCTGCAGTCTCCGCCGTTAGACTGGAGTATTGATGACTCTCACAAGACAGCTTGTTAATGCTTTCTGACTGCTCAATGAAGTGGTTCACTAACTCATAGCTCTGTTCAATCGACTCAGCACGACTTCGTGACGCTTTATGAACATTAGCCGCATTGACGTGAATTCTCTTCGCATAGTCGGTGGGATCATTCTGTTTGAATAGAGAGTACTTTTCAGAGATTTTCTCCAGTTCTGCAAGACGGCTGGTAGGAACTTCGACAATATCCGGTGAGGGTTTTTTAAACGAAAATATCATTATTGGGCGACCTTCTTACGGGATTGAAGAGTTGCAGAAACGCTGGCTTGGGTAGATACACAAAAGGGCACGCAGTATGTCATTAAGATCTTGATGATCAGCGTTGCGTCAATACTGCTGTAGAGCAATTTGTCACCGTGATTAATGAACATAAGAATAGTGCCAACAATCATAGAAACCTTGAGTGAGCGTTTCAGTATCGTAGGTTCGCCTGCGGTTTTAATAAACTGAGTTATAGGCATCTGCAACCTCTGTGTAGGTGAATATTGTTTTTGTGAATCATATACTTTGTTGAACGATTGTTCAAATTGATAGTGAAGTTCAACGCAACTTCTGTAAAGTTAATTGCTGCATATTCAATAGCTAAAGATTCTATGTACCTTAGAAGTGTTCTTTTTCATTGAGGTTTTGTCGTATTTCCGCTGTCAGTCCACTTGGCAAAGACTATGTGGACCGACTGCAGCAAACACACAGGCGCGTTTTTATGTGAGGATAGAGTGTATATTTCAATGTAATATCTCTATTTTTTAGTAGCTTATGATAAATTAATCGAAAGTTGGGTAGGCAGCAAAACGAGACTGCCTGATATTAAAAATGCTATGCACCCAAGGAGAAATCGTGCAAAAAGTAGATGACGAGTTTTACGAGCGTGCAGATGCACATATTCATTTATCTAATGATCAGATAAGTGAGAAAGTGACCCAAGGGAAAGTCAGCGCTTCGAATATGTATGCAACTGCTCGATTTAACGCTTGGGTAAGTGCTTGTGGCTGGAGCTCTGGTGAAGAAATGGCTGCATCGAAACAAGAAACAATTGATTACTTTGTAGAACAATATCGAAAAATGCTTGAAGAAAACTTAGAAGACTATATAGATAACTTCGACTCATATATGAGATCTGGAGAGTAGAGCATAACAAGTTGCTGCACTATGTGCAGGTGAGCAAGGCGTTAGAGAACTAAAGGAGCACTGGTGATAAATATCGAGTTGTCTGATTATTGGGAATTACTTGCTCTTCATAATGTGCTGATGGAAGCTAAATTTCACGAAAATCCCTTCAAGCCAGAAATTCAATTAAGCCCTCATGTAAAGAGTTTAACTGATAAAGTTTTTGAAACTTTAATAAACACAGAAGCACCAGCACCAGGCTTCGACAAAGCTGGTTGGTTGAGGTGGCTAAAAGCAACAGAAGATAGGCGTGAAGTTAAATTGTTGCTAAACAAAATATCATCTGATCCAAGTTGGGTTCACTTAAACCATAGTGAACGTGCTGAATACATTCAAACGTTCATGTCTCCCTTGAAAATCGATGAAGATTTGAAAACTAAGATAATAGTGTAAACGCTCTCTAACAAGATACTCAAAAGGGCGCAAAAAGCTTGTGTTGCGGCTCCTTCGTCGCCTATTTTAGCCAACAATTTTGTGCCAGCTTTACTTAATGATCCTGAGTCGTCTGAAGACGCTAAAGCAGCTATAGATGCAATTAAACTCAAAGATCATAATTACTTTGCTGATCGTGATCATTCAGGCATGGTAAAGCTCAATGTTCAACAATATCACTCTTAACAAGGCCAGGCGTTAGGTGTCTATGATAGATCTTCACAATAAAGTTCTCTTAGTGTCTCTTAGACACATAGATGAAAGCGAAAACATAAAGTTCGACACTTTCTTTGGTGTTGTTAATACATTCAATGACAATACTGTTGTTGTGGATAAAGTCGGGGGTGGTCAAGTCGATCTGCCATACGGTGACAATTATTTTGAGCCAGCGACGGGTGAATGGTACGAACTAAAAAATGGAGATTGGTCAGATGAAGTTGATTTCATAGTCCATTTGGATGTGTTCGCAAATGATCTTGCTTACCAAAAATACGGAGTGAAAACACCTAACAAATAATGATTAAGTGTATTAGTTCCGATAAGATCTGACACTATGGCTAGTTGTATCTTCATCATTGTTATCTCTTTGCAGTAAGCACCCAACATAGGAGCAACCGCTACTGCTTAAAACATTGGAACAAAAAATCTGCGTAATAATAAAGGACGACTGCCGTAAAGTTCTAGTGTTTATGTCGATTTTTGAGTAATTAACTTTTTAATGTTGAAGTGACTCATTACTGAGAACACAATTTCCTGAACAGCAGTTCGTTATCTCAAGCTCAATTTGACTATCAATATTCATGAATATTGATGATTTTTGATAGTTTTACCTTGGTTTGTTGTATGGATGGTCGGTAGTGATAAGGGGTGTGAATGGGTATGCTGCGTAGGGAAAATATCAAATTGTTAAGATTCTAGTTTTACACTTCTCGTTGAGTAAGGGGTTGTTGACTTTATTTTTCGTGGGGTCTTAACATAAACGATTTGCAGATGACAAACGTCATAGGTGGTTGAGAATCACGATTGCAGCTTGGGTATCCAAATAATTTGTTTTTGTTCATCACGCGTTGTCGAATCTAACAGGCACACTCGAACTTTCTATCAATAAATCCGGATTCTATATCATTCAGTCATTGGTTTTCCTACGCCATCATGGTGCTGCATTCAAGCGGTAACCGATATTTATAGGAGAACGATTATGTCAGACGCTACCCCAACAAGACCTATTGTCATTATTGGTAAAAATGCCAAAACCGGTGTTCGAGTCAACAAACGTCTATGCGAGCTTGGCATTGAAACACGCCAAGTTTCTCGCAGCGCTGCGACCTATTTTGACTGGGAGGCGCGAAGCTCTTGGCCGACTGCACTGAAGGGAGCACGCTCAGCTTATGTTACCTATCAACCTGACTTGGCAGTGCCTAACGCTGAGGGAGACATCAGTGCGTTCGTAGAGGTTGCTAAAGCGCAAGGTGTAGAGCATATCGTATTGCTGTCTGGGCGTGGTGAAGAGGGCGCAGAAAAAGCAGAACGTATACTTATCGATAGTGGTTTAGATTGGAACATTGTTAGAGCTTCGTGGTTCGCGCAAAACTTTAGCGAGAGCTTTATGGCTCAAGGTATTTTAGAAGGCGAACTTGTGTTACCCGCAGGCGATACCCCAGAGCCATTTATTGACACTGATGATATTGCAGAAGTTGCAGTGGCGGCATTGGTTGATCCAAGTAAGCGCAATCGCCTCTATGAAGTGACAGGCCCGGAGTTGATGACGTTTCAAGATTGTGTTGATGAGATATCAAAACAGCTCGGGAAGGAGATCAAGTTTACCTCTGTGAGCATCGAAGCGTATTTAGATATTCTTAAGAGCCAGAACTTACCAGAAGATTATCAATGGTTGCTGAATGAGTTGTTCACCGTAGTTTTCGATGGACGTAATTCAAATCTTACTCATGGCGTTGAAGAAGCGACGGGACGTAAGCCGACTAAGTTCGCAGACTATGTATCTAAAACGATCGCCGCCGGTTACTGGGATTAGCTGCTTTGATCGAGAGTAAAAAGTGAAACATGAAGAACAGCCTGAATGCTTATTCGGGCTGTTTTCGTAGATGCCTAGGATTTTGGGGCTAGGCTATTCTTTTTAGTGGTCGATGGAGATTCGCCATATTTGTTCTTATAGGCTCGGCTGAATGCTGCCTCCGATTGATAGCCGACGTCGAGAGCGATATTCAAGATATGAGCTTTACCATGTAGCAGCTTTTCTCTGGCGAGAGATAGTCGCCAATCGGTGATGTATTTCTTGGGCGTTTCCCCTACAGTTCTCTTGAAGTACTCAATGAAGCTGGTACGAGACATCCCTGAAATATCAGCCAGTGTTTCAATATCGATATTGACAGCACTGTCGCTGTGGATTCTCTTCATTGCGCGAGATAAACGTTTGTCGGTATGCGCCATTATCCAACCCTGATTATCATCAGATACTTGGTCTATCCACGCTCGAATACACTGTAGAATAAGCACGTCGGCCAATTTAGATACCACTAATTCCGAGCCATATTCTTCATTTTTCGTTTCTCTATGTATGGCTTGAACGACACTCTTAATTGTGTCGTGAGCCTGTGATTGTGAGTCAATTAATACGAACTCAGGCATAGATGTAATGATTGAAGTCGTGACCTCGTTTTCAAACAAAACCGTGCCACATAGAGTCGTTGTCGTGTCGCCAGTCCCTTTGGTTGTAAGTCGTTCATAGTGCTCCGTGATTTCTTCTATGTCATTCTCAAATAAATCGGTGGCAGCTGACTTATTTATATCGACGATGTCATGTCCAGTCCCGCGTGGAAGCAAAATAAAATCGCCGGCATTCAGCTTAATCTGTGTTCCATCGACAATGACAATCGCTTCGCCTTCAAGGATTAAGTGGAACATGGTGCTCGATGGAATGGATGGCATTTTGATGCCCCACGGTTGCTTCATCGTTGAGTGAGTGTAAAACACGCTACTCATTTTCAGTTCACTTAAGGGGGAGCTAGCACCACTCGTCTTTCGTTTCTTCGTATCAAACTTTGATAATGCTAGCCTGGCTTTGTCTTCCATAAATGTATTTCCTGCAAATCTTCGACGATTTCCTGTCAATCAAATCATCGCCTAATTGGATGTAATAAACAAACTCAACAAGCGTTGCTCATAGGGCAGTTTGTTTAGGTTGTGCTTTTCGCAAAATATGGGAGGTTTGTATGGCTAGAAAAAGAGTATTGATTGTGTACGGTTCGGGTTTTGGTTCGACCACAGAAATTGCACATGCCATGGCTCAAGAGTTACAAGAATTGGATATAACAACGGAAGTGTTGCCCGTAGAGGTTGCAAGAGCCCCATATACTGATGAAGCGGTTATAATTGGCGCTCCAATCCGCTATGACAGATGGCTAATTGAAGTCCGAGATTATGTCCGAAAGTATCAAAACGAACTGTCATCAACATCTGTGGCATATTTCTATACTTGTTTGGCGCTTGCAAAACAGCCATCGAATTCATTCGATTCGCCACAGGTTTACGATCAAACATTGATTAAGATGAATCGTAATGTTGAGCCCATCATGATTGCTGGTTTTTCAGGTACATTGCAACCAAAACTGATGCCTTGGTATTACCGGTACCCACTTAAGCTAATTGCAATAGTCAAAGGGGTAGAGGATGGAGATTATCGTAATTGGGATATGATTAGGCGTTGGTCTCGCCAAGTTTCGAAAGTTGTATGATTGAAGCTAGGCGACGTCTCGATTGTTGAAATACTTCGGTTAGCTGAGTCTGGTCAACTAACCGAAGTATTCTCATATCACTATTGATGCTTGTACTAAGCTTCACTCGCTTGCGTATTACTTGGTAAAGGTTTTTCGCTTTTCTCAGGGATGAGCGCCATTAACCCAGTAATGATTAACGCAGCGATACCCGACATAGTAACCGGAGAGCCAAAGATACTTTGAACTAACTTAGGCGCTTCTTTTAGCAAATCAGGCACGAGCATAACGCCAAGGCCTAAGCCAAAAGAGATGGCGATAGTCATAATACGGCGGCGATCTAACTCCTCATTAGCAATGATCTTGATACCTGCTGCAGCGACAGTACCGAACATAACTAGAGTTGCCCCACCCAATACTGGTTTTGGAATGGTCATTAATACTGCTCCCAACACTGGAAACATCCCCAATAAGAACAGAATGCCCGCGATAAAGTAGCCGATGTATCGACTCGCGATACCAGTAAAGTGAATCACACCGTTATTCTGGCTGAAAGTAGTATTTGGGAAGGTGTTGAATACGGCAGCTATGAGCGAGTTAACGCCATCACCTAGTACGCCAGCTTTAAGGCGTTTGATGTATTTAGGTCCTTGGATAGGTTGGCCTGAGAACATACTATTTGCCGTTAAATCACCTGTCGACTCGATAGCCGTAATTAAGTAAATGAACGCAATCGGTAAAAACGCTTGCCAGTCGAAAGCAAAACCGTATTTGAATGGTACAGGAATGCTCAACAACGGCTGCGAAGCGAAGTCAGGCATAGACGCTTTACCCATGGCAATTGCTATTGCCCACCCAATGCTTAAACCTATCAAGATCGACGACAGTCTTACCATGATGTTCTGACTAAGGTTCAAAGCGACGATGATTCCAAGAACGATTGCGCCAAGCATGAGGTTACTTGGCGCACCAAAATCTTCTGCACCAAAACCTCCGGCTATATCGGTGATTCCAACCTTAATTAAAGAGATACCTATGGTAGTAATAACAATACCAGTCACGACCGGAGTGATGACGACCTTTAGCTTATCGATAAAGCGAGAAAGCAGAATTTCAATGAAGGCACCAAAAAAGCAGACGCCAAAAATAGTGGCTAACATTTCATCAGGACCGCCACCATTGGCTTTAACGAGAAAACCAGCGCCCAAGACAGAACCTAAGAAGGCGAAACTAGTACCTTGTACACAGATCATCCCTGCACCAACAGGGCCAACTCGCTTCGCCTGAATAAAGGTGCCAACACCAGAAACCATCAAGGCCATACTGATTAGATAGGGGATATGTTCCCCTAAGCCAAGTACACCACCAATGATAAGAGTGGGTGTGATAATGCCAACAAAGCTAGCCAGAACATGTTGAAGCGCCGCATAACTTGCGGCTTTGACTGATGGGCGATCATCCAGTCCGTAGATCAATTCACTGTTACGCTGTTCCATGTGATTTCCTTAATGTATTTATTATTGTATACAATCCTTAATCTACATAGTGAGCAATATACGTACCAATGATGAAGTGCCCATTTATTGGGGAGTCAGATATAAAACCATGATTGTGTTGCACTAAAAGTTGCCAGCCTTGTTCAGTGTTGGTGCAATCGTTAGTGATCGATCAGCTTATTTTCGGATTGCTCGTTCTGTGTTGACTGAAAAAACAAGCAAACCATGATTAAAGCAATTCCAAACCACCCCATAGCAGGAATGTGCTCTTCGAGTATTAAGACAGCGATGACTGCCGCAACAACAGGCTCGAAAAGCGTTAGGATATTGGCAGTACTCGCATTGATGTGTCTTAATCCCACTCCAAACATGATGTAGCCAACGCCCATTGGAATCACAGCCATATAAATGAGCACCAGGCTATTGGTTTGAGATGCAAATAGGTTGTCTCCTGATGCCAGCAGGGTGGGTAGAAGTAAACATGCTCCCAGCCCAAAGATGGCGCCCATAGCGGCCTGTGACTGAACTCCTTTGTTAATAAGCTCTTTCGCCATTATGGAATACGTGGCGTAACTGAGGCCTGCGACGAGTCCTAGTAAGATCCCCCAAAGTTTAAGCTGCGGTTCAGAGTGACTGTGAGTGGTTTCGGCATTGACGAGAAGTACAATGCCAATAATCCCGACGACTAAACTAAAAAGTTTACGAATATTTGCATTCTTATTTGTGCTAAATAGACACTCGAAAAGAAGAGTGAAAAGTGGGGCAGAAGCTATAGAAACTACGGTGCCAGTCGCAACACCAGCCATTCTCATTGAAGTATAAAAAGCCATTGGATAGATCATTAATGCAAGCGCGCCAATCACTACCTCTTTTCTATGGCGCTTTAGTAATGAAGCGTCTTTTTTCAAGGCCGTATTTGCTAATAAGGCTTGTATCACGCCACCTATGCCCATGGAAAAAGCACCAATAGCCAACGGGCTTACCTCGGGAACCAAGGTAGCCGCTGCACCTGTTGTCCCCCAGAGAATTGAAGCCAGTAATATAAAAATAGATCCATGCTGATGGGGAGCTAACTGAAAGCGTGTTGTAATCATTTCTTAATCCGAATATCCATTTGATGCTGAAAGGATAAGCGATGAATAAAGGAAGAACTTTGCTGAAAAGACGAAATTGTATTTTAAAAAGACGTTTTTAATTGCGTGTGAACTGGCGTGGGGGTAGGCCGAAATGAAGAGAGAAGCGTCGGCTAAAAGCAGAAAGATCGTTGTAGCCGACTCTTTCAGCGACAATTTGAACGGGTAAATCAGTATGGGTAAGAAGTGCTTTGGCTTTTTCCATTCTATGGTGTGTAACGTATTGTTGGACGCTCATACCGAGGTTGGTTTTGAAAAGCACTTTAAATTGAGTCGGGCTCAGACAAGCCACTTTCGATAACTCGGCAATTGAAAGAGGGTTCGCTAAATTGTCAAAAATCTCACTCTGTGCAGCGCGGATGCGAGGATCAATTTTTGAAGTTATCGGTTGCTGCGTCAATAGCATAGTAAAGACATCGAGAATCGAAGACTCTATCGCTTTATCCACTTGGTGTTGTAACTGTTTTTCTACAAAGTAGATAAAGCTCAGTAGTGGCGTTGTGGTAGAAAACACGTGCACATCACTATCGAGAAGATGGTCTGGAAGTGCTGGCATGTCAGCAACAATAAATCGAGCGGCTTCATCGGCTTGAAAACCATGGGTAGTACCTGCAGGAATCACGACACACTCACCCACAGTCACTTTTCCAGAGAAATTATCCATCTGAATATTGATGTTGCCTTGAACAGGAAGCACAAGCTGGTGGTAATCATCATGCGCATGACTGTTTAGCTTCTTTGTGTAGGCTCGGATACTGAGAGTTGGCAGCATTGCGATGTCCATCCATGTGACAACAGGTTAAATGAGTTGGTTGTCTTTAGTTGATATAAAGAGCTTTCAATCTTGGTTATACGATATTAGAGCCTTCTATTGCAAACCACTTAAAGCTTCCCCTAGAGGTTTGAAGTAGGCTTGCAATGCGCTGTGAATCTTCATTCGATGTTCTAAATCAGGGTAGACCTTAATGTGTTCGGGTTTGGTTGTCCCAGATACTAAGTAACTATTTTCAATACCAGAGCACGACTCTACAACCGACTCAAAGGCTCGCGCCATCATCTCTGTCGGTAGAGAGAAATAGTGACTTCCCATCGCTTTGTCTGCTAAAACACTTCGTGACACATAGTCGTGCCGATCTTGCTGATCATCAGTAAGTAGCGTCGCGTCAAATATCTTCAGTAATCTGTCATTCAATGGGTGTGGAAAATGCTCAGCGTTTTTCAGCCAACAATCGCTTGCAAAGATCGTTCGTTTTTGTGGCCCTGATCTATCACCTATATCAAACGCTTTCTCCGCAATATAGTGGTCAAAAGCATGCCAAAACTCGTGGGCTAAAGCGCCAGCTCCGGCATTTTTCGCGAGCGCGAGTTCTCTCTGATTCGGTGCGTAATGGGCCTGAACGCCTTTTTGCCCGCCGCTGCCGAAAGCCAGATTCAAACTGCCTCGCAACCCAATGGCTTTAGGTGGGAGCGCCAATATATAAGCAAGGTCTGCAAATGAATCAAAGATCAGATTAGCGGCCAAGTCTTTCTCTTGTTGGTTGACCCATTTACCCACACGAATGCTGCCAATGCCAAAGGTATCTCGTATGTCGATAAACGACACTTGCTCCCCATGACGATAGTCTGGCCCTTTACGAGTTTTGTATTTAAAGCTAGTTAAACGCAAGATTCACCTTGTGCGATGGGGAGTTATTGGGCTGATTTCTAAAGCGCGTATTGTACATCAATTCACGTTGATGTGGTCGGGTTGAATCTCACTGTAAATTGATGGTCACAACTTCATTTGGTTGACGTCGGATCTCTAAAAACCATCCATCCACTTTATATGTCATTTTGAATCGTGAAGTTTGGGAAACGACAGTAAAGTGGGAAAGAGTAGCCTTAATTTAGTGTCCAGTCTAATTGCAACATGTTGTCGAGTATTCACGTTTACCATAGGCATGTTGCAATAGATTAAGTGAATAGACGTCAACAAACATCAAACGAAGCCTTCAATTCATTGATAGCCTTTTTTACACCACCTAAGATTTTGTCACGAACCATAAGTCCAGTAACATCACTCGGTTGTCCTGATTCCAGCAACGCTTGAGGCACGTATGGGGATTGAATGTCTATGACAAAACCATTTTGTTTAGCGACCAATGAGCAAACTAGTGCATCAACAGCAATAAAGTTAGACATTCCGAAGTCGTTATTACTTCTACGGCCTGTTTCATATTCAACCAGCATTTGGTTAATTGATGCTGTCATTTCCACTGTTTTTCCATCTAAGAAACTGACAAAAAATTCGGCTTCCGTCCTTGCCTCTTTGGTAACGTTTGACTCCAATATCTGTTCAGCGTGTCTCTTTAGCGTATCAAAATCGTTGGCTAAAGCTAATTGGAACAGCCAAAAGCGATGAACTTTCGACCCTACTCTAGATCTTTCCGCTAGAAACGTCTGGTGCGACTTTCGATCTCGGTAAGGAAGCGAATCTTCATCAACATTAGGGAAAGTACTAATTGATTGAATAATAGATTTTTTGTTTCCTAAAATAGGCAACCAAATTTGACCACAGACTACATTACTCCAAGCCAAGTTATCATAAATTGACATGGCAGTGACTTTATTGCGCCAATGGTTTTTAATGCCTACCGCTACGAACTTTACTACATCTACATTCTTATCAATTGAGTAAAGTGAGGCTGCAAGACTGCTGATAACAGACGGATTAATATCATTATTCTTAAGAACGTGAGCCCAAGTAAGATCTGAATTTTGTGAGTCGAAATTTAGCAGTTGTGATAAACGTAATACAATCCAGACATTTTCTAACACCTTAGGCTCTTTACTCGAACTATAGTCAATATTAATATTAGAATGTTCAAAGAAAGAGTACGACTCTTGCAGCTCAATCATCATTCGCCAAGGTGTCTGTTGAATATCATAATCGACATTATCTAACCAAGCATTTGGAACCACATCTTCAGACACATCAAGTGCAAATCCGTTCTTTATGGCAACGGTGTTCAATAAAAAAGAGGTAGAAGAAAACAAATATTGTTTTCGTTCGCTTACATTTGAGCTTAATTGGTTAGCTTTTTGCAGCTTAGAAAGTGCATCGATCACTGTTTGCATGGCTTTTTGGTCTTTAGCCAATAGTGCAGTGTAGAAATCCACTTCCATTTTCAATTCAAACGGGGTGCTGATAACACTATCCGTCACTACATTTTTATAACGCCCTTCTGAATAACTTTTTTCTAGTAAATGGATGTAATCTTGCAGTGCCGCCCACTGCTGCAACAGTGCGAACTTGTGTAGGTGAAAACTCTCCCCTTTGTCATAAACACTGACAAGAAAAGAGTCATCTAAAAATCGATAATCGTAGTTTAATACGAGATCGATAAGATGTTTGTTTTTCCCAAGTAAGGCAAAACATAACACTTCGAGCATACTATCTGTCTGCTGATCCTTTGAATCAATAAACATTAGATAAGCGGCGATCGATGACCAAGTTCGAAAACTATGGATGTCTTCAAATAAGTACCAGCCGAAGAATCCGTTATTTTTTGCGTTCGCAACATAAGAGTAGAGAAGGTAGCGTTCATCGGACGGTAATGAGTCATAATTTAATATATTTTCACTACGTAACTTCGCGGCAACTGCCAAAGCCGAAGTTTCTGCGAGGAGTATATTCATTTTCTTTTCAATGAGGGGAGTTGCCTCCCCCCTTTTCCATTATTACTTGTTTTAATTACCACTGACGTCAGATAGATATAACCATTTTTATCGTCAACGGTAAAGACTATTGTTTTAACTTTACCTCTGGATTTAACATTTCTAATATCAAAACTGGTCTTCTGAATATATCAAACACTACTAATGAATAATTTGAAAATTGAACACGACATACGTTATTAGTTTCTTGATGAGCCCATGACAGTACAGTGATATTTATTTCTATAATTTACGAATTTTGGGTGTCAGATTAGTTATTAGGAGGAAAAATTAACTTGCCCGCAGACGTAAGCTTGTTATGAAGCCAATAAAGGGGCATTGGTATTTGGGTTTATCCGAACAATACCCACTGACAACGATAAAATACAATTAAACTTTATTCGGAACAAGAACACCATATGCTCCACCGACAGTTGAACTCGCTCGCTGAGTTTGTTTTGAGCATATACAAAAAAGCAGAGCCGATAATGGGCTCTGCTTGTTTTCTATGGGTTGTGAGTTAGTTACTGTGCGTTCTGAGCATTAAGCTGCGCTGATTGAGCTTTTTTCTTTCTAATGCGGGCAAATAGGCCGCCAAGAATTACGATGCCACAAAGCGCGTAAGTCACCATGAATGACGTGTCACCTGCGACCAAACCTAGGTCAGAGAAGGTAATGTAAGCGCCAAGTACCATGTACAGAATCACTGCAGAGGCTTCAAAGCGGAACTCCCAAGGTTTAATGTCCATCGCTTCGTTGACTGGAAGCACGTAGTCCGTATCACGTGGACGAACTTTACCGATAGCAAACATGATGCCGCAACATAGCACGAACAATACTGCTAGCTGGTGGAAGAAGTGCAGTTCAGCTAATGGCTTAAGTGGGCCTAAGTAATCGTGCATTGAAGCTGGAGTGAATTGTACAATACCGTAAGCCGCAACAAATACTGCCAATGAAACTTTTGCCGCCATCGCTGGAACGCGCTTAGTAATGTAACCCATAAACACGATTGTGAAGATTGGTACACTGAATAGGCCTGCCAAGCGTTGTAGTAAATCGAATAGGCCATTCGGTGCGAACATGATGAACGGGGCAATACCCACAGATAGGATTGCAATGAACAGACCGAATGAACGCCCTTTGTTGACTAACTGTTCATCAGAAAGCTTGTTCTCTTTATCAAAGATTGGCTTGTAGACGTTAAGTGTAAATAGTGTCGTTGACGAGTTTAATACGCCGTTGAAGGTCGATAGGATTGCGCCGAACATTGCGGCTAGGAAGAAGCCAACAAGCGGTTTAGGTAGAACTTCGTTAACCAGACGCGTGTACATGGTATCCGCTTCGTAGCTTTGACCTGTCGCGTCTACTGTACCGAACATGTGGTAAGCAATGATGCCAGGGATGATTAGGAACAGAGGTGTCACAACTTTGATTGCACCTGCAAGGATGACACCTTTCTGACCTTCTTTTAGGTTCTTAGCACCCAATGCACGTTGGATGATCGCTTGGTCAGTACCCCAGTAGTAAAGGTTAACTAACAATAAACCAGTGAACATGGTTGAGAACGGTACGTTAGGGTCGTCTTCAGCACCAACGGCTTGAAGCTTGTCTGTTGCGTTAGTCGTAATAACGTCCACACCTTCCATGAAACTGCCGTCACCTAGCACGATCAGACCAAAGATTGGGATCATCAGGCCGCCAACAATCAAACCCACACCATTTAACGTATCTGCGATTACTACTGCTTTCAGACCACCATAGATCGCGTAGAACAGACCTAAGAAACCGATAATTGATGCGATAAGTAGGATCGCTTGGAAACGACTGATTCCAAGCATGCTTTCGATGTCAAAAATACCGCCGATAACCATTGCACCTGCGTATAGCGTGTTTGGTAAAAGGTTGATGATGTAGCTCAATAGAAACAATACGGTTACGAACTGCTTTACCGACAAGTCATAGCGAGACTCTAAGAAATCAGGAATCGTCGTAATGCCTTGTTTGAGGTAACGAGGTACTAAAAAGAGTGCGATAATGATCAGTGTGATACCTGAAGCTACTTCATATCCCATTACAGACATATTGCCTTTAAAGGATAGGGCGCTCATCCCAACAAAACTGGTCGCGGAAAGGTTAGTTAGAATGAGTGAGCTTGCGATAAGGCCACCGGTTAGGCTTCGACCACCGAGGAAGAAACCATCTTTGGAGTCATTTTTCTGATTCTTAACACGTGACCAGGTGTAAAACACCACCAAGCCCGTGAAGAAAAAGAATGACAGTAGGATTGTCATTGGCATAGCTTTGTCCTTAAATTATTGGAATTTTGAATGTAGTTATCCTGTCAGGCAGAGGCGTCGTGATGATTTTCACAACCGCCTTTGCCCGATGTTTCTTATGACTGACGACGAATTAGATTTTTTGTAGGTGTACTATCAGTGCTGATTCGGGGTCGAGAATTGGCAACGTCACGCCGATTTCCTTCAGGTTGTCGCCACTGAGTGTGAGTGTTTTATCTAGCCACTTAGGACGTTGCTTCATGAGTTGGAAACTGGTTTGAGGCATCTCCACCAACTTTACTTGATACTTGGCGTTGATATCCGCGCAGCTAATTCTCAACGGTGATGGCAGCGCATGATCTGGCATTGCTAATTGGCACACAGTGATCAACATTTCATCGTCACTCTCGACGCCGTAAATGTTTTGGTTTTTGTCTGCCGGGTCGATACGGAAACTGCGGCCGCCATGAAGAAGGTGACGATACTCTTTATGAAGCGCGATATAGCGAGAAAATGCCTCTTTCTCTTCTTTTGATTCTTTCACCGGATCAAGCTCGACGCCCATGTGACCACCCAATGCGGTAACACCACGCATGTTTATTCCATGGCGACGATTAGTCGAGTGACACTCTGCAGGGCCGATGTGCGCGCCCATCACTTCCGGTGGGAAGAAATAGCTCATGCCTTTTTGAATGGCTTGACGCTCTAATGCATCATTACAATCTGATGCCCAGAAACGTTGCGTGCGTTTAAGAATTTCGAAATCGATACGGCCACCGCCCGAAGAGCAAGATTCAATTTCCACTTCTGGGTGTGCTCTGTTTAGCTCATCGACAAGGCGATATAGCGCTCGCGTTTGACCATGTACAGCAGGGCGACCTTGATGGCCGGGCTGAACCAGTTCACGGTTCATATCCCACTTCAAGTAAGTAATGTTGTAGCGTGTAAGTAGGTCATTTAGGCGCTCAAACAGATAGTTGAAGCAATCTTCATTTTGTAAATCGAGAACATATTGCCAGCGACCAGAAGGCTGGTGATAACCTTGTAGACCCAGAACCCAATTAGGGTGGTTGCGATACAGGTTCGAATCTTGGCTTACCATCTCTGGTTCGACCCAAAGACCAAACTCCATCCCTTGTTGATTCACGTGATTGATCACCGGCTCTAAACCATTAGGGTATTTCTTTTGATCTAAATACCAGTCACCTAAAGCTGCTCGTTCACCGTCACGACCAATGAACCAGCCATCATCAATGATGAAGCGTTCTACACCCATTTCGGCCGCTTCTGTTGCCATTTGCATGATGTATTCAGGTTTGTGGTCGAAGTAAATACCTTCCCATGTGTTTAGGTGTACAGGGCGTGGTTTGTTGACAGGGAACTTAACAATGTTATCGCGAACAAATTGTTGGAAGCGTTGAGAAATACCGTTCAAGCCAGTGTTGCTGTAACACCCATACAGCCATGGCGTTTGGTATTCACCTTGAGCTTCAAGGATCGATTCACCAGCCAATAGAAGCTCACCAGCTTGAACAAAACGGCGACCGTCACTGCGTACATCGGCACGCATTTGGTGGTTACCACTCCAACCAAGGTGGAAACCCCATACTTGACCGAGCTGTTCGCTGAACCCGTTAGTGCCTACGAAGAGGCCTGGGAAGTTTTCATGAGAAGTGCGGCCGCGACGGTTTTCCTGCATGAAGCCACCATGCTCAAAGCGTTGTCGCTGTGTTTGGAACTCGTGACACCAACGGCCATGAAAAGTCATCAACTCGTTAGCGTGGTTTGGCAAAGGCAAAGTTGAAGAGAGTTTGCCAAGATAATATTTGCTATCGCCGAGGTTTTTAACGCTAATGCGTTTCTGAACAACATCAGTATCGAAGTTCAATTTGAGCTCAACGGTCAGTTCAAGATTCGCAACATCATCAACCATACCAAATGTCACTTGGTTTTCTTCAACTTGAGTCGATGCCAGTTTGAATACAGGTGCCCAATCGTAGCCGTCGCGATGGCCTTCAATGCCCGGCGCGTTAAAGTGACCGCTACCCAGTTCAGGACACAGAGACAAAGGAACATCGACATCTAAACGAGCTTGGGAAATCGGGCGCTCTGTTGAAAGCAATAGGTCTTCGTCTATTTGCGCAATTTTAGCGCCCCAATGAAGGATCTCTGGCACTCGGTCAGTTTTGATAATCAAGCTGTGATTTTTGCTTTGTAAATGGACAAACTCACTCATTATTTGCTCGCTCTGCTATTTGTTTGCGTGAACATGTTTTCTGAAAGATATATTGCGCCTATCTATGACTTTTAGAACTAAAATGCCGATTAAGTGTGATCTAAAGCGGCTTTGAAATTGCCTAAATTTGGTCTAGATCGACTGTTTTCGGGAACAAAAATTAATGTTTTCGCAAACATTTTGAGAGGCGCGTGACGTTATTTTTGAAATCCATCTGTTAGAGTTGAACTAAGACAGCAAAGAGCATTAGAAAAGACGATGAATGTAACCTTTAAAGATGTAGCAAAACTGGCGGGAGTATCGACCCAAACTGTATCTCGAGTGACGAATGGGTCGGACAGCGTTGCAGAATCCACTCGTATTAAAGTGAATAAGGCGATCAAGCAGCTAGGTTATGTACCCAATAAGGGAGCGCAGATGTTGAGTCGAGCGAAATCGACCAATATTGGCCTAGTGACATTAGATATGGCTTTGCATGGCGCGGCACTTATCGCCAATGGTGTAAGAAGAAAAGCTCATGAATTGAATTTTGGTACTGCTTTTTCTGTTGTTTCCGAGCCAAGTTTATCCAGTATTCAAGGTGCGATGAGAGAGCTTATTGCTCAGCAGGTAGATTGCATTATTCTCAACGTACCGCTTAGCAAAGACGATGCTATGGTCTTGGCAGAGCAGTTTCCAAGCTTACATCTGATCTTTATCGACGTGCCCGATGGTACTCCAGTGCACTTTGTTCATGGTGAGCATGCTATTGGGGCTTCTGTAGTGGTCAAACATCTGGTAGAGACAGGAAGAAGCCAGTTTTTGTTGGTTGCCGGGCCAGAGGCGTCAACAGCGGCCAATATTCGCCTGCAATCTTGGCTAGCGGAAATCGAGGTATCAGAAACGAAAGCCGTAGATTGCTATCGAGGAGATTGGCAAGCACAAAGTGGTTACCTTGCGATTAGTGAAGCGATTGGAAAACAACTGAGTTTTGATGCCGTGGTTGTCGCGAGTGATCAAATGGCACTTGGCGTGTTGCGTGCTTTGGATGAGTTTAACATCAAGGTACCCGATCAGGTTGCGGTTGTCGGGTTTGATGGTATCACCGACAGTGCGTATTTCAATCCACCCCTAACGACAGTTAAGCAAGACTTCACAGCCATCGGCGAACAGTGTGTCATTCAAGCGGTTGATTTGAAGAACCATCCGACAAACACGCCAATTCAATTCAAACAAACTCGCATACCCGTGGAATTAATCGTTCGCAAAAGTAGTCAACCTAGAACAAAGCAAACCTATGACAAGAAGGGAATCCAAGAGCTATTGAAGCAGATCGAACTGCGCTTGCCTGAATAGCTTAAGCGCGAACTATATTTAGCTGCTCGTCAGTGCCTATATCTCTGCGAGTGGAAGACATAGACACTGACGTTGAACAAGCGTTTTAAAAAATGGCTCGCTTCCTGTCTTTTAGATAGAAGGCGACGGTAATAGCGATGAATAGGAAAGTGAAGTAGTAGAAAAACGATGAGAGCGACGCGATGAAGTCTATGTGCTGCTCTATCTCTTCGTCAGTGTAGTTCTTAGATAGAAGCTTGTAGTAGTAGGCGTAGAGAACACCAATCAAGCCGTAACCCACGTTAAACATTAGCCCCTTGAAACTAAGCACGGTTGCTCGGTTATGAGACTCGGTCTGTTTGTTAAGGTGATAACTGATAAATATGTTCATCGTCATGATAATGAAGATCAGCACTAACGCTGGAATCACACCATAGATCGACCAACCTAAGCTTATCCAATAGTAAGTCGCCATACTGGCTACACCCATGATCAAAATGAACGCCTTAGGTGCCATGCTTTCGGCTAATCGTCGACTTTGACCCGCCATGATGATTTTAAGCAGACTCACACCTGCACCAATCAAACCAAAATAGATAATAGGGATATCAATGGCCGTGTAATATTGGCTGTTCATGGTCAAGAACATGCGAGATGTATGTTCAAACAAGCTGTAGTAGAGCATGATAAATAGCACGTAAGGGGTCGATAATACCCACTTCCCCGTATTCAATGTGAGCTTCATGCTTTCGATTGTGCTGGTTATCTTGTTGCTACCTACTGGTGTAGGCTTGCTCTCTTCTTCCATGCTAAATGCAGCATAGATTGCGATCAGGGCGACGATGAGCGTAGCGTAAACAGGAATACGCATAATATCTTGGGTGTTCTGGGGAGCGTCGAAACCAAGAACCTGATAAACACTAGCCATAAAGTTAACGTCGTACATTGCAGCGCCGACTAGGGTGACAAATATACCGACCGTTGAAGCGATTCTCAGTTGGATTTGCAGCACTCTAGGCCATAACTCTTCATAACCTTGCTCTTTTAAGGTGTCATAAGCTAACGCTTCATCAGCGCCACTCGCAAGCGCCATCGCGAGTCCACTCAGTACCCGGTTTATTAGGAAGACAAAAAATACGAGACTCGGATTCCCCGTGGGTACGAAGGCTATCATGGCGATTTCAATAAACATCACGATCGATGACAGTACCACCAGCTTTTTACGCCCGAGCGTATCTGCAAATGCTCCCGATGGGACTTCAGCAATTACAATGGTTGCTGCCCACACTACGTTAAGCATGGCAAACTGAGACAGAGTTAGGCCGTAATCTAAGTAGAGTAGGGTAAATACGGGATAGTAAAAGCGAGCGAAGTAACTACTTCTAAACATAAGAAAGTAGCGAACATTGCGAACTTGAAGGATCTCTTTTAGCGTCATGGAGTGGGTCACGCCTTCGTTATTATGTGATTTGATTGATACCTTTCTTAGTGTGATAGCAAAGGGTTGATTAGTCGACAAAAATGCAAAACTTCTCATCTCAAATTGGAAATTTAACTTCATGCCATGGGTGATGAGTGCCACACTGGCTGTGGCATATATCGGTGGGTTTAGGGTACTTTGGCTTGGAGCTGTCAACAATAACCTAGGTTTTGTAGTGAACTGGTCAGAACCAAACAGCGATACATTGCAGACTTTTCTAAATGCTGGCGAAGGCCAAGTGGTGGCGAACGTTACTACAACACGCAGTTTTTGAATCGAAGGGGCAGATGCTAATTTATGGCGCTGAATTTTGGTGACTTCAGTCCTTTATTAACGGTACGTGACGTTACGCACGTATCTGGAGTTTGTGCTCTTTCAGTCGCCAACCTGAAGGTGTCTTTACCAGCTTCTCGAAGTAGCGACCTACGACGAAATGTTTGATTTCGCCATCGTGGCTCTGGATTGCTTGGCTAACACAGCTCAGTTGCGCCTGATCACCATCGCCATCAATCACAAAGTTGCTCTGAATATGAGTAAGCCCTGGTGGAAACGCGTCTGCACTGTCTTTTATCCAGTTGATGATATTGTCGATGCCTTCCAATTCGATCTGCAGTTCATCGATGATAAAACGTCCATCTTCAACAAACAGATCGTGCATCGCTTCTGGCCCGTTAATATCAACGGCGAGCGCAAAACGCCCCATAAGGTTTTGAATTTCCATTCTGCAAGAAGGTTTACATGCAGGGTTTCGTTTAGGAGGATTGATTGCAGAGGACATGATTGCTATTAATCTGACTGATAATCTGAACACAGCCGTGGTGGTAAGTCCCGCTTATTTGGAAAAGAACGGAAGGCCAGAGCATCCGATGGATCTTCTAGTACACAACTGCTTACGGTATCGCTATCAAAGTTCCGGTCAATTAGCCCCTTGGAGCTTCACTGGTGAGGATGGCATTTATCCGGTTCAAGCCCGCGGTAGTATCATAGCCAGCTCAGTGCCAGTGACAATTGAATATGGCGGGTAAAGGACTAGGCATTGCTTATGCGTTCACTGAATACTGTACTGAAGCGTTAGAGACTGGGAAGCTCGAAGAGATCCTAAGTGAACACAGGGTTTCCATGCCCGGTATAAACATCTATTTTCCTCGAGAGTACCGAGAATATATGCCGCTTCGCCTGTTCATTAGCCATATAAAGCGGAATCTTCCGGACGTGCCTCAGTAGCGGACTTTAGTGTGATTAATACCCAGTGGGGTGGTTAAGTCCCAATATAATTGGGCTACACTCCAAACGCATTTGGGTGTTTGTTTCCCCATCTGAGCGTTAACTTTTCTAACCATTCTCATAAAACTACCTGTTTGAAAATAGGGAAAAACTCGGTGAAAACGGGAACCCGTTTATCAGTGAGGAAAACTTTTTATGTTTTTAAAGCAGTAAGAAAGGTTGGCAGAGGACAAAATCAAAGAGCTGTAATAAAGCTATCAACCTAATTTCAATTACAACAGCTCACTCAAAAATAAATAGCACCTCTTCGTTATTCGCCAAGAGCAAAGATAGCTTTGGGCGTATAGCGTTTAAGGTTAACTCGTTTCTGCCCCAAAGTTCGTTAGAACAAATGCTCTGCACAGTTTATTAAGTTTAAATGTTGTTTAAGTATAGAAAGTGGCATGTCTTATTGAGTGCTTGGTCTCACTTTATCGATGGTTGATTTTTTAACATTTTGTTTATTAATGATTTTATTCTTTCCCCATCTTGGAACTTCAAACATTAGGCATATTGCCCTGTGGATTCATGGGGCATTTATGTCAAATCCACCTTAGCACATCCAAAGAGTAATTCTGTAGTAGGCAGTAAAAGAGACGCTTTTATTCAAAAAGCTAATTTAGGTAGAAAAGAAAGGTTCTATTTAATCTGGCAGTGTCAAGCTAAAAACTTGAAGGCTACCAGATTAGATTCGTGTTGATAAAATTGATTGTTACTTATTTACCTCTAAACCCATCAACTATCGAATCGAAAACTGCCTGATATGTTTCTGTGCCAATTAAGTCAGGTCGTGTTTTCGATAATAACGATAATGTGATTTTTGCATTTTCATAGTCTTTTAGTGCTACATTAGACATCGCTAGTACGTACATTGCGCTTTCATCCTCAGCGACTTTTTTATCCATTTCAAAAGCTATATATATCGATTTTCTCGCTTCTTCGTATCTATCTAAATTGAAGTATGATTTTCCTAGCAAAGAAAATGCTAACGATGTTTGTTGTAAGCTAATTGAATTTTCAAGGTGCAATATTGCGTCGGGATAATCTTCCAAAATAAAGTATATAGAGCCTAAATTGAGATATACAGAATAATTCACATTACCAACTTCAACCACCTCTTTTAAAATGCTCATAGCCTTAGTTAACAGGTCAACTTCAACTTCCCTATTTTCTACATATTGAGACTGAGTCATGTACAGTTGAGATAAATCATTAAGATATTCCGGATTCATCTTGGATGCATTTCTAAACGCAATCTCCGCCTTGGCGAAATCCCGGCTCGCAAGATAAATATAGCCCAACTGCCTTTCGTAATATCCGTCGTGTGCGCTGCAATTGTTTTTAAGCTCTTTCCACTCAATCAAATAGTCAGTCGGGTTGTTTTCTAAGTCACTTAAACTAACTTCTTCCCAAAATGAAGCACAACTACTATTGGCAGTCTCTCCGGATCCAGCCATCCCATCGAAGGAAAACAATGAAAATATAAAAACTCCAGTTACTAATGAATTTGATAATAAATGACTTCCCACTGCCACGCTTCCCAATAATTATTTACGTTATTTATCGTCTTCTGTATCCAATCTACACTAGGTTTCAGAATCGTTGTATTGTTGTACCATTTTTCAGGTGATGTATATAGTTGGTTGATACTTTGATAGTTCGGTGTTAGATCGAAGTTGACCTTTGTTCTTGTACCAACACCAAGCGTCGTACCCAACTCAATAGCCCACGTATATCCAACTTTGTCAAAGTGAAGCCAGCGCCAGCTTGAGCGCCAATGCCCCCATGAGCATCGATTCCACTTCGACTCCGAACTTTCGTAGACACGTGCCAGAAGGCAATATAGTTTGATCGAGTCCAATAATGTCTGTTATGCATCCTTGAAAGTGTAACATCTGTGTAAATAGTTAATATCTACGGTTGTAAGGGTGAACTGAACTAAAGCATAGCTCTTATAGAGGTATTGCTTTCTATGCTGATTGGAATCTAACAGAGGCGATGTTGCCAAACTCATTTCTGCCCAAAACTTGCTAGACGGATAGCAAAAGAGACTGATTTTTCAGAACTCGCCTTCGTTTCTCATCACCAGCAAAGTCTGACCATTGACAATAATAAGTGGTTGCAAATCAACCATTGCTTTGTTTGTGAAATTGGAGAAAGATGACAATACAGCGATTTATAGGAGGTGGTGTTATGACTTTAGTTCTTACCGTTCTTATTTTCCTAAGTTGTATTGCGATGCTCGCAATTGGTGTGATGTTTTCACGTAGGCCGATCAAAGGCGGAGGTTGTTGCAAAGCGTCCGATGTTGCGGATGTGGGCGCACGTAAAAGGCCGCCCCGCAAGGATACATAGAATTCCAGCACAAGAAAGTCCAGACAGCGGCTTAGCCTTGGCGTAAGCACTCTACGCATGGGTAAAGCACCAAACTTCTTATGTCACCGCCTTAAGGGCACAGTGCATACTCACATTGCTTCTCAACATTTTCAATACAGGCTTTTCCTTAGACGAAATGCCTGTTCTCCCTGTCTTCTTTCAACGTCTATGATTTTTGAAAAGCCGCTAACAAACTTTTGTCCAAAACCTTGTTAGAGATTGATCAAGGCTTATTGTTTTCCGTGGTTTGTAAATGGGCGAATTGTCTGCCCATTTTTTATTGACGAGCTAAATTTCTTAACGAGTTGAATCGTTAACGCGAGTGTCTAATCGCATCCGCTAATAAGTCTATTTCCCTTTTCACATCTTCAGTTAGGTCGAAACCAATATTGATCCTAAAACAATCATTGTAGAGTGGTAGCGTGCTAAACAGCTGACCCAATCGAATGTCGATTTTATGTTTCTCAATCAACGCCGTGAATCTGTCGAGGTTGAGTTTTGGGACTTGTAACCACAGTACCATCCCTCCTTGCGGTTGGCTTATGTTAACCCCGTTTGGCAAACGTTCGGATAAATAGTTGAGATAAGACTGCCGTAAATTAAGTAGCTTCGTTCTACGGCGCTTTAACTGCTTGGCGTAGTTGCCTGATTCAATAAAGTCAGCCACTGCAAGTTGAATAGGCAGTGATACACCAAAGCATGATGCAGAATGTTGCTGACGATAGCTGTCTGTATAGCGACCCGGTAGACACCAACCAAGACGATAGCTTGGCGATAAGCTTTTAGAAATCGAACCGCACCAAAGTATGTAGCCATTTGAATCATAATATTTAGCAGGTAAAGGGGTGTGCTCTGAATACGATAGCTCTAAATATACGTCGTCTTCGATCATCGGTACTTGGTACTGATTGGCAAGCTCGGCAAGTTTCTGCTTTTGCTGAGCAGTCATAGTGATACCTTGTGGATTCATATGTGACGTACAAAAGATGCCAGCCTTAACGCTCCCTTGTTGCAAATGCAATTCAAGCTGTGCAAGGTCGATTCCTTCATCGATTGAGGGGATCTCGACAATCCTCCTGCCCATTTTCCCCAATAGATCTAATATCCCACTAAAACATGGAGAGCTGATGGCTATGGCATCGCCAACTTGGGTACATGCTTCAAGCGCAGCCTTAATTGCGGGCATACACCCCGATGTAATAACAAGGTCTTGTGGGTTGATATGAATCCCCAACTTCGAAAAATGAACGCTCAAAGCATCACACAATGACGGGTCGCCTTGAGTGTGAGGGTAATGATTCAGTCGGCTGCCTAGGCGCTTGCTCGATCGACGAAAGCTACGTTCGAGCTCGAGCAGCGCGGTGTCATCAATTGTTGTGCTGGATATACCAAGTGGCCCGTTGTAAGGAGAGTGGATAGCGAAGCTTTGATGTACTTGTGAGACTTTACTGACAAACTGCGTCCACTCAGGCGTGTTGTGCTTTTTACTTCGCGCAGAAATGTAGTAGCCCGCTTGTGGGCGAGAGTGGATCCAGCCCTGAGACTCCAATTCTTGATAACAACTGACCGCAGTCGACATGCTCACGGCTTGTTGCTTCGCTAATTGTCGCAAAGAGGGCATACGGCTCCCTTCGCTTAATTTCCCGTCTTCAATTTCCTGAACAAACTGACTCGCCAATGCTTTGTAAAGACTCATAGATGCCAACTGTACTTATTTTTTTGTTAAAAACTGTATCTGTACTGGAAACTGTACTTGATTGATACTCTTTTTCAAAGAAGAAGGAGGGCAGTTTATGGTTAGAAACGATTTATTTTTGGCAATCTTTGTGATGGCAATTTGGGGCTTCAACTTTTCGATGATCAAAATGGGTATCACGGAGGTTCACCCTCTATTAGCGACGGCTGCGCGATTTACGTTGGCGGTGATTCCTGCGATTTTTTTCATTCGCAGGCCAAACGTTGCATGGCGTTTTCTGTTTAGTTATGGGTTAGTTTTTGGTGTTGGTATCTGGGGCATGGCGTCGTGGTCGATTACAGCAGGCTTATCATCTGGTATGTCATCGGTTTTGCTATCGTCAAATGCGCTCATCAGCATGGCTGTAGGAGTATTCATTAATAAAGAAACTGCATCAAAAAGGAAAGTTATTGGTGCGGTAACAGCACTCATTGCACTGATGGTCCTTGTTTCAGCAACCAACGGTAATGTGACGTTACAAGGCGGTATCTTCATCATGATAGCGGCGACTTGCTGGACCATTATGGGGATGATCGTTAAAGCGTCTAAAACCACTCAAGCCTTTGCGTTCAATGTATGGGGAATGTTATTCGCACCCATTCCATTGGTTATGTTTGCGGTGAGTATTTACGGACCAAACATCGTGACGGAAGCATTTGAAGTATGGGATATGAATACGACGATTGCTGTTCTGTTCCAAGCTTATCCAACAACGTTGTTTGGCTACTGGGTCTGGAATCGATTATTAATTCGATACCCATTGAGCACTACCGCACCGATGACTCTCTTGGTACCTGTTTTTGCTTTGATATCTGGGTACTACATGTACGATGAAATGCTAAGTACCGCGCAAGTTGTTGCCTGTGTTCTTTTCCTCATCGGTATAGGGCTGATAGTTAAACCTGGTAAGAAGGTAATCGAAGCTGCAGGTAAACCACTCACGAACTAAACATGTGAATCGATAGTCACATGTTTAGCGCGACGAGTAAGTCAATGTCGAGCGGTAGTTGATTTAATGATATGCCACCTTAAGAGGGTGGCATTTTTCAATTTGGTAGTTGGGTAGGCGTTTAATGAGGTGATTAATGGCATTAATCTAATCATCTTGTGATTTGATTATGTGGCCTAAACAACTCATAATGTGATTTGATTATGGTGATTTTTCGAATCAAGGCATGGGTATGTGGATCTGGCAACAAACGAATTGGCCACAGTTTGACTGGGACAACAATATTATAGAACCAATGGTAAGGCGTACGCGTCTCAACCAAGGAATCCTATTGGGAAAAATGTTTAGCCACTCTCAAGATCAAACTGAGAGCATGTTAGATACCTTGCTTGCCAATATCGTTCACTCAAGTGCCATAGAGGGAGAAAAGCTGAATGCTTTTTCGGTGCGTTCTTCATTGGCAAATAAACTGGGTTTATCAGAAGAAATGCCATTCCCTACCACTGAACAGACGGATGGTTTGGCGGAAATCATGGTTGATGCAGTAGAAAACCTGAGCACACCGTTAACACTGGACCGGATTCTACACTGGCACGACAGACTTTTTCCTGAAGGCTACACCATGTTCAACCCGGTTATTGGCGGTCAGCTACGAGGTGACACGCCAATGCAGGTGGTTTCTGGCAGAATAGATAGGCCAATCGTTCACTTTGAAGCGCCAGGCCGCGATGTACTTGATGTTGAGTTAAACCAATTCATCCAGTGGTTCAACGACTCCAGAGAAGAGATATCGCTCGATCCTTTAATAAGAGCCGCAATCACTCATTTGTGGTTTGTGACTCTGCATCCCCTTGACGATGGAAATGGTCGAATTACCCGTCTTCTTACCGACCTCGCACTTGCACAGGCAGAGCAGCAATCGGTACGCTTTTACGCCATGTCTGTCGGCATATTGGCCAATCGTAAAAGCTATTACGATATTCTAGAACAAACTCAGAAAGGGTCTCTGGATATTACTCCGTGGCTTGTTTGGTTTTTCAATACGCTGAATGAGACATTCGATGAGGTGTTAAAAGAGATCGATCAAACGGTGTTCAAGACCAACTTTTGGCGTTATGTCGATCAAACTAAGCTGGTGGAGGAACAAGTTAAAGTTCTCAATCGCATGCTTGATGGTGACTTTGCGGATGGCATCAACACATCTCAGTATCATAAAGTAGCCAAGGTGAGTAAACCAACGGCAACTCGTCACTTGGCCACACTGGTTGAGCAAGAGTGTTTAGTGAAAACGGGTGGTGGTCGAAGTACTCGCTACCAATTACCCAAATTATAGTCTCTGTTCCTTAGATCGAATTCCTACTCTTTCACATCTGCTTGGCATTAAGTGGATGTGATAACTATGCTTTTCAGTTTGTTCCTCTTCAATCGGCTAAAGGTGGCGACTACCTACCTGCTCGAAAGAAAACACCTCGAGAGCTCATCTCATTAACTAACGGTTATCTTTAAGGTGATTAGAGTGGCTCTACAAGTTAACAAGAAATTGTTCGATACTAAACGCATCAAAGCAATATTGAATAGAGACTGTTATGAATCTACCAGAACTTCACCAAGCCATTACTTCAGGGAATTTCGAAGAGTTTAGCCGTTTGATCCAACAAGGAAGCGACGTTAATCAACTTGATCCTATTATGGGTAATACGCCTCTGCATATTGCAGCGCAGCAGAATTCCACTATGTGGGTCGATGCTTTGCTTGGTGCCGGCGCTTTCATCAATATTCAAACGCCAAAGCATGGGGCTACGCCCTTAATGGTGGCGGTTTGGCATCGTAAGCCTCATATCGTAGAACGTTTACTTTCCGATTCAGACGTTAATATCGAAATTGTTTCGACGTTTGGGCTTAAAGCGAGAGATCTTTTAGACTTTGGTGCCAGTGAAGATGACCAATATGGAAAAGCACAAGCGCGCGAAATGAGTGAGCTGTTCTCTCAATACACTCAACGTCGTTCTGAGGTGGAGCAGTCACTTCTTGCTTTCAATATTGTTAGCCAAAATGAGAGTGTAGATGAGCAAAACGCAACCGAGTTAAACGCTCTGACAGATTGGTCTTCAATCAACGGTACGTTTCCCATTACTGCGTCTGGAAATGATGAACACACCGCTGCAATGGTCGCAGCGCGAGATGGCTTAACAGGTAGCTTGAAGGTGATTATGGATAATGGTGCCGATCAAACGATTCCGGATCACTATATGAAAGCTATTCCTTTACACAAAGCCGCCTATAACGGCCATGCTGATGTTATTGAGTTGCTATCAAACTATGCGGGTTTTGAGGAAACATTGAATGCACAAGGGCCAAACAACGGCTATACACCTTTGCATGATGCAGTTTGGCATGGCCATGTGGCTGCGGCAAAAGCCTTGATTGATGCAGGGGCAATGACAGATCTAGTGGGCTTCGACGGTAAGACACCTTTAATGCTTGCGCAAGAATATCGCTATAGTGAAATTGTGAAACTATTGGAGAACAAATAATGAACGTACTCGTTGTTTACTGGCATCCAGAGCCGCAAAGTTTTAACGGCGCTATGTTTCGTCGTTCGGTAGAAGCCTTAGAATCGGCTGGACATAAAGTTAAAACATCGGACTTACACGCGATGAACTTCGATCCAGTATCTGGACGCCATAACTTCAATAGTGAAATGGATACTGAGTTTTTTAAACAACAACTCGAAGAGATGAACGCGTCAGAGAATCAAAGCTTTTCACCATGCATAGAACAAGAGATACAAAAACTAGAGTGGTGCGATTTGGTCATCTTCCAATTTCCACTCTGGTGGTTCGGTATGCCTGCAGCGCTTAAAGGTTGGGTGGATCGTGTATTTGCGATGGGCAGAGTGTATGGCGGGGGCCGATTTTACGAGAACGGTGTCTTCAAAGGAAAGAAAGCCATGGTGAGTGTGACCATGGGCGGGCCAGAAGAGCTTTACGAGAAAGACGGCTGGAATGGTGACTTAGACGCGATTTTAAGACCAATACATCGTGGCGTGTTCGAATTTACAGGGTTTTCGGTTCTCGCTCCACAGAAAGTATTTGGGCCTGCACGTAAAACACAACAAGAGCGTATTGAAGTACTAGAAAGCTATGCTCAGCGTTTACAAACGATCTTCGATGAAGCTGCAATTGAAGTCGGGCATTACTAACGGCGAACCGTTCTGCCGTTAAATTGATAACTTGGTGAGGTTTATGATGACAGTTCAACAAAAAGCGAGTGAGATTTTGAAATCATGGGGCGTAAGTGATAGTCAAATCACTCGTTTTCTAGAGAACCAAACATCGCAACAGCAAAGTGAACATGTAGTGGCGATCGATGAATGTTTAGAGCTACTTTATCGAGAACCCAAACAGCGACTCAGCTTTTTGACCACTGCCAGTAAGAGTGTATTTTTTGAGAGGAGAAACCCCTTAGATGTGATTCTCTCAGGAGAGGCAGAGCAAGTTGCAGAGGCACATCGCATCATCAGAAGCATGCTCTGTATATAAGAGGTTGCGATTTTCTGGACCTTTCTCTCTATCTAAAAATAAAAAAGAGCCGCACTGCGGCTCTTTTAGGTTTTTAATTAGCAACTTATTACTAACGATTTAGCGGAAGAATATCGAACTTCATGTCGAATTTATCTAGAGAACTCGCTAAGTCTTGTAGGTTTTTCGCATTACCACGTAGGCCAGCCTGACCACTCTCAAATAATGCTTCAAGTGTCGTCTCGCCAGTAATCACTTTGGTTAAATCGGCTTTGTGAATAATGATCTCTGTATCCAATGTTGGGATAGAACTCTCTAAACCTAACTCAGTCACAGGTAGGTGAGAGAAGGTAGCATTAGAGACTTCGATGTAATGGCGCTCTTCAATATCAGGGTGATAAATCCCCATGTTAAAGTTCAAGCCTGCCGTCTCAGCCTTTGGCCCATTTAGCTGCACACCTACCAAGTCCAAGAAGTTCGTTGTCGGTGTGTTTGCGATAACGTCCTCAGAGGCTGTCTTTAAAGACTCTCCGATCTCGTTAGTACGAAGCTCCACTGCGCCTTGCAAGTACGAGTTACGCCATGCCATCGTTTCAGACTGATAGCCTTGTTGTTCAAATGTGTCCGCTAATAATTCACGGTATTCGATATTAGTTGGCTCGCACAGTACTAAGTCATTCAATAGCTGACCGGCTTCCTGATAATTACCTGAATCAAAGTGAGCTTTAGCTGACTTATAGAAATTATCTGCCCCACCAGCGTTCACGTAAGTACAAGATTTGTCGACTGACTTAAGTGGGTTGATGTTAACAGGGTTCAGGTCTAGGTAACCTAAGTACAAGTTTACAATCGCTCGAGCATTGTGGCTGTACGAACCATGGTAGCCACGTGATGCCCAGTTTTGTTTCTGTGACTCTGGCACAATCTCTTCAATTGAACGACCAACATCGCCAATTTTCACACCATGGTTGGCTAGGCGCACCGAGTTGTTGTGAAGCCAGCTATAGTTATCACGTTGCATCTCCATGTAGTGGCCGATTTCATTTTCTTCGGTTTCTGGGTTGTTCCAAACCGGAGCGGAATGGGCGGAATGGATGTTATCCACAAGACCAGAGTCCACGAAACGCATCTTAAGTTCAGTTAGGTACTTAGACCAAGCCAACGAGTCACGTACTTTTGCGCCGCGGAATGTGTAAATGTTGTGCTGTCCATCGTAAGTGAGTTCAGCGGTATTCAATGAACGGTACGCGGGTACGTAGTTTACGATTTCAACTGGCGCTTCAGCACCAGGCATATTGATAAAGTGAACCTCTAAGCCATCGATTACACGCGTTTCTTCGCGTTCAACAATTTCTGTTGTTGGTGTTACTAACGTTACCGCTCCCTTACCAAAACCCATACCCAGTGCGTTGTCTACAATACCTGTGGCGTCATTCTCTAAAGATTGGCCGTATTGATATTGTGCGCGTCGTGACATCGCGTTACCCGCCATGATGTTTTCGTCTGCCATCTCTTTGATGAAATCACCAGGGACAATAACTGGCGCACCTTCTACAAAGTCGCCCGTGTTAATGATGCCTCTTGACCCACCAAAGTGGTCGGCGTGAGTGTGTGAATATATCATGCCAGTGATCTTATGTTCGCCGTTCACCGCTGGTAGGTGTTGTTTCGCGAAGTTCCACGCTGCTTCTGCGACTTCATCATGCAGCAGTGGATCGTGGATAAGGTACCCGTTGTCAGTGCGGTAGATTGTCATGTTTGAGAGGTCGGCACCGCGAATTTGATAGACACCATCCGTAACTTGATAAAGGCCACCTGAGGCATAGTTCATTTGACCTTGGCGCCAGATAGACGGGTTAACGGTATCCGGGCGGTCTTCACGAATGCTATCTACGTTCATGTGAGACATACGATTACGCAGCTCACCTACACGATGGTCACCAAACGCTGCGATGAGTCCTCGCTCTGAACGCTCAAATGCTGAGGTATCTTGCCATGGCAGTGTTTCAGCCAGTGCATTGTTGGCTGCAATGGTATGTTCTGTTGCAGGTTTACCTTTGTATGTCTCAATTGATTCATATTCGTTATCGGCCGTCGCGCTGAAAGAAACGATGATAGCTAGGGATAGTACAGAACGGTTTAGAGTCGTTTTCATAGAGAACCTCGTTTTGTCTCTCAAGTTGGTATGAGACAAATTTAGAGGATTGACACATAAGAATACATAAACGAATATTAATTCCAAACATCACGATTTGTTATGTAATGAACTATGCTAGAGAAATTCGATTTAAACCTACTTAGAGTGTTTTCCGCTGTTTATCGCCATCAATCGATCACACTCGCTGCTGACGAAATGGGGATGACTCAACCTGGTGTTAGCGGTTTGCTCAAGCGATTGCAACAACAAGTAGGCTGTCAGCTTTTCATTCGCTCTGGTAGAGGGATAGCACCAACAAGGCAAGCCCAAGAGCTGATTCGTCAAGTCGAGCCAGCGTTGATACAAATTAATAATGCGCTGGAAAACTTGGAAGAGTTTAGTACCGAGACGCCTCATAAATTTGTGGTGTATACATCGGAACCAGTGATGCTAAGACTAATGACGAAAATTGAAGCCGATAATCAGTTGGGTAACGTTACGATTGAGCTTCATCCTACGCGCTCTAATGAAGAACAATTGATGGATGACCTCAACCAGAGGCAAGCTGATCTCGCAATTGAGTTCTCAAACCACACATCCAGCTCATTCTTTACAGAGCCGTTATTCGATGACGAGATGTGCATTATTGCGAGAAAAGGTCATCCGAGGATCACAGGTTCAATATCCCAAGATGAATTCTATCGTGAGAAGCATATAACGCTTAAGTTGCGTCGAGAGCAGGCATATTTGGCGGACTATTTCACCGAAGTCAGCCTGAAAGAGAGAAAGGTTGCTGCTGAATGCACATCCCTTATTTGGCAAATGTCGATGGTATCGAGTAGCGATTGTATTGCTTCAATGACAAGAAGTTTGGCCAATGAACTTGCTGATAAGCTAGGACTGCAAATAATACCGATGCCATTCTCGACATTCCCGATTAAATACCAACTCTTCGTCCATAATCGAGATAAGAAGAGCCCCTCAAATATTTGGCTTAGAGAAAAACTGAAATCTTATTTGATTGAAGGTTAGGTGATAAAAAGCCGGCTGTTTGTGTTCTCGAGTTCAAGATGTCTCCGGAGTCTGTGCTATCGAAGAGCAATATAATAAATACCCTAGTTAACCCCTAACTTAAATATGCACTTCTAAAGGTATATGCTCAACATTATTGTTATGTTATAACGTAACAATAATGTTGAGAGTTTGATTCTTTGGGTGGAAAGTTGGATATACCTGTCTTGTCGGTTAGAAGGCTGTTTGCCAATGGTAAGGCTAATTGGAGAGCTGTCTCAGATGTATCTTTCAGCGTCGCTGAAGGAGAATGTGTTGCCGTTATCGGGCCAAATGGCAGTGGAAAATCGAGTTTACTAAAAGCGATTACTGGAGAATACAAAACAATAGATGGGCAGTTGTTCCTGTCTGGTAAGTGTATGAAGAGTATCGATAAACAACAACTTGCAAAGAGGGTTGCGGTTGTCACTCAACACGAGCATGTCGATCCACGTTTAAGCATCTTCGAATATGTTTGGCTCGGGCGCACTCCTCATACCTTTTGTTGCAGTAAGAAAGAGCACGAAAGAGCTGTTAATCAAGCAATAGAAGACGTCGGGCTTTCTGATAAAAGTGAACGATACTTTGGTGATCTATCTGGTGGAGAGCAACAGCGTGCCAGTATAGCTCGCGCCTTCGCTCAAGAACCTAGACTATTACTTTTAGATGAGCCGACCAACCACTTAGATCCTCTTGCTCGCTTAGAGCTACTCAGTCTAATCAAACGACGTGGTATAGCGTGTGTCGCTGTTTTGCATGATCTGCCTTTGGTCACCCCCTTCGCAGACAAAGTACTCCTCATGTCTGACCAAAAAATGGTGACGTTCGAAACGCCTGACATCGTAATGAGAGACCATTTTATGACACCAGTTTTTGGCCTGCGCGTAATCTCATTCAAACATCCCCATATGAGTAGCATGATTCATCATTTTGAAGCTGCCCATCACCATCCTGACTTTCCAATAATAGGAGTTGCCCAATGAAGTGGCCTTTAATTTCCGGTATGTTACTTAGCCTACCATTCACCTTTGCAGCCAATGCAGCCAATACTGTATATCCGGTTACCGTAGACAGTTGTGGTAGCCCACTCACCATTGAAAAGCGTCCAAGCCGTGCAGTTGTGCACGATATCAACATGGCGGAAATGGCTTTTGCACTAGATTTACAGCCAAGCATGATTGGGGTAACGGGTATTACTGGCTGGTACAAAATGTCGAAGCCTTTTGAGAAAGAGTTAGGTGAGATACCAGAACTGGCACCGAAATACCCTACGTTAGAGACATTGATCGCAGCTGATACTGACTTCTTTTTCGCTGGTTGGAATTATGGGATGAAAGTAGGGGGCGAAGTCACCCCTCAGACCCTCAAGCCGTATAACGTAGATACTTTGGTGCTCTCTGAAAGTTGTATTCACACGCAGGGTGATCAGCAAGCAGCGACTATGGATCTTCTTTATGACGATGTGAAAAAGCTTGGTGTTATTTTTGATAAACAGGATAAAGCTGAAGCGTTAGTGAAAAGCTGGAAACAGCGCGTTGCAGCGGTGACAGAGAAGCAAACCACCTCTGAGGCAGACGCACCAAAGGTGTTTTTGTTCGACTCAGGTGAAGATAAACCTTTCACTGCAGGTAAATATGCAATGCCAAATGCCATGATCGAGGCTGCTGGTGGACATAATATTACGGATAACATCGAAGCAAGTTGGGCTAGAACTTCATGGGAGAATGTGGCTCGTGAAAACCCAGATGTCATCATTCTTTTAGACTACCAAACCGCGAGTGGGGCGGATTCATTGCAACGTTTCCTTGAAGCGCACCCTCTTATGAAACATACCAATGCAGTGAAATCGAGCCGTTACGTGAAGCTTCGTTATGAGCAGCTAACTCCAGGGCCTGCTAACATCGACGCGATCGAAAAACTTGCTCTGGCATTTGATGCACAATAATTGCCAAGGTTGTTTTTCCATTGACTTTACATAGTAGATATCGAGCAGCTTGGGTGGCAGGCATTGCATCCATGCTGCTCGCTTTTGTGATGAGCTTACAGTTTGGCTCTGTTCCCTTAACTTTTAAAGAAGTCATGGTTGGACTTAGCTCGTTTAGCGAGGCTGAGCCAGACATGACAAGCCGTATCTTGTTTGATTTGAGGTTACCTAGAGCTCTGTTAGCGGTGATTGCCGGGGCAGGGTTAGCAATGGTAGGCGCATTGCTTCAGACATCTACGCGCAATGATCTCGCCGACCCATTCCTATTTGGACTCTCTTCTGGAGCGTCAGTTGGCGCCGTATTGGTCATTACGCAGGTAGGAGACGCTTTAGGGGTTTGGTCCTTGCCATTAGCAGCATTTTCAGGAGGGATTGTTTCTGCAGGTGCGGTTCTTATTCTGTTTTCGATGCAAAGGAAAAAGGGTAACGACAATCTGATCTTGTGTGGCCTTGCCATCTCATTTTTATTTGGTGCGATAACAAGCTTTCTTATTTACTCTGGCGATCAGCGAGCCGCGAGTTCAATTCTATTTTGGACAATGGGTGGTTTAGGACTCGCTCGTTGGGATAATCTCATATTCGCGCTACTAGGTGTGTTCCTATTAATTGTGCTTATCTTCAAGCGTTACCGTGAATTAGATACTTTACTCGTGAGTGAACAGACGACAAGCTCTCTTGGCGTAAGTGTTCATCGTCTACAAAGCGAAATATTCCTTTGTTGCGCGTTCTGTACTGCCTCGATCGTGTCATTGACGGGTGTCGTTGGTTTTATTGGTCTTATGGTTCCTCACTTGGTAAGGCCGTTTTCTGGAGTGACTCATAAACGCGCATTACCTCTAACCGCATTGTGGGGCGCCGTCCTTCTGTTGTTCGGAGACTTAGTCAGCCGAACGGTACTAGCACCACAAGAACTGCCCGTTGGTATTGTAACTGCTGCGTTGGGTGGGCTGTTTGTGCTCTATCTTGTATGGCGAAAATAATATCGAGGTCTTCAATATTTAGCGTTTTCGATTTCTTCGCTAGTGGTTATGTAACAATAGTTTAGGTATGGTGGTGGCTGACGTATATCGCTTATTGATATGTACTAGAGCGCTGAAATAAAAGAAGGACATAATGAAATATTTAACACTGATATCCATAATAATTTTCAGTGGTTTTTCGCATGCGAATTTGGTGAAAACTACCCCTGGTAAGTATTTCGATTATTACCATATGAAGTACGAGCTGGTTGCAGGAGAGTACCAACTGGATGAACGTTATGGATTTAATGCTGGTGGACAATTTTCAGTTTTGATTCCTAAAGAAAAGTTTCCGATTCCAGCGCCAAACTGCAATAAAAATATAATTGTGCGAATGCCTTACTCACAAAATGAAAACAAAAAAAGGCACTTATATGAAGATCTTAAATCGTCTCGCACCATTACAGTTGTTCTAGAGTTAAACCCTTACGTGCTTGTTTTGCCTAAAGAAAAAGAACAGTTTGAGTTGACTTATTGTAATGTATTTTTCCGACACAAGAATGGTGATTACTACGACTCGCTCTGATCTGAGAATGGTTTCAATAACCCAATGTTTGTCACCATCCTTCTCTCGTATTTTATGGTCTCTGAGTCTTGAAATTACGACTCCTCTTATACGGAAGCCTATCCGCTGAGTAAGTGGTACTAGTTATGATTTAAATGGAGGTTTAAATGTCTTCTGTACCAAGAAATAAGGATGAATTAGAGTTAGCTATAACTTCAGTATTTCCGAAACTCATGGCTGACTATCGGTCAATTCCGGAAAACAAAACACGCCAATTGGGTATAGAGGGAAACGTAAAGGGTACGGTCATTAGCGTTTCTGACACTGTGGCTTACTTGATTGGTTGGGGCAAACTCGTCCTTAAATGGCATCGTCTAAAGTCCCAAGATCAACACGTTGATTTCCCCGAAACAGGTTACAAATGGAACCAGTTGGGTCAACTCGCAGAGAGCTTTCACGAAGAGTATCGTGACTGGAAATACAATGATTTACTCGCAGAACTTGAGTCTACAGTTAGCGAGATACTTTTACTCGTTGCAAGTTTAAGTGACCAAGATTTATATGGCGTTGCATGGTATGAGCAGTGGACTTTGGGGCGTATGATTCAGTTTAATACGTCGTCACCAATGAAAAATATGCGCACAAAAGTTCGGCGTTTCAATCGAGAGTTCATATAGAAAATCATTTAATAGGTCTGCAAGTTTCTTGTATGTGACTAAGGTGCTGTTTACTCACGCTTAAAAATAGGTCGGACGATGAAAAGAATCAATGTAATAGGCACTAGTGGAAGTGGAAAGAGTACTTTCAGCCGTAAGCTTGCGGGTGAGCTTAAGTGTCCTTATTTAGAAATGGATGAGATATTCTGGAAACCCAATTGGCAAGAACCTTCAGATGAAGAGTTTTTTGAGAACTTGATAGAGAAGTTAAGTGGCGAATGTTGGGTTTTAGATGGTAACTACAACCGAACGTCTGAAATCAAATGGAGTAGAGCCGATACCATCATTTGGGTTGATTACTCTTTTCAAAGAACAGTATTCCAAGCCGTGAAAAGGGCTTTGACTCGCATTGTGACTCAGCAGGATTTATGGGGCAAAGCAGGTAATGTTGAATCGTTTAAAAAATCTTTTCTCAGCAAAGACTCAATCATTCTTTGGACACTGAAAACATACAAGAAAAATCGAGCACGTTACACCGAATTGTTCAATGACCCGAAGTATAATCATATCGAGTTTATTAGGATAACAAGTCCTCAAAATGCGGATACGTTTATAAACAAGTTACGCATGCAACAAGGGCTGTAATGAAAATAGAAAGGTTAGTACGACTTATCCCCTAGAAGGCCTTTAGTTGTCCATAAGGAAAAATTACATGGAAGTGATCATTGGAACGTCTCCTGAGATTATCGAACAAGCTCAGGCCATACGATTTCAGGTGTTTAGTGTTGAGCAGAGTATTCCGAATGAACTGGATTTCGATGGTCTAGACACTACCTCTATTCATGCTCTCGTTATGGACGATAATCACGCGATAGCGACAGCACGACTACTAATTAAACCTGATGGTTTGTCGGTTATGGCACGAGTCGCCGTGTTAAAAGCTTACCGAGGACAAGGTATCGCGTCAGAAGTTGTGAAAGCGTTGGTTAACTATGCTGAGCAGCAAGGTGTTGAGTCAATTGAAATTCATGCGCACAGCTACTTGAGAAACTATTATGAAAAATTTGGTTTTAACTTCGTACAGGAAGTTGAGATTGTAGGCGAACATCAACTAATAGAAATGCGTTATCAACTGGCTCGCATGTTTAAAACAAGTTAGGAGTGTTTCTCAGTACTTCGAATCATATAATCGCTTCTTGGAGAATTTATGAAGTTTTACAAAGCAGAGAAATATCAGCCTGCTTGCAAGGATATGTTTTTTAAGTATGCACGTGAAATAGCGGCTTTACTTCCAGATGCTGTGATAGAACATGTTGGAGCGTCTTCAATTCCTAATGCTGTCTCTAAAGGTGATCTTGACATATTGGTTGGTGTTGACGGTAACGAATTGGAGAGAGCGGTAAAACTACTTTCCAACCTAGGCTTTAAAGAAAAAACCGATACGTTGAGAACACCAGAGTTGTGCATGCTTGAAAGTTATTCAGGTGAGGATGTTGCTTTTCAAGTCGTCGCACATGGACCTGAGTTTGAGATGTTTGTGAGCTTTAGAAACCAACTCCGTGAAAACCCTGAGTTGGTTCACCAGTATAATGAACTAAAAATGTCTTGTGAGGGGTGGTCTCATGATGACTATCGCCGCAAAAAATCAGCATTTGTAGAATGCGTACTCGGGCAAAAAAAGTAATTTGATCTGATTCGCAAGGCTTACTATTTCTCCCTTTTGATCGCGCTAAATGCTTCGAGTCGATGTTAACGTGTATTCCATGACGCGGGCTTTATTGGGCTGGTGGAGTGAGTTCCAGTTCAATAGTTAGTTTAAGGTGGAAAAGTGAATATCGTTCTTGTTATAGCTACCGTTGTTTTGGCTAAGTTTATCGGTTCTCAGGTCGGGTTTAGTTATCAACTGTTCTCTGACCCGTTCAGTTTTAAGTATGCCATTATGGATTTAAGCTTGTTTATTGTGGTAGGAACGATGGTTAGCTTCTTTTATAATCAAGCAAAGCGCCTTTTTAATATCTAAAGCTGGAACTTCGTTTCTTTACAGCGTTGTTCGAGACCTAAATTAGCTTTCTGTTCAAGGATGAGATATGGAAATCCCTCAAAACTCTGCGTTGTTTACCTATGCGAAAGGCTCATATTTCGCAGATAGCTTTTCTTGTGAAGTACCCAACAAGGGCCAAACTGCCCTCGATGTTTACCTTGAAATAGCGAAACAAACACCCGCTTGGATTTCCTTCTTGATGGCCATGAGAAATAGGGTCGTGTCGATGTTTGGATTAAAGCACTTAGGTCGGCTACAAGATGCCACGATGGATATAGAACCAGATCACCTTAAGATTGGCGATCGCCTTGGTATTTTTACGTTGGTAAGCAATACAGATAATGAAATCGTGTTGGAAGATAGTGACAAGCATCTGGACGTGAGAGTGTCATTTTTGTTGGATCCTCAAAGGGAGAAGGTAACCGTGCATGCAACGACTGTAGTTCACGTACACAACTGGTGGGGTAAAGCGTACATGTTCTTCGTGGCTCCAGTGCATAAGATCATTGTCCCTAGTAGTTTGAAGACCTTGGTACAGGTTTAACTACAACTATTGTGGTAGTCCCTCTCTTCAATCATTCATATTTGCACGAATTGACTTCAATGTTGTTTATTTTTGAATGCTAAGTGCCAGGTTAAGATGCTTTCATTAAACCGAAAGACATAAATTGAAGGTACAGAAATGAGCACATCACAATTAATTCTTGAACTATCACTAATTGGAACCATGCTTCTGGTTACCGGTTTTTATCTCGTGAGAACTTATGATAAATCAGACTCAATTGCGATGAAAACGCAGAAAATACTGACGGGCTTATTGGGTGCATTTATGGTGATGGCCGGAACGGTAAAGTTTTTTGACCCATTCACAACGATGTTCACTCAACAAATTACGTTAAGTGAACTGCCTTTTCCTACACTGTCTCGTTGGTCAGGACAGCTTGGTGAGATTTCTGCTGGGTTATTATTGTTGGTTATAGTGATTGGTGAACGCACTCTTCCTAGGGCTGTCGTCGATAAAATAATGGTGCTTTCGACACTGTTAACCAGCGCCATTATGACCGTTGCGGTTTATGTGCATTTACTGCCGAGTGTACCCGCAGAAGTGCTCCCTTTGCAGTCGAAGCCTCCAGTAATGACATTAATTATCCTTGGCTTAGCTTGGTTTAACGCGCACTTATACCGTATTTCTAGACACTAAACTGAAACGCCAGCTTATTAAAAGCTGGCGTTTTTTGTTTATTGGCGCTCACTATTGATGGAGGCTAGAAACTCTGAGCTTTGGCCGAACTGTTCAAAAATCATATCTCTAAAGGCGACGACTCGAGCAGCTATGAGCTTTCTGTCAGCCCACACCAAATAGGCCTTTCCTGTCGGACATTCTACCTCTGGCAATACTTCTACCAAATCTCCTGTCTCGGCTCGTTTATCAAAGGCTGCTTTGGGCATCATACATATCCCTGCGCCTGAAAGCGTAGCATCAATATTAAGGCGCAGGCTGCTCACTGCATAGCGTGGTTGATAAGGAATACGAACCGCCTTGCCATTCTCTTTGAGCTCCCAATAGGGGAGGTTATTCCCAGAAAGAAGTTGATGAGATACAAGCTCTTCAGCGGTTTGTGGATGACCGTGTTTTTCCAAGTAGGTTGGCGACGCTGCCATGAGCAGCGGAGACTCAAATAACTGTCGCTGAACTAAGTGGGTTGCATGAGGTGGACTTGTCACAATAGCGAGATCGATTTGCTCATCAAAGAAGCGTTCTGTACCTGCGCTGAAGTTAATAGATACCGAGACTTCAGGGTGCTGTTCCATGAACTCAATGGCCATTTTCTGAAGAAAATTGTCGGCAAACGGCTCTGGACAAGACACTCGAATTTCCCCTGTCAAAACGGGTTGGCTATTGGATAGCTGTGTCCATTCGTCATTCAATTGTGAAAAGAGAATGGCAAAACGTTGATAGTACTCATCACCAGCCGTTGTCGGTTGAAATTGTTTGGCGTTTCGATGGATCAGTTTTTCACCGAGCTTGTCCTCTAAACTCGCTACGGCACGAGAGAGTGTTGGTGCCGAAACGTGAGTCTTTAAACTGGCGGCTGCGAAACCGCCGCACTCCACCGACTGACAAAACAAATAAAGGTTAGAAATATCTTTCGCTTTCACAGTCTTCCCTCTTAGCTTTCATTTATGAATGCTTCAAATGCAAGGTTGTCTATTTTTGATTGATAAAACCAAGACTAAGATAGCTACATCAGTTAGTCAAACGGAGTCAATCATGAAGAAATTTCCACGTAAGTTTCAATACCCATTAATGGTTTCGATGGTTCTACCAACAATGCTTTTGAGTATGCCAGCCATCATGGTGGCCAAGACTATTAATGCCGAGCAAACGTTTTTTGACGCATGGTTGAACGCCGTGACACAGATGGTGCCATCAGCATTGTTGGTGCTTGGGGTTGTGGCCCCTATGGTACGTTTATTTGTTACCAAAGTACTTATAGAGCCAGAGCCAGAGCCAGAGCTGGAGTAACCCTCTGAGAATTATTTCACTTTTAATCAAATAACCAACTAAACATTGAGAAAACAAAAATGAAAGCATTTACACTACACACAGCAGAAACAGCACCAGAGAAAAGCAAAGCTATTATTAATGGTGCAAAGAAACAGATGGGTATGGTACCAGGGCTATATGCAATCATGGCAGAATCGCCAGAGCTTCTAAACGCATATACTCAGCTTCACCAACTGTTTACATCAACGTCATTTGATGCAGAAGAGCTAACGGTTGTGTGGCAAACCATTAACGTTGAGCATGAATGTCACTACTGTGTACCAGCACACACAGGTATCGCACATTCTATGAAGGTTGACCCAGCATTAAACGAAGCGCTACGAAATGATGAATCAATGCCGACTGAGAAACTACAAGCGTTGAAAGATTTCACACTTACAGTAGTTCGCGAGCGTGGCAATGTATCTGAATCTGACCTCGAAGCTTTCTTTAAAGCAGGCTACAGCCAACAACAAGTGCTAGAAGTTATCTTAGGCCTATCTCAAAAAGTGATCAGCAACTACGTCAACCATATTGCGAAGACGCCAGTAGACAAAGTGTTTGAAAAATTCGTGTGGTCTGCAAAATAGAATCAGCCGCAGTTCAACATATGAACCGTAGAGATGAAGACTAAATCCTCAACACTTTTTGTCTGTGTGGGGTTTCATTAGAAAATCATATTAGAGCACGATTCGTGACGAAGTAGAATTTTCACAGTAAAGCTATTTTATGAATCCGATAAACTAATTGATTCGTATAAAACAGCTGGTCTTTCGTACAATCTAAACTATGTGCTCCATACTTTGCATATTGAGGCCATAATTAAGTTTATTCTAGTGACAGATTTGGTGCTCTGCCGACTTGATAAACGTGGCCTTCGTAGGATTAGGTTGGTTTTGATTCATAGTGGAATGGCGGAATATAGACATGGAAAAGAGAACGCATCGTCGCATCTCATTGAGAGTTGTTTTGGGCCTAATGTTCGTATTTTGCGCTTTTACGACGGCAGGCGTCGCTATTTCTCTACAATACTACTTCGCCAGTCAGACAGAACTGAAACACACTTTAACGCGTTATCAGACGATTGCGTCTAGTATCTCCGATTATTTTTCAAACCTTCAAAATGTCGCTGAGAACGTGGCGCGAAGCGGTGGTCAACTTGTTACGCTCATTGGCACAGACGTTCCTACGGAGAACATTGCGCTGCCCTTATCCAAGTTGTTACTAAGAGATCCAAGCCTTCATAGCATTTTCGTTGCTCAATCGAATAACGACTTTCTGCAAATTATTCATTTGGAGTCATCTGACATAAGAGAAAGAGTCGGTGCGAGCGATAATGACAAGTGGTTGGTCATTGTTCATCAAGGTGAGGGCAAAGAGCGTACTAAAACATCCACCTTTTACGACCAATCATTCAAACCAAGTCAAAGCCAAAAAGAGTACAGCAACTTTCTTCCTACGCAGCGCAGTTGGTATAAAAATGCGAATTCAGAACGGATTTATAATACCTCTCCTTACCTTTTCAACACATTAAAACTCACTGGCGAGACCTTTTCGTTCAAAGTCAGTGGTAGCGATATTGTCGTCGGTGTCGATGTTTTATTGTCTTCCTTGGAATCTCGTTTAACCAATCGTTTTGTCGAAAACAAAAGACAACCACAGGCACAGGCTTTTGTTTTCAGACGTGACGGCCGCCTGATCGCGACGAATCAAGCGATCGAAATTGATGACAGCATCCCGCTTGTTAGTCCTATTCCACTTTCTGAAGAACAGCAGCGCTTGGTAGAAAGAACGCCAGAGCTAAAAGTATCGAATCAGCATGACTGGGCACCGTTGGACTATACAGTAGGAGGGCGCCCAAATGGTTTTGCTATCGATCTGTTTAGAGTCATTTCAGAGATGACAGGGTTGAAATTTAAGTTTGTAAATGACGGCTCTTGGGATGATCTGGTTACTGATTTTGACGTAGGAAATATTGATATTCTCCACTCATTATCAGACCCCACCAACTTTGACCAAACCAGTGTGGTTGGTGACTCGTTGTACCGAGTTAACTTTGCACTTTTGATGAATAGCGATAACAACGAACTTCAGACGTTTGAAGATATTACTGATAAGCGGATTGGGATACTGAGAGGTTGGAGCATACAAGACAATATCGAGCAGGTGCATCCGAATTTACGCTTCACTTCATACTCTTCGTTACACACGGCCATTGACGATCTCCAACAGGGACGAATAGATGCGGTGTTGGACCTCAAGCAGGTATTGCTTTCCAAAATTCGTGAGAAGTTTCGCGAGAACCTTAAAGTGATACCTATCGAATCTCCAATCCTGCCACGGGAAATATATTTTGCGGTAAGGGATGAATATCGCGATGTGGTTGATATCATCAATCTCGCTATTGCTTCATTCAGTGAGGAACACAGACAAGAGCTCAAAGATAAATGGTTCTCTTCAAAAGCTGTTCAGTCCACCCACACATTCTTGCCTTATCCTGAGCTTCTCGATTTAACGAGCACTTTGTCACAGCGAGGAACGGTAGAGCTTGTAACGATCAACGGTATTGAAAAGTATCTCTATACCTCGGAGCTAACCTACAAAGATGAGCGTTATTTTGCTGTGCTCGTTCCTAAATCTTACATCATGGCCGGCGTTCGAGAGACAACGTGGTATTCCGTGGGAGGCTCATTTTTTGTGTTGCTGCTGCTGATTCCACTAGCGTGGGCGATGGCAGCGCCGATTGCCAACCCAATTAATCTACTTCGCCAACAAGTTAGGTTCGTTCGCAATCGTCAATACGATAAGGTGCAACGGGTTCATAGTCGCATTGAAGAGATCCACCAATTAGGTTTATCGGTAACGCGAGGTAGTAATTCGCTGAAACACTTTGAAGAGCAACAGAACTTGTTCTTCGAATCGATGATCCAGTTGATCGCGCGTGCGATCGATGAAAAATCTCCGTATACAGCAGGCCACTGTAATCGCGTACCTGAGATAGCCTTAATGCTATCTGAAGCGGCTGAGCAATCGAATCACGGCTCGCTCGCCAGCTTTAAGTTTGAAAACGATGAAGAAAGACGTGAGTTTAGAATTGCTGCTTGGTTGCATGATTGCGGCAAGATAGCGACGCCGGAGTATGTGGTCGATAAGGGGAGTAAGCTAGAAACAAACTACAACCGTATTCATGAAGTACGGATGCGCTTTGAAGTGCTGTGGCGAGATGCGCAGATCGAATACCTTTTATCGCGCCTAGACCAAGAGATCGATTTAGAACATGTATTACATACTGAGTTGCAAGAGCTCCGTGAAAAGTTTGCTTTTGTGGCCAATGCGAATGTTGGTAAAGAGTTTATGTCTGACGAAGACGTAGAGCGCATCCAGCAGCTTGCCGAAACTCAATGGACTCGCTATTTCGATTCAGGGCTTGGATTGTCGCCACTTGAAGAGACTAGATATCAACCTCAACCAACGCCAGCTAAAGAAAAACTGCTCACGGATCGTTTGGAACATGTGATCGAGAGAGACCATCCGTTTGTGAATCTCGCAGAGTATGGCATCAACATGAATGTTCCTGAAAAGCTCTATAACCACGGTGAGTTATACAACCTTTCGATTAGACGCGGGACATTGACAAACGAAGAGCGTTTTAAAATCAATGAGCATATGATCAGTGGCATCAAAATGCTCGAGAGTATCCCATTCCCACCTGAATTGGCGCGTGTTGCGCGATATGCGACGACCCACCATGAGACTTTAAAGGGGACTGGCTATCCACGTGGCTTGGATGAAAGTGAACTATCGATTCCAGAAAGAATACTGGTTGTGGCTGATATATTTGAGGCTTTGACCGCATCAGATAGACCATACAAAAAAGCCAAACCATTGAGCGAAGCAATTAGCATTCTTTCTAAAATGGCGGAGAATGAACATATCGATAAAGAGATTTTCCACCTGCTTTTAACGAGCGGTGTGTATCGTAATTATGCAGAGCGGTATTTATCGTCAGAGTTAATGGACGTCGACGATATTCAACAGTTTCTAGACTGAACAAAAAATAACGGCTGGAATTGCCGTTGAATCCTTAACGAAAAAAAGGCAGCCCCAAATGGCACGGGCTGCCTTTCTAATCACTCAAAATAAGGGATTAGACAGTGGATTCGTTAATCGGCTCTAGTGCAACTTGCTCTGTGTTATCACTCTGCTCTTTAGGCGTACGTTTAGCCAATACGTAGTAGAACAGTGGCGTGAGTAGCAGACCGAATATGGTTACACCAATCATGCCAGAGAACACAGCAATACCCATTGCTTGCCTCATTTCAGCACCGGCACCGGTAGAGAACACCATTGGTACCACACCCATGATGAAGGCAATCGATGTCATCAAGATTGGGCGAAGACGTAAGCGTGATGCTTCAAGAACCGCCTCCATCACCGTGCGACCTTTATCTTGCAACTCTTTGGCAAATTCTACGATTAGGATGGCGTTTTTAGTTGCCAAGCCAACCAGTACGATTAGACCAATTTGAGTGAAGATATTGTTGTCGCTACCCCATAGAATCACACCACTGATCGCTGATAGAAGCGTCATAGGAATGATTAAGATGATCGCCATTGGCAGGCGTACACTTTCATATTGCGCGGCAAGTACAAGGAACACCAACAATATAACCAGTGGGTAGATCAACATAGCTGTGTCACCGGCCAATTTCTGTTGGTAGGTCAGCTCTGTCCATTCGTAAGTCATACCAATCGGTAGTGTTTCTGCAAGGATCTGCTCGATCGCCGCTTGCGCTTCACCTGAGCTGAAACCTGGCATAGGGCTACCATTGATTTCTGCTGTGGTGTAAGCGTTGTAGTGCATCACACGATCAGGACCAGCACTGTAATTCACATCAACAAACGCGCCCAAAGGAATCATTTCACCGTTCGCATTTCGAACCTCTAGCTGGCGAATCTGCTCTGGTGTTTGACGGAACTCTTCGTCGGCCTGAACGTTCACTTGGTATGTACGACCAAAGCGGTTGATATCATTGACGTAAGTGCTCCCCATATACGATTGTAGAGTAGAGAAAACATCGTCTAATGATAGGTCTTGCTTGAGCGCTTTTGTACGGTCAACATCCAGGTCTAACTGTGGAACATTAACTTGATAGCTTGAGAACACACCAGTTAGTGCCGGGTGCGCCCATGCTTTCATGATCACTTGTTGAGTGACACCGTATAGCGCTTCGTAGCCGTGGTTCGCTCGATCTTGGATCTGCAAACGGAAACCGCCAATCGTACCCAGACCTTGAACCGGTGGTGGTGGGAAGATCGCGATGAATGCATCAGGAATAGAAGCAAATTTTTGGTTCAGCTGACCTGCAATCGCATTTGCGCTAAGACTCGGATCTTGACGCTCGTCGAAATCAGCCAACGGAGTGAACACAATGCCGCTATTCGGACTATTGGTGAACCCGTTGATACTCAGACCTGGGAAGGCCACTGAGTGTTCAACGCCTAGTTGCGCCAAAGCAATCTCAGACATCTCACGAATAACTGCATCGGTACGTTCGAGTGAAGCCGCATCTGGCAATTGCGCGAATGCAACCAAGTACTGCTTATCTTGACCCGGAACGTAACCCGTAGGAGTCTGATCGAATTGGTAAGCCGTTAAGCCAAGCAGCCCAACATACATCACACCAATCAGTGCGCCAAGTCGAATGCTCTTCTTCACCGCGTAGCCGTAAGCGATAGAACCTTTGTTAAATAGCTTATTGAATGGGGCAAATACGAAGCGTCCGAACAAGCCATCCATTGCACGGGTTAGCCAATCTTTCGGTTGGTCGTGACCACGTAACAACAGCGCAGAAAGAGCAGGGCTCAAAGTCAGCGAGTTAATAGCTGAAATGAATGTCGAGATAGTAATGGTCAAAGCAAACTGTTTATAAAACTGACCCGTTAAGCCAGACATAAACGCAGTCGGGATGAATACCGCAGCGAGCACCAAGGTAGTCGCAACAATTGGGCCTGTAACCTCTCGCATCGCTTTTTCTGTCGCCGCAATAGGAGCAAGACCTTCTTCGATGTTTCGCTCAACGTTTTCGACCACCACGATCGCATCATCAACAACGATACCGATAGCGAGTACTAAGCCAAACAGTGACAGAGCATTTAAAGAAAAGCCCATTAAGTACATGAAGGCGAACGTACCAACTAGCGAAACCGGAACCGCAACTAATGGGATGATCGATGCGCGCCAAGTTTGCAAGAACAGAACAACAACTAGTACAACAAGCAATACCGCTTCAAGCAGTGTTTGCACTACCGCTTCAATAGAACCACGAACGAATACCGTTGGGTCATAAACAATCTCGTAGCTCACACCTTGAGGGAAGCTTGCTGACAGCTCTTCCATTTTCGCTCTTACGTCATCAGAAATCTGAATCGCGTTTGAGCCAGAAGCTTGGAAGATTGGAATTGCAACGGCGTCTTGGTTATCAAGTAGTGAACGAAGTGAGTAGGTTTCGGCACCTAATTCAATACGAGCGACATCCTTCAAACGGTTGATCTGACCATCTTCACCAACCTTGATGATGATGTTCTCGAACTCTTCAACCTCGCTTAAACGTCCTTTGACATTAATAAGCAGTTGGAAGTCTGACGAACCACTTGGTTGAGCACCAAGGCTACCTGCTGCAGCTTGTTGGTTCTGCTCGCGAATCGCAGAAATCACTTCACTAGGATTGAGGTCAAGGCTTGCGACCTTGTTTGGATCAAGCCAAATACGCATGCTGTATTCGCCACCACCAAACAGGCGAACGGCACCAACACCTTCAATTCGTGCAAGTTCATCCTTAACATTAAGCGCTGCATAGTTCGCTAGATAAAGTAGATCATAGCGCTCGTCAGGCGACACCAAGTGAACGACCATGGTTAAGTCTGGTGATGACTTTTCCGTCACAACACCAAGTCGCTGAACAGTTTCAGGCAAACGAGGTAGGGCACGATCAACGCGGCTTTGAACTAGGGTTTGCGCTTTGTCCACGTCGGCACCAATGGCGAAGGTGACGGTTAACGTCATCACGCCATCTGAAGTCGCTTGAGAAGACATATACAGCATATCTTCTACGCCGTTAATCTCTTCTTCGAGGGGAGACGCGACGGTATCCGCAATCACTTTCGGGTTTGCACCCGGGTAAGTCGCTGTTACAACGACGGTCGGAGGAACAACCTCAGGGTATTCAGTGATAGGCAGTTGCCATACAGACAATGCACCACCGATGAATATGAGTATCGACAGCACGGATGCAAAGATCGGCCGACGAATAAAGAACTGGGAAAACATTGCAACGGTTCCTTTATTGCTTCACTTGAAGAGTCAGTAGTTCACTGCGCTGCTGGTCTCGTAATGCTTGCTGCTGGCGAATGTTGGCAAGGGTGTTTTCATCAGCCATTGCAACTTCATCAGGCGTAACAGGCATGTTGGCGCGCACTCGTTGTAAGCCATTAACGACAATCTTTTCGTCGCCTTTTAGGCCATCCAATACAATGCGTAGACCGTTAAGGCCTTCACCTAGAGAGATTGCTCGGTATTGGACAATATTGTCATCGCCTAAAACTAAGACATACTTGTTGTTCAGGTCGGTACCAATCGCTTTATTGTCAATCAACACACCTTGGTAGCTATCCGAGCCAGCGATACGCATTTTCGCGAACATACCCGGCAGAAATTTCTTATCCGCATTATCAAAAACGGCGCGAACTTGAATGGTTCCTGTTGCTTCATCAATCGCATTGTCTACAAAGTCGATGTAACCGATATGAGGGAAATCGGTATCGTTAGCCAACGACATTTGGACAACATTTTCAATTTCACCATCCGCTGAAATGAGGTTATTAATCTCTTGATATTTAAGGAAACTACGCTCATCAATGTCGAAGTAAGCGTACATTTTCGAAGTAGATACCAGTGACGTAAGAACGGTTTGACCCGTAGTTACATAGTTACCTTTGGTCACTTCTGCGAAAGAAACTTTGCCTGCAATCGGCGCGCGAACCAGAGTGAATTCAAGGTCTAGTTCCGCTTTGGCCAAAGCAGCTTTAAGGGCTGAAACACTTGCAACACTACGCTGTTTATCCGCAAAACGTGCATCAACGGTCTCTTGTGAAATCGCTTTGGTTTTGCTCAGTCTTTGTGCACGTTCATAATCTTTGATTGCTTGGTTCAAGCTTGTTTGAGCACTGCTAAGTTCCGCTTTCAAACGGTTGACTTCAGCAACAAACAAACGATTGTCGATTGAGAAAAGCACGTCTCCAGCTTCTACGAGATGGCCTTCACGGAAGTGAACATGGTCTACGTAACCCGACACACGAGGCATCACGGTGACGGTTTGAGGTGATTCTAATCGACCAGTGTATTGATCAAGCTCGGTAACCTGCTCTACAAGCACTTGTGCCACCTCAACCGTTGGTGGTGGCGGCGCTGATGCCGGTGCTTCGGCGCGTGAATCTTGACATCCAGACAACACCAATGGCGCTGCAAATGAGATTAGTAGAAGAGGCGTTCTAAGGTGTTTGCCTACCATCTCGCTATCCTTATGTTAGTTTTGTACCGATCGGTATAATAATCCTGACTTTTGATATTGATCAAGTAAAATTTATAGAATGAATGGTTACAACATATGGACAACGTATGCCTGCCGCATTACCATTTAGGGGATTGAACGAATAAGTGGTAGTTAGATTATGGTAGTCGGTACAGCAGGTCGACCACGCAGTTTTGACCAAGAAAAGGCGTTAGAAGAAGCATTAAAAGTGTTTTGGGAACAAGGATTTGAGGGAACATCTCTTTCTGACTTGACCAAGGCGATGGGCATCAATAAACCTAGCATGTATTCCGCCTTTGGCAATAAAGAACAACTGTTTCTTAAAGCGGTCGAAATGTATAAAGCCCGTGAATCAGAATATTTTTATCAGGCCTTAGAACAGGCTGACATACGTAAGGTGATCACGGACATCATCATTGGGAGCGCACAAGCGCATAGCTGTAAAGATAAGCCAAAAGGTTGTTTGATGATCCAGGGCGCCTTGGCATGTAGCACTGATGCTAGTCCGATAAAACAAGCGATGATGGATTGTCGAAAAGAGATGGGTGAAATATTGCTAGCAAGGTTCACAAAGGCTCAAAATGAAGGCCAATTAATGGAATCTGCTGACCCACAAGTGATGACACATTTTATGGCCACTTTTCTCAATGGCTTGTCAGTTCACTCTATGGATGATGTGTCACCAGACATGATTATTGCTGTGGCGGAGCTCGGAATAAAAGACTTACATGCATTTTGCGTAAGCTAATGTTTTAAAAAGGTTAATTAGATTCTTTTTAACCTTGGAGCATGAGGTTTGGACTGTCTTGGTTATTCAAACCTCTCAAATAGCGAAGTACCATTTCATTACTTTTCCAATCACCAAGTTGAATGAGCTGGGTTAAATTTAAACCTGCATGATAACCATCTTGTAATGCACCGACACGGCTAGAGTGCCCACTCCATATGTTTCGATGCGCCTCTGTTGATGTGACAACGTCACCTAAGTCAACAAGAAGATCATGGGCGCGCTGATAAATGCGGTCGATAGTCATGCCCGACATCGGAGTTTGACGATAGCCTGCTGGCCTTGCTCCTTTAACGGTTAGCCAACAAAAGATAAAATCATCTTCATCCAGCGGCTGGCAATAGGTTTGAACATAGCGTTTTACAATCGCTGAAAATCGGCCTGTTAATCGCTTCGGCTCTGGACTGATTGTGGTTTTAGATGTAACACGTTCGATGTTAATGTCGCCATTTTCAAGAAATTTAATGTGTTTTTTGCGTATGTTACCAATTTCACCCTCACGAAGTAGGGTGCCATAGGCAACGGTAAGAACAGCAAGATCTCGATAAGGTACAGCCCTTTTTTCATTGCCCCATAAATCCATTAATCTCAGCAAATGGTGCTTTCGAAATGGTTTAGCTTGCAGTTCGATAACTTGTGAACCGGTAATTTCCATCTCATCTTTTGGCAATGATTTAAAGAAGGTGGCGATGGCTGGCAGTTTAGTGACATCGTCCGTATTCATGATTTTGTGGAACAGGCTAAGCTGAGCTCTATATTGCTTAAGCGTATTGATCTTCACATCGAACTCTAGCTTAAGTGATTTAAACCAAGTTAATAGGACAGGGGCGTAGATAGGAAAGCTATAAACGTTTTGGTCTTTACAGTAGTCATCCCATTTACGAACAACGAACGCCAACATCTTTAAAGTGTGAATACTCAACCCGCCACGGTTTTCTTCGAACTCGTCTAAGTGCTTTCGCACTAGAGGTAATTCAGTCCAATTCGGATCAAAACTCTCATTAAGGTTGGGAAAGTTAAGTTTAAAGCGACTGAGCTTCTCTTTTTGCTTGTCCCATTGCTGGACAGTTTCTTTATGAGAACGTTCAGGTGACAGCGTCACTTGGCTTTGTCGTTGAGTTGGGAAGTTTGAGTTCGTCATAGCGCCTATGTTAGCAAACTAGTGTGATATAACTGTAATTATATCACACTATATAATTAGGACGACGATCGACATAAAAAATTCCATCACACGAGGTGAGTTTCGCCTGTTAATTAGACAATGAGCCGAAATGGTAAGTTGAGATGATGATCAGAGATTAATATACAGCCTCAGCATGTCTTTATGCTGGATACCATTTTCAAATATTGGGTCGCTGTAATTAGTGAGGAAATAGTCTTTAGATACCGAATCAACGCGAAAACCCAATCTTTGGTAATACGTTAATTGATAGCCAAAGGTACCCGTACCTAGCTCTATGCGAGTGATACCTTTGTTTGGTAAGTCTGTAAGCACCGACTTTAAAAGTTTTGTACCGATACCAACACGTTGGTGACTGGGCAGTACTGAGACATTAAAAATCTCAACAGTGGTAGAAGTGAGTGGTTTAGCAATACAAGCTCCTAGTACTTCATTATTATCACAAGCAATAAAGCACCAAGAATCATATAGATACGAGGAAATGCTCGCCTCGGATGGATCCGCTTCTAACAGCAAATCAAAAGGAACGTCGCTAGGTTCGATTTCTTTAAATTCCAAGAAGAGCTCCTCGTATACAGCTAAAACTTAAGGCATTAATTAAACGCCATGTTTGCGGCCATCACAACCAAAAGTACTGCAAAAATTTTCTTAATCGTTGCAACAGGAAGATGGTTAGTCGCCTTTGCTCCCAATGGTGCAGTGAACCATGACGTCGAAACAATACCAAACAAAGCTGGCAAGTAAACAAATCCCGCAAAACCATCACTCAAAGAAAAGTAAGGAAGGCCAGAGCTCACGTAACCGACAGACCCAAACAGAGCGATAATGATCCCACATGCCGATGCACAACCGATCGCCTTTTTGACATTGACAGAAAAGAAAGACAACAAAGGAACCAAAAGAGCGCCGCCACCGATACCGATCATCGCAGACAACGCTCCAGTAATAGTGGTAAGAACTGTCAGCACACCTTTATTAGGTAAGGTACGTTCAGGTGCATTGTCGCTTTGGCTACTAAAGAACATTTTAACCGCTATAAGAAATACACTCACTGCGAAAATGGTTCTAACGACTTGGTCTGGCAATTGCGCAGCCATAAAACCACTGATCAGTGCGCCCGAAGCAACACCAACCATAATCCATGGTGCTATGTCCCAAGGAACATTGCCATTTTTATGGTGAGCGATAGCAGAAGAAGTTGAAGTAAAGAGTATAGACGCTAAAGAAGTTGCGATAGCTACGACCACAACTTGATCAGATGGCAAAACGCCAAACTGCAGCAATATAATGCTTAAGATAGGGACGATGACTAAACCACCGCCAATGCCCAATAGCCCAGCTAAGAAACCAACGCCGCTACCTAACACAGCACAACACAATATCAGTACTATTTCACTCACCCTTAATCTCCTATTAATTGTTAGGGTTTGCATTCCATATAAAGCAAATCATCAAATCGGATAAAGTAATATAACTGAGTAGCACATCAATGCCACCCTATAACTACATGAATATTTCTCATAATCAATGTGAAGGATTACCACTGTTTTTCGAACTTGGATTCGAGCTATAAAATAGACTCTTCTCTAAATCTAGCGAAACAATTACAGTTATATTGGAATTTGAAGTTATTCAATTATTAAATAGAGCTGTGGTGACTAATGACTGGGACTATAAAAATAATCCAGAAAGCCTAGAGAGAGTAAGGAAATAAGCTTTCAACTCAGGAAATAGGATACCGCTCAACATGACTACTGATTTTAACTTTACAATTAAAAGCATCGGACTTGATGAAAATTACCACCCTTCAGACAGTACGCGTATTACAACCAACTTTGCCAACTTAGCGCGTGGTGAGAACCGTCAAAGAAATCTTCGTAACGCGTTGAACATGATTAACAATAATTTCAATGCTTTAGCAAACTGGGACAACCCAAATCGAGACCGCTACTCTGTTGAACTAGAGATCGTGTCTGTTGATATCGACATTGAAGGCAAAGGTGAAAACTTCCCATCTATCGAAGTATTGAAAACTAACATTGTCGATCACGCGACCAATGAACGCATTGAAGGTGTAGTAGGGAATAACTTCTCTTCATACGTGCGAGATTACGATTTTAGTGTTTTATTGTTAGAGCATAATAAAGATAAACCTGGCTTCAGCGTCCCTGATAATTTCGGTGAACTACATGGAAATTTATTCAAATCGTTCATTAAGTCTGACACATACAAAGCGAACTTTAAAAAGCTACCTGTTATCTGCCTAAGTGTGTCAGATAATAAAATATACCAACGTACAGACAACCAACACCCAGTTTTAGGTTTCGAATATCTGCCAAACGAATCATCTTTAACTGAGCAATACTTTAAGAAAATGGGCCTAGAAGTGCGTTACTTCATGCCACCAAATAGTGTTGCTCCGTTGGCATTCTACTTCTTTGGCGATCTGCTTAACGACTACTCGAACCTTGAGCTGATCAGCACCATTAGTACGATGGAAACGTTCCAGAAGATCTATCGACCAGAGATCTACAATGCAAATGCCGTTGCAGGTAATCGTTACCAACCAAACTTGAAGAACTCAGATCACTCACTTACGCAAATCGTCTACGACCGTGAAGAGCGTAGCAAGCTAGCAATCAAACAAGGTAAATTTGCCGAAGAGCACTTTATCAAACCGTTCCAACACACGTTAGACCAATGGTCTGCAAGCTTCGCTGTTTAAGGCTAGGGGATTGTACATATGTCAAAATTATTACCAACCTCTACTGCAGGCAGCCTACCAAAACCTTCATGGCTCGCTGAACCTGAAAAGTTGTGGTCACCATGGAAGTTACAAGGTAACGAGCTGGTCGATGGCAAGAAAGATGCCTTGCGTGTTTCATTGCAATCTCAAGAACTGGCTGGCGTCGATATCGTTAGCGATGGTGAACAAACTAGACAACACTTTGTGACGACTTTCATTGAGCACTTGAGTGGCGTTGACTTTGAAAAAAGAAAAACCGTTAAAATCCGTGACCGTTATGATGCGAGTGTCCCTACAGTCGTAGGTCCGGTTTCTCGTCAAAAACCTGTTTTCGTTGAAGATGCTAAGTTCTTACGCTCGCAAACTAAACAACCGATCAAGTGGGCGCTTCCTGGCCCAATGACGATGATAGATACGCTTTACGATGACCATTACAAGAGCCGTGAAAAGCTTGCGTGGGAATTCGCTAAAATCCTAAACCAAGAAGCGAAAGAGTTAGAAGCGGCTGGTGTCGACATCATCCAGTTTGACGAACCGGCGTTTAACGTATTCTTCGATGAGGTTAATGATTGGGGTATCGCATGCTTAGAGCGTGCTATCGAAGGCCTAAAGTGTGAAACTGCTGTCCACATCTGTTACGGCTATGGCATCAAAGCGAACACCGATTGGAAGAAAACACTAGGCTCTGAATGGCGTCAATATGAAGAGGTATTTCCTAAGCTGCAGAAGTCAAAGATCGACATCATTTCTCTGGAATGCCACAACTCACATGTTCCAGTAGAGCTGCTTGAGCTGATTCGCGGTAAAAAAGTCATGGTTGGTGCAATCGATGTTGCGACCGATGAAATTGAAACACCAGAAGAAGTAGCAGAGACTCTAAGAACTGCACTCAAATACGTCGACGCTGACAAGCTTTACCCATGTACTAACTGCGGTATGGCACCATTATCTCGCACTGTGGCGAATGCTAAGTTAGACGCCTTAAGCGCTGGGGCAGCCATAGTGCGAAAAGAACTTGAAGCTGGTGCTTAATACCAAAACGCTATGAAAAACGGGACTTGAGAAAGTCCCGTTTTTTCTTGCTTAAGATGAAAGCTTACATATAAACTTATAAGACATTTTAAAATTGCTCCCATGCCCAAGTGCATATTACGTGCATTATGTTAAATGGTAGTTTTTAATATTTAGGTCGATAAAACCCTGTAACTAAGCCATTCTCCTGCTCATATTGAACGCTCCGAATTTAGCTCGTTTGGTTCTCTAACTTATTAAAATTTAACAATAAGTCGATTTACCATAAAATAGATAATAACCATAAATGTTGTTGTTCGGCGAATGCTGGCATTCTTGAACAGCAACATTTTTACGTTATCTATCTGAGCAAGATTTCGTGATGTTTAGTCTTGTAGACTTACAATCTTTGAGCCTATGACATTCGCGACACCGCCAACTTTAACTCGTTGAACACCATGCTCGTTTGATTCTACTGAAGCGAAAATCTGCGACAAGGCACCCATGACGCGGCCTTGTTCAAAGACAAATGAACGTGAATGTTCGGTCGCTAAATACTTATCTAGATAACAAGCAAGTGCGCCACTCGCGCTGCCCGTTGCTGATTCTTCTGAAATACCAAACAAAGGCGCAAAGTTGCGGCAGCTTGCGGTTACTTCGGTGCCATCAGACAGCTCAAAGACATGAGCGCCAACTAGTTCGTGATCTTTAGAGAACTCAATCAACTTTGCTTCATCGATATTTACTTTATCGAGATACCCTTTAGGTACTTGGATAATAAGATCAGGTAAACCAGTCGATACCACCTGTGCTGGCAAACTTAAAGAGTTCAACACGTTTTCATCGATGCCAATTAAACCGGCCACTTCGGAATTTGAAAAGGTACGCCCAAACGTTGGTAAAGCCTGCTCCATGGTGACCTCGCCCAGAGCGTTGACCGATACAGGTAATATCCCTGCTTTGGTTCTCTGACGATATTGACCGTCAGTGATAAAACCTTTCTGATGTAATACAGAAAATGTCGCCAACGTCGCGTGGCCACAAAAATCTACCTCACCAGTAGTCGTAAAGAAAGAGACTTCAAAGTCTGCTTCTTCATCGCTACTTACAAACGCCGTCTCTGAGTAACCAATAACCTGAGCGATGTGTAGCTTGTCTGCATCGTTGAGACGATCAGCATTTAGAACGACACCCGCTGGGTTTCCTCCGCTTCCATCCTTGGTAAATGCGTTAACTAAGAATACCTCTATGTTTTCCATCATTCCTAAACACCTTGTTTTGTCTTTGACGACTAACTTAATGGCATAGTTAAGTAAGTGCAAACTCGCTGTTTAATTACAAACTTGTGACAATTTTAGGTATGTTCTGATATAAATTCACCGCTCTGAATATATATCTCCCTTTTGCCACAGCTTTACAAATAACAGGATTTTAATTGTGTCTTTAGTTCGAGTGACAAAATTGAAAATTGCAGTAGCTAGCGCCGCTTTAATTGTGGCTAGTCTACTCGGTTGCCAAGCGTTCAGTTCCAATGAGTCTGAGACTGAAGAAGCAAAGCTAATCGTCAACTACCTTGACCAAGTATTAGATGCAACGCACCAATATGCCGTCGACAACGGTAGTTTGCCACCCATTACTTTAGATACTGACGCTAACTTTGGTTATTTGAATATCAACAACCTTATCGAGAATCCTGGATTATCCACGTGGCAAGGTCCATACCTACCCTTCGAGGATACCTGGATTGGGGGTGACCAGTACATTAGCCATCCTGACTATATCGCGACACAGATTTTGCTGAAAGAAAAAGACAGTTCATGGATAAGAGGAAGCTCTGAAACGGGCTGCCAGCCTTCATCTAAGGCATGTTCGCTTGCAGCTTGTATTTGGTTGGTTCCACTCGAAGCGGCTCAGGAGGTCAATCACATGATTGATGGCGAGATGAATACGGCAGATTCAGACGCCAAGGGTAGCATTCGATTTGAAAAAGCTATGGTGGGAAGCCTAGCGTGTAAAATTGGTGACGACTACCCTTTACCAGAATAATTTAGACGCCTCGTCTTTGGATAGTCAAATTAGAGTGAAACTAATTAGTTATAGTGCATTAGAGCTCTTCTCTAAATTAGAATTTGCATACTCCTTCAGTACTTCTCGAGATTGTTTAAGAATAAAGTCGGAATGACCCCATCAGAGTACCGAACTGCGAATATTAAACATTAGACATCGAGGGCACTCGGTTCATCAACTCTCCACAGGGTAATTACTAAAGAGCATAAGCCAAACGGATGACGCTTATGCTCTTTAGTATTGTTATTGTCACCCAATAGATTTAGAACTAGTGCTGTTAAGTAGCTGATAAATATAGATAGCGCTGCTGATCAAGGCGATAAACAACATCACCCAGTAAGCGCCTGCCAACCCTAAATAGGTCGCCGATATTCCTGCGAAAAGGTAAGTCAATAACCACCAAAAATGAGTCAATGAAAAGTGGGCAGCGAAATATTGACTTGCATCTTGTCCAGATGATGCGTCATTGATGATCAAGCCCGAAGTCGTCTGTATTAAAGACATCCCTATCCCTAGCGAGAAACAAACTACGATAAACCCGAGCCAACTTGGTAACCACGTCCCGAGATAAAATGCGATACAAATTACACACAACCCATGGATATGATATCGCTGCGGATCTTGATTGGCGATGAGTTTGGGTATTAGAAATGCAATCAACATCGAGCCAGCTCCTACCGCGAGTAATGCTAAAGCTGTCTCACTATCACCACCGTGTAGAATATCATGCACATATACGACCGTGTTAACTATCACCATAGCGCTGGCAGCAGCCGCGGCCAAGTAGGCGTACCACAATCTCCTTAATGGCGGGATTGCTAAGTATGCCGAGATTCCTTTATACAGTGTGTTAATGTTGAGTCGCTGTTTCTCCACAATCTTTGATGAATCATATGGAATGAAGCACATTAGAATCAAAGCTGCTGAAAAAACAAACGTAAATGCATCGATCCAAAACAGTTGTCGAAAGGTCATCATCGTTAGCAACACTGCACTCAAAATAGGACTTACAACCTGTTCTAAGTCATAAGCGACCCGACTGTAAGACAACGCCTTTGTGTACTGCTCTCGGTCAGGTAATACCGTGGGCAGGGTCGCTTGGAATAAAGGCGTAAATGCCGCTGAGCATGCGTTAATCGCAAACATCAAAACATAGACTTGCCAAACTTGAACAGTAAACGGCAAGGCAATGAAAAGACAAGCTCTGACGATATCGAGAACGACAAGAGCTTGCTTCTTTGGCCATCGACGGCTAAAAAAAGCGAACACCGGCGCCAGACCAATATAAGCGATCATTTTAAGGCCAAAGGCGATGCTCAGAACCATACTCGCGTCACTTTCAGCAAGTTCGTAGGCCAGCAAAGCAAGACATACCGAACTCAAACCTGTACCGACAAGAGATGTGACTTGAGCTGTAAGAAGCCGGACGTAATCCTTATTGCTCCAGATACTATTGTAAGAAACGGGTAAATTCATCACCACTCTCCCACTAAGCTTTTCACGTCTTTAAGCAAAGAGGATAGCCAGAGTAATACCGCATCTTTGACCCTCTTGAACATGGTGCCTTGTTCAATATTATCAGCGCTAACTACGTTCACTCTTTTAATCGGTTGACCTTCGACACTCCAAACCACCTCACCGACTGCATCGCCTACTTTAACTGGAGCCATTAGTGTTTCATTGAGCTCAAGGATTTGCTCTACCGAGGCGACCTGGGTTCTAGGCAGTGTGATAAATACATCTTCATCAAATTGGACGGATGTTTCATTCACGTCACCCTTCCAAACCTCTGCTCGGTAAAGCTCCTCCCCTTTCTTACCGACTTGTAATGTGTCGTAAAAACGGAAACCATAATTCAATAATTGTCGCGACTCATTGACTCTAGTTTGAGCACTTGCCGTGCCCATAACAACAGATATCAACCTCATACGCCCCTGTGTTGCTGACGAGACCAAGCTATACCCGGCGGCTTTTGTGTAACCTGTCTTACCACCATCAACATTTAACGTTTTGTCCCACAATAACTTGTTGCGGTTGTATTGCTCTATTCCGTTCCAAGTGAAACGACGTTTGTTGTAGAGAGAGTAAACCTCTGGGACATCATTAATCACGGCTTTTAATAACGTAGCCATGTCTCGTGGTGTTGTCGCAATGCTTTCCCCGTCTAAGCCATGGGCATTAATGAAGTTAGTGTTTGCCATGCCAAGGGACTGTGCCCAACCATTCATTAAGCTAACGAAGGCGATCTCATCTCCTGCGACATGTTCAGCAAGCGCGACTGCAGCATCGTTACCAGATTGAATGATCAACCCTTGCATTAAATCTTGAACATTTGAATCGTCTCCCGGTTTGATAAACATTTTTGACGATTCAGGGAAGTTAGCTGACCACGCCTTTCTACTTACCTCTACTGAGGTATCCCATTCTAGGCGCCCATTAACAATTTCTTGCCCAACAACATAAGCAGTCATCAACTTGGTGAGACTTGCTGGTGCGACTTGGACATCTGCATCACTTTCAGCCAAAACATCACCAGAATTTGCATCAATTAAGATATATCCTTTTGCACTTAAAACAGGTGCGTTAGGGATAATGACCGCATTAACGTACCCAGCATATGCAAAGGCCATTAAGATAAGAAAAGACTTCAACACATTCATGCCATTACCTCTTGCTTCAGTGCTGCTACATCACCGATGTAAGGGCGCTTGCACGACTTCCCATCATTAACATACTGAAACGCTTCGTTCCCTTTTCCACAGACAACGATTAAGTCTCCAGACTCGCTCATCTGCTTGGCGAGGGCTATCGCTTCTGCTCTGTCATTGACTTCAAAAACTGGCTTATCTTTGGCTTTTGAACGCAGCACTCTAAACAACTCACTTTGTAAAACGCCCATTGGATCATCAGATGTAAAAATTACGAGATCCGCATGTTCGGTACATATTGAACCGATGAGGCTTGCTTGTTGTATGCGGTCCCCTGTAACGCCTGCGACAACAATCAGTCTTTGGCTCGCTTTTTGTCTTGCTGCAGTCAATAGCGCTCTCAATCCGTCACTGTTATGAGCATAATCAACCAGCCCAATCGCCCCATTAGATAACGACAAAAATTGAGCACGTCCGTCGGGCATAACAACGTCTTGGATAGCATCAATAATTTGCTTCAGACTCCAACCTAATGAATAAAGTACACACGTGATTGCTAGTGCATTCTCAATGTTGTATTCAAAAGGCATGGGAGAGCGGACTTCTTGGCTCTCTTTTCCAATCTTCAGTCCAAAGTACATCCCACGCGCCGATGGTTCCCACTTTGTCGCGATAACATCGGCACTCGAATCATGCATTGAAAATGTCACAACCTTAGCTCGACCTGAGGCTCTTTCCATCGCAGCGGCAGCATGAGGGTCATCAAGGTTCACCACTAATGTGCCATTGGGAGCAATGCGATCGACTATTTGTAGTTTAGCCTGCACGTAATTGTCTTTAGTGCGGTGAAAATCCATGTGGTCTTCCCCGATATTGGTGATCACTCCCATCTCAAGAGAGATAAACCCAGCTCTATCTTGCGAGAGAGCATGGCTACTCATCTCCATCACATTGAATTCTGTCCCAACACTTTGCATCTGATGAAACATGTTAAGTAGCGCAACACCATCAGGCGTGGTGTTGATAGTTGGGACCGTTTTATCATTGAGTTTTGCACCTAACGTCCCTATGTATGCACTTCGATTGGTGCGATTGAGAATTTGGTTGAGGCAATGCGACACAGTCGTTTTACCATTAGTGCCGGTCACTCCAATATGGCGCATTTTACGGTGTGGGTGTTTATAGAAGGTTTTGATAAGCGCTAGAGACTGATAGTAACTTTCCGTCACCAACGTCGGTATCGGTAGCGTCATTGGCTTATTCGATACAACGGCAATAGCCCCATTTTCAATCGCTTGCTGCACGAAATCATGACCATCATGAGTTAGGCCATAGCGACAAACAAACACATCATTTGGCTCTACGTCATCACTTCTTGTCTTGAATGACTTCACTTCCAATGAAGCTAATATCTCTAATTGTTGAGAGATTAAACTGGTCGGCATCTCAAACTCCTTAATCCAAAGCAGCCTGAAGTATAGAAATGCGCAGTTAATTAATGAAATCGAATGATTCTATATTCCATATCGAATAGACTGATACACAAAGAAATTGAGGGGTATCCAATGGCACAGATTAATTGGCAACGAGTCGACTTGAATTTAATACTCACCTTTGATGCACTTTTTCGCCATCGTAGCGTTTCAAAGGCAGCGGAGGCTCTCCACCTAGGCCAGCCTGCCACCAGCTATAACTTGAAAAGACTACGTGAACTGCTCGGGGACCCATTATTTGAACGAGATGGTCATACGATGCGACCAACGGCAAGAGCACACGAGATCGAGCCTAAAGTAAGGCAGATCATGACCATCTTTAAAGAAGATATTTTGAACGTTGACGGTTTCCAACCACATCACTTCAGTGGAACCTTCAAGGTGGGATTCAGTGATTATGCTGAGCAGATCTTTGCACCTCAGCTTTTCGACAAGTTACAAAGCTTAGCACCCAATGCGAAAGTGATCTTTAAACCCGTTGATACTGGGAATTGTGTTACGGAACTCGAAGCTAGAAATGTCGATGTGTGCATTGGTGTATTTTCCGATCTACCCAGTAAGTTAAAAAGTACATTTCTATATAGAGAAAAGCACCTCTGTACTTTTGATAATCAAGTCCTACGTAGTGATTTGCCCATTTCATTAGAAACCTACTTAGAGACACCACAAATGATCGTTACGGCGAACCAAGCGCTTACTACTCGTGTAGACCAAACACTCGAAGAGCTAGGGGTTCAACGAAATGTCGTATTAGGTACAACAAGATTTTTAACCATACGAAGAATGCTGACAGGTAGAAAAACGTTAGCCGTAATGGCAGAAATGGTGGGTAGAACTGACCTAATCGATGACTCGTTAACGCTTTGCGAACCGCCTATCGATATACCTGATTTCGACGTCGAATTAGTATCACTAAGCGCTGATAGCTCGCACCCAAGAATTACATGGTTATCAGATTTGGTTAAAGAAGTCGTTACGGAAAAGGTGTCTAGGTTACGTAATTTAAGTCATAAGAGTGGAGTGCCTCTTTAATAAGAGGCACTATCATTACTAACTTAATGGTTCACTGATTAAAGTAGTTCGTAAGCGATTGAGTTTGTGAGAAATACCATTCGCTAATCGGACATCTCGAATAATACTATTATGGTCACCGTCTAAAATCGTTACATTGGTTTTTCCATACGCATCCCACTCGTATTCAGACGCCCCATGTTGATAATCGCGATCTATGAGCGTATCGCTCGCCCACCAAACATCTATGGGCGTAGACACCATTTCAAGTTGATGGTTTTGCATCAAAGAATGGCACTTCATAAATAGCTTCATTTGCAAATAATAAAGTTCTTTATTTTCAACACTCATATTGCGACCCAACTCAGTATCATGAATCACATCAGAGAAAGCATTAAAAGCTATATCATCGCGACTTGTATCAACTGCTGACTGCAGGCGCAATTCTAATTCATCTAGAAAAACAGCATGTCTGCCAAGAAGGAAGCGTCTTGCTTCATTATCTAAACATGCTAAGTAACGGTTAACATTAGGTAATGTTGGAAGTGTTAGCACTGCCCTTTGAGGGTTTGCTCTCGCGTCCACCAGCCCAAGCCACTCTACTCTTTCACCTTTCGCTTCTAGTAAACGTGTCACTGAAACCGCCAGCCAAGCACCAAATGACCAGCCCAGCAAACGTACCGCTCCCGTTTTTTGCACAGAGCGAATGACATCAACATAAAGACTAGCATAGCCATTCACAGAGTCTGGTGCATTCTCCAAATCAACAAGTTGCGGTGATTGAATACCATATACGGTCTGTTCTTTTGGGAATAAGCTAACTAGTTCTTCATAAACTTTTACATGCCCACCCGCAGGGTGAAATACAAATAATGGAGGCTGCATTGAGGAACCTTGATTCAAGCATACAAGAAGCTCTGAATGAGGTATTTGGCTCGCTAATGCTACTTGTGTATCACTGAAGACAGAAGCATTATTGCTTTCACTTTGCTCTTCGATCAATCGAGCTAGGTCACGCAGAACAGGGAATCGAAACAATTGTGTAAGGGATAGTTCAATACCTAGTTTCTTCTTCATACCAGACACAAAACGACCAGCTAACAATGAATTGCCTCCGATAGCGAAGAAATCATCATCGGCAAATACAACCGCACTATCTAGTAAGGCTTGCCACTCTTCTGCTAACCAAATTTCTGTTTCCGTTGCTGGCAATAAACCAGATGGAATGGAATCTTCTGGTTCAGGCAATGCTTTACGATCAATTTTGTTGTTTGCATTTAGTGGCATCGATTGCAAAACAACAACACGTTTCGGCACCATGTAGAAAGGCAGAGATTTACGTAATCTCTCTAAAACCTGTTCTGTATTTATGTCCTCTCCTGATGCGAGCGTTACATAACCAATTAAACATGCTTTCGCTGAGTCCGGGTAGCATAGCTTTACCGCAGACTCTTTTACTGCCGTAATTTTCGCTAGCGCAGCTTCAATGTCGCCAGCTTCGATACGATAGCCACGCAGCTTCAACTGAAAATCTTTCCTACCTACAAACTCAATCTGCCCCTTCATACCAATCCGGACAATATCACCCGTTGCATACATTCTCGCACCTTTTTGAGTACTAAACGGATCAGGGGTGAACGTTTGTGCCGTCAGGCTTGCTTGTCCAGCATAACCACGAGCTAGCCCTTGGCCACCGATGTATAACTCCCCTTCGGCTCCAACAGCGACAGGGTTTAACCAATCGTCTAATACATAGAAATTGGTGTTAGCGATAGGTAGGCCCAGCGAAGGAGACTGTGCTTGCTGTTGATCAACATTAAGCATCGATGACCAAACTGTCGTTTCAGTCGGTCCATAAACGTTCATCACTTTCGCTCCCTGTTCTACCATGTAGGACGCTAGAGGGGCTGGTAATGCCTCACCTCCAGTCAGGACAGTCAGTGCTGACCAATTAACTGACTCCTGCTCCGCAAGCATCTGCCAGGTGACTGGCGTTGCTTGCATAAATGAGATGTCTCTTTCATCTATTAACCGAGCTAATTGACTAGCATCACGGGCATCATCGTAACTCGCCACAAACACTTGCCCGCCGCTAAGCAAAGGTAGAAACATTTCTAGACCCGCGATATCGAAACCAATGGTTGTTACAGCAAGCAGTCGGTCAGATGCTTGGATTTGGGTTAACTCCAACATGCTTTGCAGGAAATTAGCAAACGCAGCGCGAGAAATCTGAACTCCTTTAGGTACGCCAGTAGAACCAGAAGTAAAAATAATATAAGCCAATTGTTCGGGGTGATTCGCTGGTCTTGTGTTCATCCAACTTGGATCATAGGTACATTGATTTAATAGCTGCTGCGGCGACTTGACACAGCCATAATGGTCAAAGTCAGTCACTGATTCATCAGCTAACATTAATGCAGGACTCGCTTGCTCTAAAATCAACGCCAAACGTTCTTTGGGTTGATTTGGATCCAGTGGAATATAAGCCGCGCCAGACCAATAAACCGCTAGCAAAGATACCAACATATCAACGCCCCGACGCTGACAAACCGCTACTTTAGACTCACAACCAATACCTGACTCACTTAAGCTTTGAGCTAGATATGTCGCGCGCTCCACAAGCTGTTGATATGTCAAAGCGCCTTCAGTATCACTAACGGCAATACGTTGTGGAGATGTGTTCGCTACTGATAAAATTTCAGTTTCTAACGTCCAGCTTTCCGACCAATTTCGCAGGCTCTGATCCACAAACTGTGATGGAAGCAAAGTAGGCTGATTCATCACATTTCCTAGCAGCTGATCACAGTTAAACACCATACTTTCAAGAACAGTCTTAAAGGTCTCTACCATTTTGATTACATGAGAATACGACAGTCTTTCGCCATCACAACCAACTCGTAAAACAAGCTCACTTCTTGGCATCACCGTAATAGATAACGGATAGCTATTACGCTCATAACCGTCTAACGGTGTAACTGTAAGATGTTCAGCAATATTGCTTCGCTCTGACATCGCCTCGTTTTCGAACACAAGCAAAGAATCAAACAACGATTGATCGCGGTTGATTTCACTTTGAGCGATAATCTCACTTAAAGGGGTGTACTCATATTCTCTTAACCTTACTCCTTGTTGATGGATATTTTGTAAAAGGGTTCCAGTATCGAGCATGGGATTTAACTCAACTCGAACCGGCAATGTATTAATGAAGATTCCCACCATTTGATGAGCTTCCGCCAGTTCAGCAGGTCGACCCGACGTCGTCATACCAAAAACAACGTCATGCTGACCGCTATGGTGCGCTAGAGTTTGTGCCCATGCAGCTTGGATAACCGCATTCAAGGTGACGCCTTTACGCTTAGCGAGTTCTTTTACGTTCTGTGTCAACTCATGAGACAAAGTATGATCTTCAAGGGTAAATTCTTCTCCACTTTGCCCGGGTACCAGTTTTAATGGTGAGTCAAAACCTTTTAACTCTTCATTCCAAAAGCGCTTACTGTGTTCTAAATCTTGCTGACCCAACCAATCTAAATATCGAGTGAATGGCGGCCTTTTCGAAGGCAAGCTCGCTACTTTTCCAATGAGATTAAGATAGCGATGAACCATATCTTTGATGATGATAGACGAACACCAAGCATCAACAATCAAGTGATGTCGGCTCCACACTAACCAATGGCGATTTTCATTTACTTTTATTAAATGCAGCCTCATTAAAGGCGGCTTGGCTAAATCAAACCCTTTCTCCCTATCTGTTTCACAAAGTTGCTTCAACTGAGCTTGTTGCCACTCCATCTCTTTTCCACACCAATCGTGTCGGGACATGGGTAAAGATGAATGAGCCGAAAACCATTGAGTTGGCGCTTTGTCACCATGATCTTCGAAAGCCGCATTCAAAATAGCTTCCGCATCAACAGTCTGCTGCCAAGCACGGACAAACGAATCAACATCAAGCTCTCCCTCAAGCTCGACGGTCGTTTGATTGAAATAGAGCGGTTCTTTTGCAGACGCACTATGTAAGAACATTCCTTGCTGTATTGGAGTCAACGGGTAATGTTTTATTTTCGTAACATTGTTCGAACGCTCTAAAGTAGCTTCGTTTTGTGACTCCGCTTTGCTTGCAACTATCGATTTCACGTTTGTTTCAAATTGTTCAAACATGTTTTTCAATTTTGGTCCGATACCAGATGGATATTGCCAAGAGACATAAAGTTGCCCTTCACGAATCTGCGCCGTCACTTCGATGAGTTGGCGTCGCAAGCTTTCAGGATGTCTTGATTTTCCAACACCGTCTGCGACCAACTGCCATTCACCATTAGTGCTCATAACTTGCCCTAGATAATTGAACACTAGTTGTGGGTGTTCAAACGCTAATTCTTGTTTGAGGTAACGTAAAACACCGTATCCAACACCATTATTAGGCACTTTTGAAAGCGTCAATGCGGCCTCTTCAAGTGATTTCTGCTCCGCAGATAAAGTGACAGGGTAGCGTGAAGTAAACCATCCTACTGTTTCAGATAAGTCAACATGCGAATCCAATAACTCACGGCCATGGCCTTCTAGTTCAATCATTACTTTAGACTTATTGAACTGATTGCAAAGCGCTTGTGACAGTGCGGATAACATAGCAACTTCACAGCCAGTCTTTCCGTGTATTGAACCAAGGCGAATAAGCGATTGAGTGACTACCTCGTCGAAGACTTGTACTGTTTTATCAGCCGTCGCAATCGTTCCATTCTTTGCCCCCGGGAGCAGTTGCCCGTCCAGTGAACGCGCTGCCATTGGTAACCAAAACTCACGAGCCCGCTTCAATACATCGGCAGAGCAATTCATCAACGCATTATGCCAATCTGACACTGATGCCGATCCTTGACCAAGTTCAATGTCCTGGCCAAGACACCTTGCTTGATACGCATGAGCCAAATCGTTTCCAATGATTCGCCATGAAACACCATCAACGACTAGGTGATGAGCCACCAGCAACAAACGAGCTCCCCCTTGTTTCAGGTTAAAAGTCACCACCTTGAACACTGGGCCGGTAACTAAATCTAGGCTTTCTTGGCAATGTTGTGTTAACGCTTCAACACTTTGTAATGTTTGGTTGTCAAAGGTGGTATAAACGCCAGCAACTTGACCACTATGACTTTGTCTTACTTCAGCGCCTTGCTTGTGTGCAAAACGGCTGGCCAGTGCAGCATGCTTCTCAATCAAAGCTTCAACCGCTGCCGACATCGCTTCATGATTAACAGCTTGTGGAAGAGCAAGCATGATTGCCTGGTTCCAATGATGAATTACGGGTTGCTCGACTTCATAAAACCAGTGCTGGATCGGCAATAAGTTGGATTGTTGAGAAGGCTCAGTCGTTTCTATCAAAGGCGTATTAATAACGGAAGACGGCAGTACCTTGGCATCAGAATTATTCGGTTCAGAGACCACCTTATGTTCATTATCAACCAACATATCTACGAGTTCGTTCAGGCGCGGCGAACTAAAGATTTGTTTAGGTGTTAACTTCAAGTCGAATTTACTCAATCGAGCAATCAATTGAAGCGCCATAATCGAGTCACCTCCCAATTCAAAGAAGTGAGCATCAGGAACAATCGACTCTAAATTAAATAACTCTTGCCATATTTGAGTTAACTGACCAAGTACTTTATTACGCTTGGAGGCATTCAATGACTCTCGCGCTTCCAAATCAAAATCAGTATGTTCTTCGGTTGAAAACTCGGTATTAGATTCAATTATTGGCTCGACTGAAGATCTCGAAACGGTCGATAAGGGCTGATTTTCACCCTTGTCAGTTGCTGACTCTTCAAGGCGCTTAGCAAGCATACGAATACTTGGAGCCTCGAAAACCATTTTAGGCGTCAGTGTCAGACCTTGCTGTTTTGCTTTTGCAATCATCTGCAACGTAATGATCGAATCACCACCTAAGGCAAAGAAGTTATCATCCACATTTACTTTCTGTTTTAGAAGCTCCTCCCATAACGTTTGAAGAGTTGCTTCTGTTATAGAGGTGGACTGAACATTCACCGCTTCAACTACCTGCGTAGCTAGTGCATTTTCCGTTTTTTTGCGCGTTGCTGTAAGCTCACTTAATTGCAGCACCGATGGCGCAGAGAAGATCTGCTTAGGCGTGAATGTAAACCCTTTACCAGCAGCTTTAGCGATAAATTGCAGGCAAATGATTGAATCGGCACCCAAGCTGAACAAGTTATCATTGGGCTGTGGCCGCTGACCCAGCAAACCTTCCCATAGTTCAGTTAATACGTGGAGGCTATCATCGTTTTCAACGTCAACCGCACTCGCTCCTCTTGAAGCGCTGCTTGAAGACTTGGATTGCTCTAACCACTGTGCGATTAGAGTACGATCAACCTTACCATTAGAATTCAGTGGTAAGGATTCAACGATCATCCAGAGCGATGGCACCATGTACTCCGGCAAAACTTCTGAGGCGCGTTGCTTAACCGCCGCCAACGAAGCTTCCTTTTCAATCACAACACAGGCCGCGAGACGCAGTCCTGAAGGCCCCGAAACTGCGGTTACGGCGCCATCAATAACAGATTCAAAACTACATAGTGTCTGTTTAACTTCATTAAGTTCTACACGATAACCACGTACTTTTATTTGGTCATCTATCCGCCCTAAGTAAATGAACTCACCATTGTCAGTTTTAGAAACTTTATCACCTGTTTTATAAGCACGAAGCAATTGCTCCTGCCCTTCGCTATCGATAACTGACACTGACGTAAAGCTCTTTGCTGTCTGTTCTGGCTTATTCAAATAACCTTTCGCGACACCTTGTCCTGCAATTAACAATTCACCTGGTATGCCTTGAGCAACAGGTAAGCCTTGTTCGTCGACGATTAGCGCAATACCGTTGCTAAGTTCAGAGCCCAACGTAATTGATGCTGCCCCATCGTCGACGACTTTAGCCATGCACCCAATTGTTGCTTCTGTTGGACCATAGTGGTTTGCAACATTGATTGTCGGTAATAATGCACGAACGTCTTGCACCAAATCAGTTGTTAATGACTCACCACCGGAAATCAACCATTGACGCGGAAGAAGACGCTCTGGTTTCTCTACAGCGAGTAACGCTTTTAAGTGTGACGGCACAATCTTCAGAACATCAATTGGGAAGCGCTCTAGATATTGTGCTAGTGCGGAAGGGTCAAAACTCAGTACATTCGGTATCAAAGCCAGCGTTCGACCCGTAACTAATGCGCCAAGTACGCAAGTCAAACCAAGATCCGCAGAAACTGTGGCTAATGTCGCCATCGTAGCGTTGGGTTCTATATCAATACGCTCAAACAATGCGTCGACATAACTGATAGCATTGCCATGAGTCACTTCGACACCTTTAGGTTGCCCTGTCGATCCCGATGTATAGATAACATAGGCCGTGTCTTTCGACTGTATTATTGCGGGAGGTAACAACGCGCCTGATTTCGCTGGTAGCGAGAGAAGAGTTCGAATATTTAACCAAATATAACGTTCACCCAACTCATCATTTTCCCAATACTCGGGGGTATCAAGTCCCAAAACACAGCATACGTTGGCATCCGCAAGCATGTAACTTACCCTCTCAGCAGGCAATTGCGGATCAATGCACAGCCACGCAGCCCCTTTCCACCAAGCTGCAAGCATCGCCACTATTTGTTCTTGCTCTCTTGGTAAGACAAGCGCAATGACACGTTTAGAGGCAGTAATATCTGGAAGATAACTTGCCAAATGTTCGGCTTGAGTTAGAAGATGTTGGTAAGTGATAGAAAGTTGTTCTCCCTTTTCATCAACCAATAAGCCAGTTGCAGAACCTGAGTTCGACATCACCCTTTCCAGTAGAGTACCAACTGGCTTAGCCATGCTCGTCTGGAGTTTAGGGAGCCCTCCTACAACCCAATCTTTAACGCGGGTTTGAAGCGTATTTGCGTCGTTGATTAATTTATCGACCGCTAATAACAACTCGTCGATCATTTTCGTAGCTATATTATGATCAACACGTTCTAAATCTAGCAGCAGGTCAAATCTCAGGTCTTTTTGAGGTACAACTCGTAAAGTGAGAGGGAAGTTATTACGCACGTGATGATCGTCTAGCGTCAACGTCAAACCATGTTGAGGTTGTTCATCGGACGCAGGTAGGTTCTCAAACACCAATAGTGTTTCAAACAAGACTTGGTCTTGCGGAACTGAAGACGCTCGTTGAATACGAGCGATTGGTGTTTGTTCAAATTCTCGCATAACTAAGTTTTTATCTTGCAACTCAGTCAGCCACTCTAAAACCGACAGATCAGAGTTCAAATCCAATCTTAGTGGCAAGGTGTTAATGAAAACGCCCAATATACGATCTGATCCTGGTAAGTCACTTGGTCGTCCTGCTGTCGTCACACCATAAACTACATCTCTCGAACCCATGTAACGAGAAAGAATACTTCCCCAGAGGCCTTGAACAAGCGTATTTAGCGTCAATGAGTTTTGCTGACAGAGTCGTTCAATTTCAGCTGTACGCGCCTTACCCAGATACTGGTGAGTAATCAGATAAGCGTCTTCTTTTGTTACGTGTTTAGGTTTTGAACCTGCGATGTAAGCAGCAGGAAGTGAGTTCGTTGATGTAAAACCCGTTAGTTGCTCACGCCAAAACTTATTTGCACCTACTTCATCTTTTAACTCTAACCATTCAATGAAGTTTCGGAATGGCACTGCAGGTTGTTTCGATATCTGCTCCCCCGATAGACGAGCAAAATACCCTTGCATCACTTCGCCTACCAGCGTATTCAGGCACCACCCGTCCATGATCAAATGATGTATGGTCCAAACCAATTGGTGATGGTTTTCACTATGTTTGATAAGAACAACACGCATCATTGGTGCTTCAGAGAACTTAATCTGGGAAATTTCACGCTGACGTAAACTTTGCAGCATCAAATCTTTATCTGCCTGAGAGATGTCCTGCCAGTCTAGTTCCTCAAATGGTAATTTAGCGGACTGAAACACAACTTGATGGGGCTCGTCAACGTCATCAGTAATCACCGCAGTTCTGAGGGCTGGATGACGTTCAACGACGTCTATCCATGATTCTTGCAATAGCTCAGAGTTAAGCGCTCCCTCACACTTAGCAATGCTTTGGCTGATGTAAGCAGCATCATGATCCAAACAATGGAAAAGCATGCCTTGTTGCACTGGGGTAAGTGGATAGACATCCTCTACCACACAATCTACATATTTTCGAACGAGGTTAACCGCTTGATCATCGCTCAAATTCGCCAGAGGGAAATCAGCTGCAACCGCACCCTTGAGGCTTGGGCTATCATCACATAGTGCATCCAACATATCGCCTAGTTGAGATACATACTCAGCCCCAAACTGGGCTATGGTTTCTGGATCAAATGAGCTGCGCGAGTACTGAAGGTTAATTTTCAGCTGATTCTTACTGATAAACGCATTTACTTCGAGTAGCCATGATAATGGGTTCTGAGTGTCACGAAACCCTGTAAGCTTTTCCGGAGCCTGTTGCATGAAACCACTGCTTTGTGCATTATCAAGCTGCCCTAAGTAGTTGAAGACGAGTTGCGGCGCCAACGCATCGCTCAAGAATGATTTAACAGCACTAAAAGGAGTATGGGATTCTGGTAATGCACTCAACTGGCGGCGTACAGTAAGCACTCTTTCTTGCCATGAACCTAATTCACTGCTGATCACCGCTGGGTAAAGTCGAGTAAACCAGCCCACTGTTTCACTGACATCACAATCAACGAGATCACGCCCGTGTCCTTCTAGACTAATGAGGTGATGCTGAGATTGAGTCCAATTTGACAGCGCCTTAGCGAGCGCTGTCAAACAAAGTTCGTCAATGCGAGCGCGCAGTGTACTTCCTGCATGTGTGATCAATCGATCGGTCTGGTCTGTCGATAGGCAAACTTGTGTGCTGCCTTGGAGACCTGCGGGGTATGGCACCTCAACTGGATCTGTTGGTAATGTGGTAGAAAGAGCCTCTCTTGATTCCGGCCTGTTTTGCCACTCATGCCACTTAATAATCCCTTCAGAGCTCGGTTTGTATTCAGCCACTTGCTCAGACCAGCGTTTGAATGGCTTAGTTTGGTATCGAGTTGGTGCCAATGATGCTTTGTTACATAACTTGATATAGTCACTTTCCAACTGAGAAAGCAATATACGCCAAGAAACACCATCAACTACAAGGTGATGCGCAACTAGCAGTAAACGGCTTTCTGACCCACCAAAGTGAATTAATGCACATCGAAACACCTCTCCTTGAGCGAGCTTAAGCTGAATCTGCTCAAATTCACTAATCTCTGAGACAGCGTGCTGTTTCTCTTCATCGGTTAGAGAGTGACGTTCATACACTGTAAACGCGATGTCTCTTTTCGCATCAGTCTCCGAAACACTTTGCACCCATTGCTTGGCATTCTCTTGGTAATTGAAGCGCGCGACTAACATTGGGTGAGCGTGTAGCAAGCGCTGTAAAGCTCGACGCAAACAGGAGACATCAACCTCTGTATAACTTGCCAGCAAGAGTGCTTGATTGAAATGATCAGGGTTCACCAACGCTTGATTTAAGTACCACTGTTGAATAGGTGCCAACGGTACTTCACCAAACACATCCCCTACATCGTAATCTTGCTGCTTATCTTGTGTTGCAACAGACGCAAGCAACTCTACGGTTTGATTACGGAATATATCTTTCGGCTCAAGTTTTAGCCCCATATCTCGAGCGCGTGCTACGACCTGTAGGCTGACAATTGAATCGCCGCCAATAGCAAAGAAATTATCGTTAATTCCGATTTGCTCAACACCGAGTAGGCTTTGCCAAATCTCAGCAAGAATCTGTTCTTTCTCTCCTCTTGGTGCCACGAAGTCGTTTCGATTCAATGCTGCTAAATTTGGCGTTGGTAGAGCTTTTCGGTCTACTTTTCCGTTCACACTCAATGGCATTGCATCCAATGAAATGAAAGCGGTAGGAATCATATATTCAGGTAAACTCTCTAGTAGATATGTTTGCCACTGTGTAAGTTCCGGTAGACTATGTTCATCTTTAGCTACGATATAAGCGACTAAGAAATCCGATAATTTCTCATCCTTACAAGCTGCGACCACAACTTCTTTCACAACAGAGTGCGCCGCTATTCTTGCCTCTATTTCACCAAGTTCGATACGTAACCCTCGGATCTTAACTTGGAAATCAGCACGCCCTACATACTCTATGCTCCCATCTTTAAGGTAACGGGCGACATCACCTGTTTTGTAAAGCCGGCTGTATTGAGCATCACCCACCGCGCCGTCTTGAGCGAATGGATTAGGGATAAACGTTTTAGCGGTGAGGTCTGGACGATTGAGATAACCACGCGCTAAGCCAATCCCACCAAGATAAAGTTCGCCACTGGCACCGATTGGAACAGGATTGAGCTCTTCATCTAGAATCCAAGTTTGAATATTCGCAATCGGGGAGCCAATTGGCACGAGATCTTTAATATGTTGTTTGCGGCAATCCCAATACGTCACATCAATAGAAGCCTCGGTCGGTCCATAAAGGTTATGGAGCTCTGCGCCCAGCACTGATAAGCATTGCTGTTGTAACTGATAAGGTAACGCCTCACCACTACAGAAAATTTGCCTTAAAGAGCGACAACAGGATGCGCGAGGGTTATCTAGGAAAACTTGCAGCATGGCCGGGACAAAGTGCAACGTCGTAACTTGGTATTTCTCTATTAGCTCAATAAGTCGTTGACTGTCTTTATGCTCTCCCGCCTCCGCCAATACGAGTGTAGCTCCTGTCATCAATGGCCAGAAAAACTCCCAAACAGAGACATCAAAACTGTACGGTGTTTTCTGAAGAACCACATCTTTACTGCCAAGACAATATTCATCCTGCATCCAGAAAATTCGGTTCATAACACCGCTGTGAGGAACAGCTACACCTTTAGGTTGACCAGTTGAACCTGAAGTATAAAGCACATAAGCCAATTGATGTGGGTGATACTCGGGAGTGTTAAATTCAATGCTTTGACCGTCAACCAAACTGAATGCGTCATCTAACGTCCATAGATCTTGTGTTAGCTCAGCTTTTTCAAAACGACTCGAAAACTCGGGAAGCACCAAGATTACCTTAGGTTTGGCATGTTCCACGATGTAATCTAAACGTTGTTGCGGGTGATCAGGATCAAGAGGTAGATACGCACAACCAGCTTTCACAGCAGCGAGAATGCTCACCACCATTTGAGGGCATCGAGTCATACAAATCGCCACTTTGTCTTCCGTTTGACACCCTTGAGCGACTAACCAGTTCGCAAGCTGATTAACCTTTTGGCCTAGCTCTTGGTAGCTCCATGACGCATTTTGATATTTGAGCGCAATATGATTTGGCGTTAACTTTTGCTGATGGGATAACGCCTCTGCCAATGTACTAGGCAAGTCATACTCTTTCGCAGTGTCATTCCAATCTTGTAGCTGAATTTGCTCTTTGTTTAATAATGAGGAGTGTAATGCTAAGGGCTGGTCACCCGCTGAAATTAGATACTCCAGCGCAGCAAGATAATGCTGTGCTAAGTCTGCGACAGTTTCTCTATCAAACAAGTCGACTCTGTACTGGAAAGACAGGCTGATACCGCTACCATCATTGTTCGCAAACAAAGATATATCAAACTTGGCGCTATACTCTGGCACAGGTAATGGTTGAAGTCTCATGTCAGCCAACTGGATCGGTTCGCTAGGCTCATTTACTAGATAATTAAACATGGTCTGAGCCAAAGGTTCATGCTCACCTTCTCTAGACGCGACCAATTCATCGACTAACTTCTCAAATGGCATCGCTGAATGTTGTTTTGCGCCTGATAGTGCTTCATTTACTTTCTTAATCCAAGACGTTGTTGTTTGCCCTTCCGACCAATGCGTTTTCACCACCATAGTGTTAACAAACAGGCCAAGCATGCTCTCTAGATCTTGATGTGCCCTTTCAGAAACTGGGCACGCGACTCGAATCTCATGCATACTTGAACGTCTTACAAGCAGCCACTGGTAAGCTGCCAATAACACGGTATTTGGCGTAACTTTATGCTTGAGACAGAACGATTTAAGAGCAGTAAAGAGTTCTGGAGTCAATTCGAAGTCATACCTCGCACCAGCGTGAGTCGTTTGTGGCGTTTTTGGCCGATCAGTTGGCAATGATAAGCAATAGTCTTCCGTACCAAGTGTTTCGCGCCAATAGGCCTTTAGTTCCTCATAATAATCGCTCTCGAATAGGGCATTTTGCCACGCAGCATAATCCAAATACTGTAATTCTGATGACTCTGTTCTTGTCTCTACGCCCCCATGTAATTTGGCCTGACACTTTTGGACAAATTGTTTGGTCAATAACTGCAATGACCAGTGGTCGATAACAATATGGTGAAAAGTTAGCACCAAGTGAGACAGATGCTCTCCAAGTTTTAATTGCGTTAGACGAAACAGTGGCGGATTAGCTAGGTCAAATGGATGAGTCATAGCAGATTGCAATGCTTCTTTATACTCATTGGATTCAAGTTTGTTGGCCGCTAATTCAACACATTCAATCTCAAACTCTTGATCCACTGATTGAGCTTCTAGCAGTTCTACCTTTGGTTTTCCTGCCACTTCCGAAAATTGAGTATGGAAAATTTCATTTTCTTTAATTAGATCAGAGAAAACTGAGCGAATTAAATCAATATCCGTTGAGCCCTCTATCGATAGCAGCGCATTGACATTGTACTGACCACTGTTTGGCTCCAACTGCTGTAAGAACCACAAACGCTTTTGAGCAGAAGACATCGGTAATACATCGGTTTCGCGATCTATCGCTTCAAGTATCGGCAACTGAGCTATCTTTTTCTGTTCAACAAGGTATTCAACAATGGCTTGTTTATTTTCCATTAACTCTTGCTTAACCTGCGTGGTTAACGCCCCCTTAGGAGCGTCAATTTTCAGTTTTTCGTTTTCCAGGCTAATTCGAATATTGCGCTGAAATAACTGCGTAATATATACAGCAATACTCATAACTCGAAGCTCTCCCATTCTTCATCTACTTCTGTTGCTGACTCGGCTTGATGCATTAACATCTCGATATAGCCAGCTTGTTGTTCCAATACAGACATTTCCAACACGTCAGTTAATCGAATACTCAACCCATACGTTTGGTTCACTCTATTGACTAGACGTGTGATCAGTAACGAATGTCCACCCAAAGAGAAAAAGTTATCGGTTTTACTGACTTCCTTGACATCGAGCAGTGCTTGCCAAATTTCTGCAAGGGTCTGCTCCGTTTCTGTCTCAGGAGCTACGAAAGCCTGTGTGTGCCATGTCGGTTCTGGCAACGATTTGCGATCCAATTTTCCATTTTGAGTAACTGGCATTTTGTCTAGCTCAGTCACGACTGCGGGGATCATGTATTCGGGTAAAGTTCCAGATAGATAATCGCGCCAAATATTAGGCTCACCGAGTTGGCCAACATAGTCTGGTTGAGGAATTATGTAAGTGGCTAAGTAATCCCCCGATGAGGCGTTCTGACGGACAATCGTCACGACTTCTTTTACACCATGATGCGCTGCGATAGAGGCGTCTATCTCGCCGAGTTCGATCCGTAAGCCACGAATTTTCACTTGGAAATCAGAACGCCCAACGTACTCAATAGCGCCGTCTTCACGATAGCGAGCAACATCGCCAGTACGGTACAAACGTGCATACTCAACATCAGACGACGCATTACAATCAGCAAAAGGATTTGGAATAAAGACCTGCTTTGTTAGGTCTTCACGGCCCAAGTAACCGCGAGCCAACCCGACGCCAGCAAGATATAGTTCCCCTTCAACGCCAACAGGTACAGGATTGAGAGAAGAATCCAAAATCCACGTTTGCATGTTCGCTATTGGATAACCTATCGGCACGACACCTTGGATATTCTGATTTCGGCAATCCCAGTAGGTGACATCGATAGAGGCTTCCGTAGGTCCGTATAAATTGTGTAATTCGGCTTGCAACGTATGCAGACATTGCTGTTGAAGTTGGTATGGCAGAGCTTCACCACTACAGATGATTCGCGATAACGCGCTACAAGCTTGAGCATTAGGGTTATCCAAAAAGCTTTGCAACATGGATGGTACGAAATGAATGGTAGTAACTTGATGCTGTTGAATAAGTGAGATCAAACGGTCAGTGTCTTTATGTTCGTTCGCTTTTGCCAACACAAGTTTGGCACCCGTCACTAGTGGCCAGAAAAACTCCCAAACGGATACATCAAAACTATAAGGTGTCTTTTGTAATACTGTATCTGCGTCTGTTAGTTTGTATTGAGCTTGCATCCAAGCTAACCGGTTGACGATTCCGGCATGTGGAATTGCCACGCCTTTAGGCTTTCCGGTCGAACCCGATGTATAAAGCACATACGCCAGATGATCGCCTTTAAGTTCTACATTAGGTGTCACATCAGGATAGGTTTGGCACAGTGAAACCGACTCGTCTAACAATATTGCACGCGCTTGCTCCTTCGCAGGTAATGCGCTTTTGCATGATTCAATCGTCAATACAACCTTTGCCTGAGCATTTTCAGCGATAAAGCCCAGACGATCGGTTGGGAGATCAGGATCAAGTGGTAAGTAAGCGCAGCCCGCCTTTAGGATACCTAATAGACTTACGACCATTTGCGGTGAACGTGTCATACAAACAGCGACCGTTTGATCAGTTTTGCATTCGTGACGGTCGAGCAAGTAATGCGCTAATTGAGAAGCTTTTTGGTTGAGCTCGTTATACGAGTATTCGCAAATTCCCTCTGACGTTTCGTAAACTAAAGCGACGCGGTCCGGTGTTCTTCTAGCTTGATCTTCAAGCCATTGAACCAGTGTTTCAGGAATTTCATCAAAGCTTGTTTCAGTTTTATTCCAAGCCCAAGGAGCGAAATGTTCTCCTCCCATGCTGATTTGACGTAGCAAACTCCCACAGCTTTGTTTGTCATCGCTGCTTTCTTGCGCTTGCGAAATCAAGACAAGCAACGACTTAAAATCAGCTAGCATGTTTTGAGCGACTGAAAAATCGATATGCTCAGGATTAATCTCAATCCTAAAGTCGAGCTGTTGATGAGGTACAACGACCAACGTTAATGGGTAGTTATTACGCTCTTTTGTTTCACGAACTGAGAGTGTGAGCTCTTCGGTGAGCGGTTGTGGCTCATTCGGATAGTTTTCGAACACTAACAAGTTATCGAACACTTCTAATTGCTGTCCGCACACCCGTTGAATGGTAGATAGAGGTAGGTGTTCGTGTTCTCGACTTTCCGCCATTTGAGATTGTAGCTTCTGTGCCAACGACACCCAACTCGTCGAAGGGTCGATGTTCGCACGTAATGGTATGGTCGTAATAAATACACCAACCATTTCATCAGCACCTAGCAAGTCATTTGGTCGACCGGAACTCGTCACCCCAAAGGCAAGGTCATTGCAACCAGTGTACCGTCGTAGCGTAAGGGCCCAGATCGCCTGACACAGGGAGTTCAATGTCAGTCTATGCTTAGCTGCAACATTTCGAAGTACTTCAGCATCGAATATAGACAAGCTATCTAATATTTGAGTTTGGGAGCGTACCACTGGGCTCGACGCTTCTTGAGTCATTGTCTTAGGTAAACGAGCCACATTCTCATAACCTGCAAAACACGTCGCCCAATACTGTTCACTTTTCTGCGCATCTCGCTTGTTAAGCCACGCGATGAAATCTCGATATGGTCGGTTTGAAATAAGTGCAGGTTGAGTGTGATTACAAATAGCTGAGTAAGCTTGCTGGACATCACGCAATATAATGCTGGTGCACCAACCATCAACAATCAGGTGATGACGAGTCCAAACTAAGCTGTGATGGTCATTACTCATTTTGACCAACTTAAATCTCATCAACCCCGCGTTAGTGAGATCAAACCCTTGCTTTAGGTCATCACTAGCTAACTGAGCTAGTTGAGCATCTAAGTTCGAACTAGAAGCATCACCTATTGCTTGTTCAGACCAATCAATAAATTGCCAGTCATTACTGATTTCTCTTGCAACAAATTGAACAGGGTCGTCTAGATGTTTCCAGACGAACCCACTACGGAGCATCGCATGCTGATCGATAACCCACTGCCATGCCAATTCGAGTGCTGTTACATTTAATGCCCCGTTTAAATCAACCAAACTTTGGTTAATGTACATACCTTCAGAATGATCTGTTAACGTATGGTAGAGCATGCCATTTTGCAAAGGCGTCACTGGGTAAATGTCAGCTATTTTTTCAATGGAATGTGGGATACTATCCACCACTTTATCAAGCTGGCTTTGTGACATGTTACACAATGGTACATCTGTCGGAGACAATGTGCTCCGAGCGTGGCAACAATGTTCAACTAATAGTGTCAGCTTTTCGACAACCATTTCAGCAACGGCCTCAATTTGAGATTTCGAGTGGACTTTGTTATTGAAGTTCCAACGCATTACTAGCTCGCCATCTGTAATCATGGCGTTTAAATCTAGCCAATGAGGGCGCGTATTATCGCCGTGGCGTTGTTTTGGAATTGTCTCTTTTGCCAACCCTAATCCTGAGTTAATCATCCCTTTATCTGTTTGGCCTAGATAATTGAACACCATCGCCGGAGTAGGTACGCGCTGTAGCTCTTTGTGTAAATACTTTAATACACCAAACCCTTGCCCATGGTTAGGTACATTACGCAGTTGGTCTTTTATTGCTAGAACGTGCTGGCGTAACGCATCTTGGGATTCTACAAATGCCGAGCTCGCCAGTAGCACTGGGTAACGACTAGTAAACCAACCCACGGTCTGTGAAAGATCAAGCGAGTCGTGGTGTCGCCCATGACTCTCAAGTTCGATTAAGAAGTCATCTTGACCTCGCCACTCCTGAATCGCTAACGACACAGCTGATAGCATCAGTTCATCAACTTTTAACTGATATGCAGATAGTGCTTTACTTGCGAGCTTATGACTAAGGTCTGCAGATAATCGCACCTCGACAACATCGGTATCCTTAATCTGGTTAAACAGAGGAGTTTCTGGATCAACACCAGGGATAGCAGTCCATTTTTCCTTTGTTTCTAAATCAACTTGCTCTAGAGCTTGCCAATAGTCTCTCGCATTGCTGAGATTCTCTTCTGGCCAGTGACTTAGCTCGCTAACCCAAGCTTCGTAAGAGCTTGAAGAAAGCTCTAGTCCATCATTCAAAGGAGCCCCTGAACACAGAGCCTGATACGCTTGCCAAATCTGTGATGCCAAAATTCGCCACGACACAGCATCAACCGCTAGGTGATGTGCTGTAAAGAGGATCCGGCCATGAGGCTGCCCCTCTATAACCAATAGATCAACACGGAGCATTGTCCCCTCGAAAATATCCAGACGTGCTTGTTGTTGCTCTAAATAATCAGGAAGATCTTGTAAAGAAAGCGTGTGTTTATCGATCGCAATTGGAGATTGGCTGAACGATTTTTGCCAGTTCTGCTTATCTTCCTCTAGGTTATAAGCCATTCCTAACTGAGGGTGATTAGCCACGACATGTCGTACAGCTTGTGTAAATGCTTCGGTCTCTAGTTCACCCTCATGCTGTAAAAGAATAGACTGGTTCCAGTGAGATGGTTGCTCTAACGCTTGTTCAAAGAACCAGTGCTGTATTGGTGCCAACGCCGGTTTACCTACTTCTAATGCACCATTTCCCTGTGTTTTGTGGTTTTGGTCATTAGACGCTGAATCTCCCTCGATTAAAGCCATTGCCAAGGCTTTTGAGGTTTGCAATGCAAACACCTGTTTCGGGCTAACTTTTACGCCCTGTTTCTTAAGTAAAGCGACCAATTGAAGGCTTAATATCGAATCCCCCCCTAACTCAAAGAAACTGTCATTTTCGGTAAGAGCAGGATTATCTAACAGTTGCTTAAACGCAGACAATATGGTGTTTAAATGCGACAACTCTGACACCAAAGAAGCGGCCTTAGGCTTAACTTGGCTTGTACTGTCATGCTCTATTAGCTGCTGAGCAATGGCTCTTGGAGTTTGTGCTTTAAAAAGCAGCTTAGGAGTCAAACTTAAACTATGCTTTTTAGCTTTTGCCACCAGTTGCAAGCTTAAAATTGAATCGCCCCCCAACTCAAAAAAACTGTCTTCAGGGCGAACTTCGACATCTAATATTTCTGTAAACAAAGCTATGAGTAGCTTTTCTGTTACTGAGTCGATTACATCACTGTCGACATGACGCGTGACAGGCTGAGCCGTCACATCACAGCAATCATGTTCCGCGCTTAAAGCGATAACTTGATCTGGGTTTGCAACAAGATCTTCGAGCAATACTAAGTAACTCTCAAGCATTTCAACAATTGTCGCTTCATCAAACAGTTCTTTACTGTATTCCATATCAAGACGCAGAGCTTGCTCTGTTTCGTTTAACCTAAGGGTTAAATCAAAGCGCGCTCGATGCCTTTCGCTAGCAACTGGACTAACAGCGACCCCACCAAGCTCAATGGTTTGGCGCGGAACATTTTGATGAACAAACAGCACTTGAAAGAGCGGCGTCCAAGGCTTTCCGCGCGGGATATTGAGTGTATCTACAACCAAATCAAAAGGGACAGCTTGGTTTTCAAACGCTTGACGAGACGTAATAGATACCTGATCAATTAACTCACGGAAACTCACACGATCTTGCAGTTGGTGACGAATCACCAACGTATTAACTAAAAAGCCAATCATTCCCTCTAGTTCAGGACGTTGACGACTCGCGACAGAGGTTCCCAAGCTAATATCAGAACCAGCTCCATACTGATTCAGCAGTAGGCTAAAACCTGCTTGCATCACCGAATATAAGGTCGTGCCCTGTTCTTTCGCTAACGCGTTTAAACCCATAAAAGTCTGCGTTGGGATCGTCAACTGAACCTCTCCACCTTCATACGTTCGCGAAATAACATCAGGTCTTTGGCGATCTAAAGGTAGCGACATACATTCAGGTGAACCGGCAAGTGTTTGCTGCCAAAATGCCAACTGCTGCTCTGCCTGTTCGCTTTCCAACCATTCCTGTTGCCATTTAGCATAGTCTGCGTACTGAAGCTCAAGCGGAACCACCTTTGGCAAAGTAGCGCCTTGGTTTGTTGCATTGAGATATTGCTGGTAATAGTTTGCTAGCTCTTTGATAAGAATGGCTTCAGACCAAGCATCAAAAGCAATGTGATGAACGACAAACACTAAACGCCAATGTTGTTCTTTCTCTTTTAACAAATAGACACGTAATGGCAACTCAGTACTTAGGTCAAAAACGGCATTCGCAACTTCTTGGCTTCTCTTGTCGATATCTTTGACATCCGATTCAACCCATAACGGCAGCTCAAAAGAGGCGTTAGGTCGTTGATTAGGCTTGAAAGTGCCTTCAATTGCGTCATCCTCAATATGATACGTCGTGCGCAACACTTCATGACGTGTAATTAAAGCATTTAAGGCGTATTTCAACGCCTCTATATCGAGTTGACCGATAAGCTGAATTTGGCTAAATAAGTTATATATAGAACTGCCTTGCTCATAATGGTCAATAAACCATAGCCGTTGCTGTGCATTTGATAAGACTTCTTTACCATTCACTCGTGGTGTAGCAACAATGGGCAGTTGCCAACTATCAATGTTTTTGTCCTTTAGCAACGCGCGAAACTGTGTTTTTTTGTCATCCGGTAATTCGGCCAAACGCAGTGCAATATTTTTGGGGTTAAGTTTCTGGTTCATGTTTTACTCAAATAAATCTAATAAGTCTGACATTGCTTCTAAGTCGTCTTGCTGAATCGTTTCCCCTTCCAGCATCTGCGAAAGCTCGGCAATTGTCGGATTGTGAAAGAGATCAGCTAAAGCAATTTGCGCTTGGAAAGTACGCTGAATACGTGCTTGTAAACGCGTGGCGGTTAGAGAATTCCCACCTAGACTAAAGAAGCTGTCTTGAGTACCGATCTGATCGTGTCCTAATAACTCTTGCCATATTTCTACCAATTGCATTTCCAACTCTGTGGTTGGTGTACAATAGTGGCTCATCCCTTGCTGGGCAGGTTCAACTAACGCTTTACGATCGACTTTGCCGTTACTATTTAGGGGCAGAGCATCCATGATCATAAGTGTACTGGGTATCATGTAAGCAGGGAGATGTTCCGCTGCTAATTGCAGTAAAGTTTCGCTCCCTAGCACCACACCATCGCGTGCCGTAACATAAGCGGCGATATAACCGTGTTGACTGTCTGCCTGCCAAACTTTAACTACCGCCTCTTTAACGCCCTTTTGAGACAAAAGAACAGACTCAATTTCGCCAAGTTCAATCCTAAAACCGCGTAGCTTAATTTGGAAATCGCTACGCCCGAGGAACTGAAGTTCTTTGTTTTCATCCACAAACACTCTGTCACCAGTGCGATACATTCTTGCGCCGAACTGGTCAGAAAAAGGGTTCGGAATAAAACTGCACGCGGTAAGGTCAGCACGCCCGAGATAGCCGCGAGCTAAGCTCTCTCCTGATATGTAAAGTTCTCCTTCAACCCCCTCTGCCACAGGATTGAGTAATTCATCGAGTACGTAAAACTGCATATTTTCAATTGGCTTACCTAAAGCAACAATCTGTCCTTGGGTATGATCAACAGTCTGACTTGATGCCCACACCGTGGCTTCTGTCGGTCCATACACGTTCGTCACCGATTTCGCTTTTTGCTTCAGTCGTTTCGCCAATGTAGTAGGGAGCGCCTCTCCACCAGCTAACACCCTCAACGATGCCCACCAAGCTGCATTCATATCCGCTAAGCTCTGCCAAGTTGCTGGTGTCGCTTGCATCACTGTGATGCTATGACGCTCCATCAGATCCGATAGGCATTGGCTATCTTTGCTCTTTTGATCACTAGCAAGTACGACTGTTGCCCCATGGATTAATGGTAAGAACAACTCCAGAACGGCGATATCAAATCCAACCGTAGTTAATGCCAACAACGTATCTTCACGCGTCAGACGTGCTACCGGAGAAATAGACTGAAGGAAATGGTTAAGTGCGCCACGTTCAATTTGCACACCTTTCGGATTGCCCGTCGAACCAGATGTAAAAATGGTATAAGCAAGTTGCTTAGAATGCTTCGCTTTAACTCTCTGCCCATCATTTACCGTTTGTTTGATATCGTCGATGTTGACACTTCGACATTTCGGCAAGACTACATCACTGATTGTTAACTGAGGTTTAGCCTGTTCGATAATGTTACCCAAACGAGCAGGAGGAAGCGTAGGGTCTAGTGGGATATAACAAAGTCCAAGTTTATAAAGACTCAGCAATGTAACTAGTAGTTCTGCTTTTCGGTTAAGGCAAACGGCTACAGGTTGATCATTATCGTAAGTCCAGTGTGAAAGTGACGCAGCTAACGCATCAACTTCTGTAACTAATTCACGATAGGTCAGCGTTCTATCCTCTGTGATCAAAGCCACAGCGTCACCACTATCACGCGACTGATGTTCAATCTCGGTTAGAAAGTCCCAGTTAGAATCACGCGCTGCAAGCGGCAAAGGCTCAGGTACAAAGACGAGTGCTTCGACCGCTTGATGTACCTCTTGAGAAAGGTTCTTAGTAAGGTTGATTAATGCGAGCTCGAATGTCGAAAGCATGCGTTCAACTAGAGTGTTTGACACGGCTTGACAGTCGTAAGTGCAATTTAATTGAAGCGACTCATTCGGGGTCACTTGTAGCATAATTGGAAAGTTACTTGTTCCAAATACTTCTAGCAGATCAAATTCAGGGGCTTTCATCTCAGCTAACGCTGGAGGAAATGGAAAATTCTGAAACACAAGAACAGTATCAAATAAGAGTTCACCAGGCTCTAAGCTTACGTTAGATTGAATGTTAGATAGAGGAACATGTTCAATGCCACGAAGTTCAACAACATCGAGCTGCATTCGCTTTGCAACGTCGATCAATTTGGCAGCGGGATCCAACTTCACGTTCACTGGCAAACTAGAAAGAAAAACGCCTGCCATTTTTTCAATTCCATCCACTTCTTGTGGTCGACCCGAGCTCGTCATCCCGAATAACACATGGTATTGGCCTAAATAACGACTAAGCGTCAATGACCACGCGACTTGCACTATTGTATTGAGAGTAAGGCCATGAGAGCGAGCTTGGCTCTCCAACTGTTGAGTAATGCGTTTTGAAATAAACTTTTGGTAGCTGTTCTGCCCCTGCTTAGGTTGTGTTGGTTTAGGTAAATGCGGTACCTGTTCGACATCAGCAAGATAAGTCCGCCACTTCTGTTCTGCGACTTCTGCATCTTGCTTCGCAATCCATTTGAAGTAATCCGCGTATCGAGGAGCAGGCGAAACTGCCTGATTTCTGTATATTGTCATTGCATCGTCAGCAATTAACGCAGAAGTCCAACCATCGACCACCAAATGATGGCGTGACCAAACCATTCGATAGACACTTTCATCAAACTTTATCAACGTGATTTTCATCAACGGTGATTCATCAAGAGCAAAACCGGTTTGTTTCTCCATGTCCACAAGTTCTTTAAACAGAGTTAATTGCTCTTGATGAGAAACATCGGTCCAATCGAGAAAATTCGTAGAGAATTGAACATTTCGACAAACAACCAAGTAAGGTTGTTCAAGCTCATTCCAAATGAAACGCCCACGATTAATATCATGACGAAGTATTGCCTCCTCCCACGCAGCCAGAAACGCAGCGCTATTTATGTGCCCGTCCAATGACATGCTCGTAACATTGAGGTAGAGCTGAGGATTTTGGTCTAATAAACAATGAAACAAGATGCCTTGTTGAGTTGGTGCTAGCGGTAAAACATCCTCTATATTCGTCGCTGGAATATGCTGGCAGATCTCATTCAGATCACGAGCCGATATCTCCGCAGTGACTTCGTCGGTCGTGATGGTTAACGGTAGACTATCTAGATCACATCGGTTCTTTTCCTTGGCTTGTGACGTCTGTACATCAACATCATTGTTCCCCAATTGAGGAAGAATAAATTGAGCCAGCTCATTCACACTCTGGTGCTGGAAAACATGTTGCGGGAGTAGCGTTAACCCTTCTTTCTTTGCTGCAGCAATAAGCTTAAGCGCCAATATCGAGTCACCACCAATGGCAAAGAAGTTATCGTCATTATTTACGTTTGATACAGATAGTGTGCTAGACCATAGCGATTTAACTACGTTTTGTGCGCTCGCTAAATTGGATACTCGAGAATCCGAGCTAATTTGGTTTTCAGTACTTTCAGTTGCTTGATGTTGCGAAGTTAAAACCTGAGTAAGCTCTTTTGCGGATTGGTGCTTGAATAACAATTGTGGCGTTAGAGCAATGCCTTGTTTTCTTGCCAAAGCAACCAATTGTAGAGCTCGAATAGAGTCTCCACCAATGGCAAAGAAACTATCTGTCGATGACACGACTTCACCCGGTACTTCAAGCACTTGTGCGAACAAATCACACCAGAATGCATTCGCGCTTGATTCTTGTTCACCGCTACTTATTTCATTTTCTTCGACTTTTTCCATTGCCAAAAACAAAGCCTTTCTGTCAACTTTGCCGTTTACAGCTCGAGGAATTGTTTCCTTAAATTGCCAAAAGTGAGGTTGCATATGAGCAGGTAATTTCTCACTAAGCTGCCTCTTAAGTTCAGCTAATGCCAATTTGTCATCTTTTCGATGCCACTCCTTGTCCAGCACCACGATCGCGGTTAAGGCCTCACGAACATTATTTTTCTCAAAGAGAACCGCAGCTTCTGCAACACCTGTTAATGCATTGATATGGCTTTCAACTTCAGCTAACTCCACTCGGTAGCCACGAATTTTTACTTGCCCATCAGCTCGACCAATAAACTGCACTCGACCATCAGGCAATCGCTTCACGCGGTCACCGGTGCTGTACATTTTTTCCTGATCGCTGAACGGGTCATCGATAAAGCTAAGCTTTGTCTTTTCTAAGTCTTTCCAATACCCCTGAGCTAATTGATTACCAGAAATATAAAGATCACCGACTGCCCCCACAGGTACGGCTTGCAGTGACTTATCCAAGATATACACCCGACAACCGTCCAAAGGCTTCCCAAGGGCGATAGGTTCTTTCGATGATAATCTACCAGCAATAACACCGACGGTGGCCTCCGTAGGGCCATAGTGATTAAAAATTCGCAATGATGGCGCTGTTTGCTCGATCTCCTCTAGCAAGCTTTGGCTAACGCCCTCACCGCCTAGGACGAGCGCATCGCGCGGTAATAACCCTTCACACTCTGAAGCCATTAATCCTTGTAAATGAGACGGCACAACTTTCAGCATATCAACGGGGTAACGATTTAGATGCTCAGACAAAGCCTCTGCATCGAGCATAAAGTCTTCCTCTAAAAGGCGTACTGCATGCCCAGCTAGCAGGCCACCCCATAGAGATGTATAACCTAGGTCTGTCGCGACACTCGCTAAACTGGCGTAAACGCTGCCTGATGGCATCTCCAAGCGTTTGTTTACTGCAATAACATAGGATGCAAGAGCACCATGGCTAACAGTTACAGCTTTAGGCTTGCCTGTGGAACCAGAGGTAAAAATCAGATACGCAAAATCTTTCGCGTCCAAGCTCTCCGGCTCAATGGACCCAGAGGGCAGTTTGGAAACATCGACCCATTCCATCTGTTCTGCTAACCAATCCGGTCTTCTACCGAAACCAATAACAACATTGACTTCTGCCTCTTCAAGCATCATTGAACTTCGTTCAGCAGGTTGTGACAGGTCCAATGGCACGTAAGCGGCACCTACATACCAAGCTGACAGCATAGCTGTTACTTGTTCGACCCCTCGAGGCAATAACACAGCGACTCTTCCCCCATGACTCACACCTTTGCCACGTAAAGCAAAAGCCAGGTTCGAAGCACTAAGACCTAACTCTTCGCCTCTAATCGATTTTTCATTATATAAGAGTGCCGGCTCACTACGCTCACGGCTTAACCAAAGAGACAAGGCTGTTGTTTTTTGAGGAGACGATTGTTCAACTGCTGGTAGCCATTGTCGGAATAGATGTTCGTTCAACTTCACTTCAGGTTTGTTTAATACCGTTTCCAAAATCTCCAAAAAGTCGTGTGAAATCGATTCGACCGTTTGCTTTCGATACAAACTAGAATTGAACCTCCAATGCAAGCGGAACGAATCTTCATACTCATATACGACAAGATTTAAATCATGCGCAGCGCCTCTTTGACCTGAACTTTCTGCGTGGTCAGTGATAGGCATGGCTAAAGAGTGGTCATGAATGCGAGCATAAGTAAACATATGAGATACTATCGCGGTCTTATCAGCTCGGCGTTCAGTTAACAGCGATTCAGTTAGCGTGGTTAAAGGTACTTTCTGATGACGAACCGTTTTACGATAGAACTCAGTGAACGTCTTTACTAGTGCCTCAAAACTTTGTGGCTCAGTGAAATTTGTTGGAATTAAAACAGGATTAACACAGTAACCAACAACACTTTTATGTCTTCGTCCGTAACGCCCCATCGTTGGAGAACCTAGTAAAAACTTAGATTGACCCGAAAGTTTATGGAAAAAGAATTGGAAGGCGCTGAATAAAACTGAATACGGAGTGGTATTCAACTGAGAAGAAAGCGTCTTAACTTTGCTAGTAATGGACTTGCTAGTATGAAAATGTATTTGCTCACCATCGAACTCTTGGACATCACCGCGTTCGAAGTCTGTTGGAAGTAGTAATGGTTCTGGAAGTGGCGTCAATGAGTCTTTCCAAAACTGCAACGATTTGGCCGCAGCTTCGGATGATAAGTAATCTTGTTGTTCTTGAGCCCAAGAACAATATTGTTCAGACGGCAATGGCTGGTCTTCACCATTCGCCAAATATAAATAGTATTCTGCCCATGTCTGCATTAACTGCTCAATCGAGTAGTAATCGCCAGCGATATGGTGAAGAGTTAAGATGAGGTAAGGTGTTGTCTCTTTTTCAAAAGTGTTAAAAACAACATTCGCACGACATACATAGCCTTTTTCAATGTCGAAAGGTTCGTCTGTTTGTTTAGCAATCCAATCATCCAACTCTGACTTAGAGAAACTCGTATAATCAACTTTCAATTTTGCCACATCAGACGTAAACAAGTTCCCATACACCCTGCTCCCTTCTTGTGCGTATCCAGTACGTAGCGAGCGGTGATGTGAAACTGTTTCAAAAAAGCTCTCTTTAAGAATAGTTAGATCAAGCGGGAGCTGTTTTTCTCCCCCTAACACCGAAGTAAAGTACATATTATACGCACTCGATGTTGGAGATAATTGGTACAAAAACCATAAAGATTTTTGATTCGATGACACCAATAGGCGCTCAAAATACTCTGGATACTTAGAAATCGTTTCAACGATGCCATCTTGGTTTGATAACAGCCATTGATACTCCGTTTGAGACAATTTTGAATCCAGCCCAGTATTTATTGGGCTGCTGTTTATTTTCAATAAATCATCGTGTGCCTCAATCTGAATGCCTTTTTCTCGCAAATTAATCAGAGGTTTTAATAAATCCATTTGAGTTGGTTTCCTAGCAGTTAGGTTCAGCCATAGCAACGACGACTTTGCGAGTTCCTGTGAAGCGAGAACGCGCGTGTGCGACTAACATGTTATCGAGCATTAAGATATCGCCAGATTCCCAAGGAAACTTCACCGTACAATCATCTAAAACACTTCGAATTTCATCTAGAACCGAATCCTCTATGGCAGTGCCGTCACCGTAGTACACATTGCGTGGTAGGTCTTTTTCATCAACAACGGAAAGAAGCGTTTCTCTTATGTGGGGCTCTAAGTTAGATACATGGAACAAGTGGGCTTGATTGAACCAAACCATTTCACCCGTTACTGGATGTTTAGCAACGGCTTGACAAATTTGACTCGTTCGCAATTCACCATCTTCTTTCCATTCAAAATCGATTTGATTTTGTAGGCAGAACTTTTCAACCTCCTTTGGATTGTCTGTTCCAAACACTTTCTCCCATGGCAGGTCTAGACCATTTCCATAGTTGCGAACATATTTAAGCTTCTTCCGTTCAAAGCGTTCGCGAATTGTAGGGGAAATCTTGTTAAAAACTTGTCTGCTATCAGCTATTGGCGTCTCACCTTCCGTTTCTGCTGGCGTAATACAGTGAAACCAGATCTTCATTGGCCAATTGAGCGTATATGCTTGCTCATTGTGTAATGGAATTGTCTGATGAGCTGGATACTCTGTCGTGGTGTACACACCTTCACCAAGATCGGTTCTTGGGGTTGATCCGAACTCATAACTAAGTAGAGGAAAACCGAAGGAACGCGCAAACTCTTGGAAAGGCTCCTCTCCAATTAAATCGAACCCTCTAAATAAAACACCCCCGGTGGTACGTAATTGTTCTTCAGCTATGGCATGTGCTTCTTGGATACAGTCAGAGAGGCTCACACCGTTGTCAGCTGTAACGACTTGGGGCAAAAAAGAATCAGATAATAATGGTTTGATATTTAAAAACTTTGGGCTAGTCACTACTGAAGTCTCACTAAATGAAATAAATATAAATACAAATGATAATGATTATTGATATTACTACTAGGAGTGTTATTATTTTATAAATTAATCAGACAATCAAGTAACATAAGTATTTAAAATGAAACAACAAAGCATTCTCTTTAACGTCGTCATAAACATTGAAGAGCAGTACTCCATCTGGCCAACCTACAAAGCAATCCCAAGCGGTTGGAAAGAAGTGGGTTTCCAAGGCGACAAGGAAAGCTGCTTACAATTCATTCAAGAAAACTGGACCGATATGCGTCCAGCCTCTCTCAAGCAATTTCAACAAGCTCTCTAACCACACTTAAAAAGAAGTATTTACAGGAAGTATTATGTTCAAAACTAAATTGGCTACTGCTGTTCAAACAGCAGTACAGCCTCGTTGTTTGACTCTAGCCCTTTTAGCTTCAACACCAGTTTTCGCTGCAACGGAAGTAAATCAAAGCTCAAACGATGAAGCGCAAGAAGTAATTCAGGTAATCGGCGTTAAGCAAAGCCTGACAACAAACGTTGCGCAATCGACTATGCGCTCCGAAGCAGATTTATCGACCGTTCCTCGATCTGTTCAAGTAATCAATACTGAAGTTATTGAACAACAAGATATTCAGAGCTTAAGTGATGCTCTTTATAACGTCAGTAACGTCGCAGAACACAACAACTACGGTGGCACACGAGATCAATTCAAAATTCGTAGTTTCGATGCGAATGTCTACGAAGACGGAACGCGTGTTTACGGACTAGCACAAGATAAAGCTGTGATAGATGATTTGGAATTCATTGAAGTAGTTAAAGGGCCAGAATCAGTACTTTACGGCAACATGAGTCCGGGTGGTCTCGTTAATTTAATTACGAAACGGCCGCAAGCAGTTGCCAACCACCAAGTTAAAGCAACTCTAGATGAACACGGAAAGCAAAAGTTCAGTATAGATTTAACTGGCCCCGCAAATGAAGATGGAACAATTCTTTATCGTCTTGTTGGTGTGTTTGATGACTCAGAAGGATGGCGCGACCATTCGGAAAGTAAACAGACGTTTATTGCACCTAGTGTTACGTGGCTAGCAACGGAAGATACGGCCATTACTTTTGCCTACAAATACAACAAAGAAGAAATGCCATTCGATCGTGGAACTTTAGCTGTTCGCAATGCTAGTAATACAGGGTGGGAGTTTCTAGATATTGATGAAAGACGCCTAGGTTCTGCGTTTTCTAACCAAGAACGTGAAACCCACAAATATTCGTTAGAGTTAGAGCACGCTATTAATTATAACTGGACGACTCGCTTTAAAGCCCGATACCAGGACCGCACATACAAAGGCGATCGCGTTCATTTCTACGCGTCGTCCGCTGCTGCTCAGACAACGATGGGCCCAGTTACTTTTTACAATGAAGATGGACCAAACCACGCTTTTGATGGCACGATAACTCGTTACATTGCAGGTAGTAATGAGTCAAGTGAAACCACTCTATACTCATGGGAGAATGTCTTTGATTTGGAGACTGGGGATTTCGGTCACCGTATCATTGCAGGTACAGACTATACATCTTATGAATCCAAAACCAAGACTATGGCTTCTTCATCATGGAGTGACCCAGACTTAGTCGCTTATTCAGCTTTCGTTCAAGGCACTACAAACCCTAATAGCGGTGTTTACAATTATTATAGCGATAATACTTCTACTGCAACGCACCCGAATGACATGTATAACGTGAATACCGATACTTTTGAATTGAAAGAGTACAGCGTATTCTTACAAGACCTTATTGAGTATCATGATTGGAACTTTGTATTAGGTGCTCGTTACGACATCTTCGACGCCGAGTCTTCAAGAACTTGGGATCCGACTCTACAACAAGGCGCGGCTGGACTAGGTGTAACGCTTCAGAACTCTAACTCCGATAGCCCGAAAGAGAAAAACCTAAGCTTGCAAGCAGGTGCGCTTTACGCGTTAAATGATCAAGTATCATTATTTGGTAACTTCACTGATTCATACCTACCAAACCAAAAATACGACACAGTCAAAAACGAGTGGGTAGACTCTCAACGAGGCACTCAGTATGAGTTTGGTGCGAAAACATCATTATTAGATTCTCGACTCAACTTAACAGCAGCTATCTTCCATATTGATCTAGATAATGTAGCTTACCAAGGTAACGTTTCAGGAAGCTATGACGTATATGAACAGCGAAGTCAAGGCTTTGAAATTGATGGCGATTTCGCCATTACTAGAAAACTAATGGCGCTATTTGCTTACGGCTACAACGATGTTGAATTCGTAAATGCACCATCTTCAGTGCACAAGCCTGTGAACGTACCCGAACATAATGCGAGCTTGTGGTTATCTTACCAAGCAACTCAAGAATGGGGTCTAGGAAGCGGAGCTCGTTACGTGGGTGATCGCGCAGGCAACCGTCGTCAAGCATATGACTACACACTACCTGCTTACACACTGTTTGATGTAGCTGCATGGTATACGCCTGACTTTGCGAATCAAGATCTTCGCTTACAATTAAACGTCAAAAACGTATTTGACGAAGAGTATTACACAGCAGGATCTGACTCAACACAAAACGCCGTGTACCTAGGCTCTCCGAGAACAGTCTCTTTAACCGCAGCATACAACTTCTAATTATGTTTGTTTAAAAAGCTGAGGGGTACAAGATGTACCCCTCTTCTATGTTGTAAGGATAGATATGTTGACACTTTATTGCTTCCCTTCTTCAGGAAGTGCCGCAAGCATGTACCATGCATGGATACAGCCATTACGCCTACACAATATCAATGTAGTTGCCCTAGAATACCCTGGCAGAGGAAGTCGATTTGGCGAACCGTTCGTCAATAGTATTCAAGCACTATGCGAAGACCTGTGTTCACAAATTGAAGAGCATTTATCAAAGAGCAGTGTATTTGCTTTCTTTGGACACAGCCTCGGTGGCCTAGTTAGTTTTGAATGTACTAGGGTAATTTTCAAGAAACACCACCGCCTACCTACCCATCTATTCGTATCTTCACGTCACTCTCCCAACAACAAAGTTGCGTCTTCGCTTTCAAACTCCTCAAGTGATTCCGAGCTCACAGCAACATTGACCAAAATAGGTGGGCTTCCAATAGATATTTTAGCGAACAGCGAGCTTATGGAATTGTTACTACCCATCATCAGATCAGATCTAAATCTGAATGAGCAGTACGAAAATGTTGACCCTACGAAAATAGCTGTACCGATCACTGCGATCTACGGTGATATAGATCCAGTGGTAGACAGAGACAAAATCCGCCAATGGAGAGAGTTCACCCAATCAGATTTCAAGTTACTTGAAATGCGAGGAGACCACTTTTATTTTCACTCAGACTTGAAGCAACTCTTGCCTTCATTAATTTCTGTATTTGAAAATAGTTCTAACTTACTCTGACTTGCCAAGTGTAATGAATCAACTTTTATAGCGTTGTTCCAAGCAACACTACATACACCCCAATCAAACTTATATGTTTGAAGCCCAAATTCTTGGTTGTTCCAAAGTATTGAACACCTCTCTTTCACCAGACACTCACTACAATCAAGCTCTTTGAGATTATCCACCAACCCAGAGCCAACAGCTTTTAATAGGGACTCTTTTGCCGTCCATAAGCAATAGAAACTTTTATGCTTATCAACCTTCAGTTCGACTCTTGCTAATTCATTAGGGTGACAGATTAGTTGAATCAACTCGTCCAAATCTTCAATTTTTTGGTAGCATTCAACATCTATACCGATTTGTAATTCACTTTGCCCCACAGCAGTCACCATTGCGACTGCTTCTTTACTATGACTCAAGTTAAATGAAATTGGTGCTGTTAAAAAGGGCTTACACTCTGGCGATTTGGTAATCACCCAATCACTTGGGAAAATATCTGGATATTCTAAACTCAGTACATGTCTTTTAAAGTTATGAGCGAATACATAACGGCGCCTATCTAATTCATAACGAAAAGATAAAGAGTGAGCTCGCTCCGCGTCATTTAAGCTAAATGGGATCGAAAACGAACTCGGTGTAACGTAGATTGCTAGATCCATATTAAGAACACATCACTTTAAACCTTCTACTCCGAACAAAATTTCTATTTTTCAAAAAGCTCGGAAGGTGGGACACCAAGCCCTTGCCATTCGAAACAGTACTTTGCAGGAGACTGACGTTTTATCTTCTTCACAAATTCGGGTAACGGCGTGCCCACTGCAATAGCACCAACAATTTGGTCATCCGTCTTCATTCCAAAAAGAGGTTTCACTTGTTCGTTCGCTAAGAACGTATACCACAGGCCGCCGTATCCCATTAGATGAAGTCCACTCATGATATTCTGTGCGGCAGCTGCTGCTGACAACTGTTGATCCCATATGGTCACTTTCTTATGGTTGGGGTCAACGTTAGTCATTACCAAAATCATCATTGGCAGGTTACTAATATACTCTGCCGATCGCTTGCCATCTTCACTAACTTGCCCATCAGGAGACTGCCGTTTGTATAGCTCTAATGCCATCTCCCCGGCTTTTTTCATATTTTCACCACGAGCAACCACGAACTTCCATGGCTTTATATTTCCATGATCAGGGGTTGTCATTACAAGATCGAAAAGTTGCTTCAACTCCTGATCAGAGGGACCTGGATAAGTCAATTTTGAAAAACTGTAGGAACGTCTATCAAGCAGTGGCTCTAATGGATTCATTTTCATTTCCTTCTAAACTTATAAATTCATTCTGTTGTGTTGTTAGCCAAGCGTCTGAAGACTCGTAACCGATTTGCTCCCCACTTGATAAAGTTAGAACCCTGTGACATAACGCTTCTATTAACGTTAAATCGTGAGTAATCAATATAAAGCTAACTTGGTGTTTGTCTTGGATCGACTTAAGAAGATGGATCATTCTTCGCCGATTTTTTTGATCGAGTGCTGTAGTGGGCTCATCTAAAATCAAAAGCTTCGGTTGCAAAATCAATGCTCGGGCTATCATCACCCGTTGTCTTTGACCACCAGAGAGTTGATGAGGATAACGTGTTAGAAAAGCGATAGGTAAGTCGACCTCTCGCATAACCTTTTCTATTCGAGAAGCCAAGCCGATTGTTTTCTGTTGCGCAATACAACCTTCTTCAAGCGTCTGCTCGATAGTCATTCTCGGATTCAAACTCGACGAGGTGTCTTGAAATACAAACTGCATTTTGTGGCGGAATGCTCTTAAATCTCTTCGACCGGCTTTTAGCCACTCCAACCCATCAAAATCGACGGTACCTCGGCTTGAGATTAACCTAAGCAAACTCTTAGCAAGAGTAGATTTCCCCGAGCCGCTTTTTCCAATTACACCGATACTTTCTCCCCTATTAAGAGAAAAAGATACATCGCGTAACAGAGAGTGAGGTGACTGCCACCACCAAGTGGCTTTGAGCTCGGTATTCAAATGATCGACGCTTAACAAGGGCTCTGAACTTGCAGGTAAAGGTTTGGTAAATTCAATTGGTCGCATTAATGAACGGGTATAATCATGCGTAGGTGACGAAAATAATTTACGAGCTGGCTGCTTTTCGACAATAGCACCTTCCTTCAAGACGGCCACCGTATCTGCAAATCGCTCAACCATATTTAGATCATGAGAGATCAAAACGATAGCCATTCGGGTACGTTGTTGAATACGCCTTATCAAACTCAAGATTTGATCACGCACTGACGGATCAAGCGCAGTCGAAGGTTCATCTGCTACAAGTAACTTTGGTTTATTCGCAATCGCAATGGCGATCAATAACCTTTGTCTTTGTCCGCCCGATAATTGATGAGGGTAACGACTGGATAGAGAAGCTGGTAATCCCACTTGTTCCAACAGAGAGACAATACTTTTTTCTATTGTCTTGCTTGTTTGGAATTGTGTTGCGCTATGAATTAACAAGGTACGTTTTAAATGCCAGTACACACTTTTTACTGGGTTTAGCGCAGACAATGGCTCCTGTGATACGAAACCAATCTCTTTACCCCGGATGTTTAACCAATCTTTCTCGGAAAACAGTCGAGTATTTTTACCATCAACCATTACCTCTCCTTCGACTAAACTCCCTTGAGGCTCGATTCCAAGCAACAGCTTAGAAAGCAATGTCTTGCCTGCTCCGCTTTCACCGACAATAGCGAGAGTTTCACCAGCCTGTACATCAAAACTCACGTTACTTAGAAGAAGAGATTTGTCGACAAGTAAGCGGACATTCTTAACGTTGAGCATGGTGATGCTCCTTAAATGGACTCAACCACTCCTGTACGGCTTCGCCAACTAATACAACAAGCGTAATAACAAATAATATTGCACCACACCCTGTCATTCCCAGCCAAGGAGCATGAAGGTTATTCTTACCCTGTGCTATTAACTCGCCCAATGATGGATAGCCGACTGGTAATCCAAAACCCAAAAAGTCGAGAGTAATCAAGGAGCCTAACGATCCTGCAAAGATAAAAGGTAAAGTACTTAACGTTGTGATCAGCGCATTAGGAAGCACATGTCGCCACATGATTCGAAAATCGGACACTCCAGCAATAAGTGCAGATTGAACGTACTCTAACTGACGTGTTTTGAGTACTTCGGCACGAATTAATTGAGCAAGGTAATGCCAACCAAAGAGAGCAAGAACCAGAGTTAATGTCACAAAGCCGGGGTTAAGTATACTTGCGACTATCATGACAACGAACATAACCGGAATAGCACCCCATATTTCAGTAAGACGTTGACCGATCAAATCAACCCATCCACCTAGATACCCCTGAACGGTACCAGTAACAAGAGCTATCACTGAGATGGCCGATGTTAAAACTAATGCAAAAGCCAAACTGATTCTCAAACCATAAATTAAGCGGGCGAAAACATCTCTTCCTTGATCATCAAGCCCTAGCCAATTTTGTTTTGAAGGCGGTGACGGGTAAGTTAAATCATAGTTAATCGTATCGTAGTGATAACGGACGAGTGGCCAAGTTACCCAACCCGACTGTTCTATCATATTAAGTACATATGGATCTTTATAATCCGCTTCTGATTCAAAATCTCCTCCAAAAGCAGTTTCAGGATAGCTCTTGAAAATTGGCACAAACCACTCACCATCGTAATGGACGAGGATCGGTTTATCGTTTACGACGCCCTCAGCAAACAAACAAATAAAAGTCAAAAGTATCAAAACCAATGCCGCACACTTACCGCGAAAAATCACACTATTCTTTTTACAATGAACAATTGATTTATCTGTAACTTGTGCAGCAGCCAAAGGCTTATTCTTCGAATCATTCATCCTGACACCTCAGAAAATGAGACCCTTGGATCGACCAAGCGGTAAAGGAGGTCACCAATTAAATTTAATATCAAACCTAATATTGTATAGACGTATAAAATACCCAACACGACAGGGTAATCGCGTTCAAGCAGTGCTTCGAACCCCAAAAGGGCGATGCCATCTAAAGAAAATACGATTTCAACCAGCAAGGTTCCTCCTATAAACACCGATAACAGATCGGACGGCAACCTAGCAACGATAACTAACAAAGTGTTCGGTAACACATGATGAATCACAGCGCGTGACTTACTTTCACCCATACAGATCGCCGTATCTACATATTGCTCGGACATTTGGTCGAGTATGGAGTTTTTCGTCAACACAGTTAAAGACGCCAATCCGCTTGCGACACACGCAAGTACTGGAAGAGCTAAATGCCAGAAATAATCTAGTATCTGCCCAGTCAAACTCAATTCATTATGATTAGATGAAACAAGTCCACGAAGCGGAAACCAGTTAAAAACGCCTCCTCCAGCAAAAAGCATCAGGAATATAATGGCAATAATGAAAGTAGGGACCGCATAAGCCAGTAGCAAAACAAAACTGGAAAATGAATCAAATACACTGCCCTGTCGACTTGCCTTAGCAACTCCTAGAGGTACAGCGATCAAGTAAGTAATAAATAATGTCCACCCACCCAATGACAAAGAAACCGTTAATTTATCTAAGATGAGTTCGCTAACAGGTAAACCATTAAAATAACTATTGCCCAGTTCAAAAAACATATAGCGTGAAACGGTGTCTTTATAGCGTTCCGATAAAGGCTTATCGAATCCATACTCCTTAGCAATTTTTTCTTGTAGCTGCTGATCTATAACATTATCCGATTGAGCACTTTCTACGCTATCAAACAGATCAACAGCTGAATTATCTACTCCTTGTAGCTTGGCTAATGCCGATTCGACTGGACCGCCAGGGAGCCACTGAAGCAATAAAAAATTCAAAGATATAACGACAAAAAGCGTAGGCACTAATAATAAGAGCCTACGGAGCACATACAAACCTAGCATAGTTATTCTTTACGACTATCCCACCAAAATTCGACTTCATAGCCATACTTAGGAGCTTGCGCTGGCTTCTGGATATAACTCTGATAGGCAACTAATTGAAAATTGCGGGCCCACAGTGGTAAATAATAATAGTTCCACTTCAACACTCTATCGAGTGCACGACCGTATGCTTGAGTTTCAGCATACGAGTGGGCATGAACAAGACCTTCTACAAGTTTATCCACCACAGGGTTACTGATACCCGTAATATTGTAACTTGCTGATACGTTAGCAAACTCAGATTTGAGTGATGAGCGCAATTCTGTATTAGGCGGAATTCGAACCTTATATTGAATCGGCGTCATATCAAATTGCCTTTGCAATAACAGTTTGAAGTACTCAGTGCCCGTTTTCACTATCACATTAGACTCGATACCTAGCCTCTTTAGGCTTTGAATGTAACCACCTATAGCGGGCTTCATAGAAGGAGAAGGCAGTAAAAATTGAATAGTCATTGCTTCACCAGACTGACCATTAATAAGTCGACCATCTTGCATAACCCAACCAGCTTCCTTCAGCAGTAGCTGTGCCTTCCTTAGATTCTGGCGGTTCCGTCCTGAGCCATCAGATTCGGGCAATGAAAATGAATCATTAATTACAGACTTTGGTACAGAGTCAGCGAACTGCTCTAAGATCTCGAGTTCATCTTTATTCGGCGTTCCATAAGATGCTAAAAAACTATTATTAAATAAACTCTTAGCTCTAATATATTGATGGTCAAAAGCTTTCGCGTTTAACCATTCAAAATCAAACGCATAAACTAAAGCTTCTCGTGTTCTAATATCTTTAAACTTGTCTAAACGAAGATTAAATGCCATTGCGGTAACAAAAGAAGGCGCCTCATAATTGATCTTATCTTTGACCACATTACCAGCATCGAATTCTGCTCCTTGATATAACTTGTTCCAACGTAAGATATCGGTTTCAGCGATATAATTTACTTGGTCAGACTTAAGAGCTTGTACTGCAGCCGTCCTATCACGGTAATACTCGACCTTAATTTTCTTAAAATTGTACTTACCTTTATTGACGGCAATGTCTTTACCCCAATAGTCATCTCTCAATTCGTAAGTAATGTTACGTCCCGGCTCTACTGAAGCTACTTTATAGGGGCCTGAACCAACAGGTATATCTAAGGAAGGCTTTGTGAAGTCATGATTTTCCCATACATGTTTTGGTAAGACCGGAAGGTTGCCCGAATTCAAAACCTGGAGCTTGCTACCTTCTTCACCAAAATCAAGCTTAACTGTATGCGAGTCGATAACTGAAACTGATTTAATCGCTTTAAATCGTGATTTGATATTACTTAACCCATGTTTTTGATAAAGATTGATTGAGTAAGCAACATCTTCAGCATCAACAGAGTGTCCGTCACTAAACTTAGCTTCTTTTCGCATGTGGTAAGTCACAGATGAATAATCATCTTCAATGACCATTTTTTCAGCTAACCATCCATAACGCACCTTAGCTTCATCTTTATCATGACCGCGTACAGTCAAGCGATCATAGATCCAGAACAATCCTCGCGGCTTTTTGCCAAGATCAATGAACTGATGTAATGAATCGAAGCTACCAATCTCCACCATAGCAAGTTCGCCTTGCTTAGGTGCATTTGGATTAGCATATTCAAAATGCTCAAAACCCAGCGGATATTTAGGTTCATCATACAGACTAATGGCGTGTGTTGTGTTATTCGCCACTGCAGGTTGCACCATTACCAACGACAACGCCAGACTAAAAATAGTCACCCGATAAGAATAATTTGGTTTAATCATTAATAAGTCACTTCCATTCGAGGTTGTTGATGATGTTCTTTATCTACGATCGATATGTTCCCAGCATCAACTCGATACACTTTATCCGCTAAATGGAAATAATGATCATCGTGTGTAATTGCAATTACCGTTTTGCCATGAGCTTGCAACTCTGGTAAAAGCTCTGTGTAAAATACACGCCTAAACGTCGGATCTTGGTCAGCTGCCCATTCATCAAGAATAATCAAGCTTCGCCCCTCTAGATATGCTAGTAGTAACGCCAAGCGTTTCCGTTGCCCTTGTGAAAGTTGTGTGGTACTAAGTTGACTTTCTTCAACCGAAACTTTGTCACGTAACGCCAGTTTGGTGAGGTAGCTCTCGACGAGCTTTCTATCAGGTCGTTTACCTTCCTCATTAATTAGATTTTTAAACAAATAGAAATCAGCAAAGACCACTGAAAAATGATTTCGATACCAATCGATATTATGTTGCTCGATACGTCGTCCCGAGAACACAATAGATCCTCTATGTGGTTGGTACAAACCTGTGATCAGTTTGGCGCATGTAGATTTGCCACAACCATTTCCACCGACCCAAAAAATAAGCTCCCCTTGCTTAATTGTTAAATCGATCGGTCCAACGGAAAAACCAGGCTCTCCGTTTTCTGTTGAATAATCATATTCAACGCCTTTTAAAGTCAATTGCTCCCAGTTTTTAAGCTGTGGGTCTAGTTGTATATTATTTTCGCGTTCTTCAGAAAGCGCTAAAGAGCGAACTTTGGCGTAAGCGACTGCACCTTGAATTAGAGCTGGTAAAGATCCAACAAAACCAGCTAAAGGTGAGCGTAAGAATAAAATCGCGAGCGCATAGCCAGTTACTTGCTCTGAGGTTCCAATTGAGAACTTAACGTGCATCAAAACAACAACTGCAATAACGAGCAAAACCGAAGTATTGACCCAACTTCCATTCAATACGTTCATGCGATCCGCTTTAGTGTCTAACACTCTAGAATGCTCAGCTGTGGGCTCCAACTGCTCTCGATAAAAAGACGAACGTCGTTCATAACTTAACTTAAGCTCATTTCTTCCACTCAACATTGCCTCGTAAGTACCATACAAGGTGTCATCATTTTCTCGAACTTTTCTTTTGTATTCGCGGGATACCAACATTAGCTTGCGCCCCAAGAAAACAGATACGATGGTCATTGCAATTGTCGCGGCAAAAAATGGAATCGATAGCCAAAACAGATAACTATATGTAAAGACAATGACCGAGATACCAAACACCACGAAAGGCAAGCTGTTAAATGCTTGACTAATTGCAGTAATATCCTTGGTGAGAGTAGCAAGTATTTTAGGCTGCCCAAGTTGTTCAACCCGTTCAACTGAAGTATTCATGAGTCGACGACTAATACTTAACCTAAGCTCATATACAACTTTATGTCCTAGTGCTGTGATCATAGATTGAGATAAAAAACTCAACCCAAACAAAAACAGGATCAGGACGAAAAAAATTGAGACTGGAAACTCGCCACCACGGCTCAATTGACTGATAGCTTCATTGATAAAAGCAATAACGGAAACACCAGCCACCGCACTCAAACCACTAAGTAAGATCGCGAAAAAAAACTGACGCTGACTGCCTTTCAATAACGATAGGATTAATTTCATGGGTAGATAACACTGCTAAGAGGCTTTATTTCTCTAACTAAGCCTTCTCTATGACTAATATTTATAAAATGAATCGCAATGATAACACTTATCAATTCTATTACCATGAATTAATTAACAAAATTTCACATTTGCATAACTCCCTGTCAAAACGCTTGTAGCGACAATGGTGCCTATTCTATTCCTTGGTAAGGAGCAACGATTAAAAGAAAGGAAGCTGAAATGCCATCACTAAGCCTAAATGGCCTAGCGATAGATGATGCCGCCTTTATATTGGTGAATAACTACAAATGCGACATAGGTATATTATGATGGTTCATCAATTATGTAAGAGTTAACTATGCATTTGGTGTCAAAATCAGTTTGCCCATCACTTTACCACTTTCAATGTCGTCATGTGCCTGTGCAGCTTGCGACAATGGCATCGTCGAGTAGATCGGTTTTACTTTACCTTCAGCGAGCATTTGATAAACGTTTTCGAGCGATACTTTGACTAAATCAAATTTGTAAAGTATGTAGCGTATATTTCTGAATAAGAGATAGTCGGTGCTTTAGAGAAATGTTTAATGGCTTCAGCTTGCAAGTTGGTCTCTCCGACGCCACCCAAGAAACCAAACACAACGATATGACCAAGTGTCGCTAACACTTCTAGATCTTGAACAGCAGTGTCACCCGCTACCGGGTTAAAGATATAATTTACTCCTTTGCCGTCGGTGATTTCCTTTACTTGTTCAACCCACTCGCCTGTTGAATTAAGCGCGTAGTCAGCGCCTAGTTTTAGAGCTTGTTCTACTTTTTCATCTTTGCGGTCTAAAGCAATAACTTTGAGCCCTGCTGCTTTTGCAAGCTGAATTAACGCAGTACCTACACCACCCGTTGAGGCGTACACTAATGCGAATTTTCCTTCTTCAGCACGAACAACATTGTGCAGCATGTGGTATGCCGTGAAATAAGTCACTGGCATCGCGCCTGCCTCATGAATGTCGACGCTGTCGTCTAGAACAATCAATTTATCTGCATCAATGGCAGTGTAATCTGCATACATTGACGCACCAATCGGCCCTAAATAAGCGACTTTTTGACCTTCTTTCAACTCAGTATTGTTGGCATCTACCACAATGCCGCTCCCCTCAACACCAGAGATAAATGGCAGTTCTGGCATCATACCTGGAGGCATATTCCCTTCACGGATAATCGTATCAATAAAGTTTACTGGCGCTGCAGCGACCTTAACCAGTACTTGGCCTTCAGCCAGCTGAGGTTTATCAGTTTCTTTGTACTCAAGTACGTTAGTGCCACCTGTTTTTTCGATGATGATTGCTTTCATGATTCTTTCTCCGTTGAAGCTAGTCGCTCTATTCGTTGTCTACGGAAGAAATATTAGTGGCAAATCCAAAATGAAAAAATCCGCAATCTGGGACATCAGAATTGCAAAAATGGGATTATGGGGTTGAGTCAGAATTTCTCTGCTTAATGTAATCGACAATGTGCTTAATTTGGCTTTGCGCGTGACGACGTCCTAAGTAGTATGCGTACATAATACGTGTACGGGGTTTAAGATCATCGACAGATAACTCAACAACACCTGCATCTTTAATCATTACGGTAGGAATCATCGCGAGATAAGTGCCTTTCATGAGCGAGTGATATGCGAGGCCTAGATCGTCAACCACAAGGTCTTGAGACGGGTCCAACATAATTTCTTGATGTTTAGGGTTGGTGAATGCCCAAGATGTCATAGGACGAGAGATAACACTGGGAAGAGATTCTAGTTGCTCTGTAGTGATCTGAGTGTCTTTAATGTTATGTCTATCAAGAAAGTCTTGAGTGGCACACAATGAATATGGAATATCCCATAACTTAAGAGCTATCGCAGATGAGTCCATCAATGGACCGACTCTAAACGCTAAGTCAATCTCGTCCTTGATAAGGTTTTGATTACTATTCGACAAAGCAATATCGAGCGTAAGTTCGGGATGTTCGCTAGCAAAATCAATCAACCAGTTACCAAGAAAGTCTATGCCAGCACGGACAGGCATTGATACCTTGAGCTTGCCTTTAAACTCTACTTCAGAATCGATAGCGAGATCGATAGAGCGCTGAATAGATGTGAACAAGGGTGAGCAATCTTGATACAGCTCCTGCCCTCGGGATGATACTTTTACTTCACGAGTCGTGCGGTGCAGTAACGTTAACCCCAAACTTGCTTCTAACGCGTCGATTCTTCGACTTACGGTACTATGGGGTAATGAAATCCGCTCTGCAGCCTTCTTCAAACTACCTGTTTCCACAACTGCACAGAAAATATTTAAGTCGTCCAATACCCGTTTCATACCCACTTCTCGTTTTATTATCCCACTTTTAGGATTGTATGGGTTTAGCTGAGAAGTGCAATCTCTACAAATGGAACACGTTAACTGCTTAGACATCCTACTTAAAGTCTATTAGACCTATAGGTGCTTTGGCTGAATAACCAAATTGAGACATATTTTTCCTTAGTGATGACGAAAACTCATCAATTTTAAGTAGTTACGGGGCAAGACTAATTTCATACGATATACTAAACATAGTTGGTTTGACGGTGTAATACCTGATAAAGGCGTGGAATGACATCGCAGTGGACCAACGATTAACCCAAACGAACTTATGCTTAGGAGGCCACGTGTCAAAGAGCTTTAACCTTGAAGATGCAGGACAAATTTTTGTGGGGGCCTTTGCTCTCGCTGTCCCTATATCATTTTCAGAGGAAGCTTGGCAGCTAGGCGAAAGTTTACCAACAGCAAACCTCGCGTTACTTTTTCTTCTGTCGTGTTTGTTCTTGTCAATTTACGCTTTCGAGAGCGTCTACCAAAGAAATATCAACGGCAGAGTCATGGAGTTTATCTCACGTATCGTGATTGCTTATATATTGACAATTATGGTCGTCGCTTTGGTGTTGCTATGCATTGATAAGCTCCCTGCGCTTGATTCTCCGTTGGTTGCTTTAAAACGAATTATCGTCATTGCTATGCCAGCGTCAATGGGAGCTATTATTGTTGACGGTTTTGATAAGGAATAAGCCTAAAGCGAGTGACTCAGAGCGTGCTCTTCAATATCGACTCAATTTCTTTCACTAACCAAGTATTGAGTGCCAGGTCTTTCGTTTGATACAGATCGTATGCGTAGATATCCATGTTGTGTTTAGGGGACTGCCCTATCGAGTCTACACTCTCAATTCCGGGCGGTAATGGCTGCGTTGAGCGAATCATCGGAAATATCGCATCGGAATGTCGAATCGCTTCAAAGTTCACTTGTGGTGAGTCTGATTTCAATACGACGTTGGGGATATGGCCAGCTCGAAGCAGAGTATCTTCTGCAGTTTCGTGGCGGCTTCGCCAATCTGGAGTTCGAACCAACACCAATGGATATTGTGCAATGTCATCAAGTGTCACTGACTCAAGTTTAGTGAGCGGATGCCCTTCACGTACACAAATGACATACTGGCTTTTTGGCATTAGTTTCTGCCTTATCTGCTTAGAGTAACTCTCAGGCCCGTAATCCAAAGCAACATGCACTTTTCTCGATAACAATCCAGACTCTACCTGCCACGTCCAGTCCATAATCTCAAACTGCGCATTGGGCGCTCGCTCACTGAGATCTCGATAAAGTTTTACTCCGATAGCGTTTGTAAGAGCATTGGTCAAACTAATGGAAATTTTTCCATCGAACTTCATTGGATCAAACCCTTCCGAAGCTCGAAACAAACCGTCGATCTGTTCAACCAATTCAGGTAGCGATTTTTCAATCTCTAAACAACGTTCAGTAGGAACCAATCCATAGCGCTCCCTCACAAACAACGGATCATCAAACGCGTCTCTAAGGCGAGCAAGTGCGTGACTTACCGCCGATTGGCTTAAGTTGAGTATTTCTGAGGCTTGACGCGTGTTTTGAGTATCAATCAGTACACGCAATACTTTAAGTAGATTGTAATCGAACGATTTCATCTTTCATTTCCATGCAGGTCATAACACCCTAGATATTAATATAGTTAATTTCTAAGATTCAACAGGTTCACTTCTGCACATATCTCAACTTTCTTAAGATACTTCCATCGCTTTAATAGACGACAGGAAAGCAGCAACGATGTTTCAAATAAAACGACTTCCTCTAACACTCCTTATGCTGACTGCATCGCCAGTTGTGCTTGCAGACAATCAGCAAAACCAAGGCACGGAAACCGTTCAAGACATGTCAGACCCATTAGCTGTCTACACACAGGTAGGTATGGGCTACACCGACAAGGGCTTAAACCTAAAGCTAGGCCAAACCTTCGATACTGGTAATGACACCACAATGGGCATGCACGTACTGGAATTAAAAGGCGGCTATGGCGACACACTAGGCATGCGTGACTACGCCGACGACAGCATTGATAGTCTTCGCCTACGCCGATTTGGCGTGGATTTGACCAATGGCCGCGGTTCACAAGTCGACTTCAACTACGACTTTGATACAGAGGCAGGTTCACTCTCTTACAGCTTTATACAAGCGATACCAGCAATTGGTCCCCTCCAACTTTACCCGCTTGCTGGAGTTGGCGCTGCATTCGCAAACAACGCACTTGGCGATAACGGTGAGGTCGTTAGCGGTTACAGCGTACCGGGCACATTTGCGATTGTAGGTACATACGGAAAATTAACGCTAACCGACAACATTTGGTTGAATTACAACCCAATGTACATGAGCACCCTATCTGGTTCTGATACCTACAAAGAGCATGCCTTTGCATATAACGACAGCATTCTCGCTCATGAATTTGCCGCCTCATATCAGATAAACCCTCGCTTAAACGTTCGATACTTTGCGCAATGGAACGAAGAATTGAGCTACCGAGATGGTTCACACATTGTCGAATTTAACTACCAGCTATAACAATTTCAAAAAGGTAAACAGTATGAAAAAAACAACACTGGCATTATCGATTGCCCTACTTTCATCGTCAGCTTTCGCTTCTGTACCTGCTAACGACGTAATCAAACAGATTGATTCATCGAACTGGACGGTCAATCCACTGGATTACGGTATGACGGCAATGGAATATCAACGCAAAGAAGGCGATATCTTTGCGTTAAACATGCTGAAGCGCGGTGAAATCAACAAGTTCATTCACTTCACTGGCATTTCTCAAGCAGCGGATACCTGGGTAGTGACACCAAATGTGGATAACATTTACTCTCTTGCTATCATTGATGTTCGCGATGGATTCACCATTGAAGTCCCAGAGATGGGCGATCGTTTTATGTCTCTTCACATCCAAGATCAAAACCACACATTCGTAGAATACACGTGGGAACCTGGTGTTTATGAGTACAAAGCAGGAGAAATCGAGACCGACTACGTATACGTGGGTATTCGCACTGGTACTGATGCAACAGCTGATGACATTGCATTCGTAACCGAGCAGCTTCAGCCAAACATGAAGATTACATCAAATTCAGCCATTCCTTACACAAGCGATACCAAAGAGTCCGATATTCTAGAATTGCGTGAAGCGCTGTTAACGGAATGGGGCAATCTGCCTGACATGTTCGATTCTGTTCAATTTGACATCAACAACGTATCTGATTGGGAAAAGTGGACTTACACGATTGCTGGTTCATGGGGTTTAAGCCCAGAATCAACAGCGATGTACGCATCATGGGCACCAGAGAACACCAAAGCAAACACCTGCTACGAAGCGACATTCGACAAAGTGCCTGCCGCTGCATTTAGCTCGCTGACCCTATACAACAATCAAAACTACTTGATGACTGATGAACACAACGTCGTAAGTACAAGTCGTCCTGATTTTAAGAGTCATGACGATGGTAGCTTCACGATTATCTTTGGTGATAGTACATGCCAAGATATTGCAGAAGCTCGCAATGTGAATTTTGCCCACACACCTGTTGATGAATGGCGCGCTCAAATCCGTGCATACCGCCCAGATGTTGAAGCGATGAAGCAATATCAGCTGCCAGAGTTGAAAGAACTGACTCTAAACTAACGCGGTCAACCACCTAATCGTTCGCCCTTGTTGATACTATATCGACAAGGGCTTTATTATTTTGAGTGAGACTATGATGATGTCCATAATGCGCTGCTTATTCTTAAGTACCGCTATTCTTATTACAGCATGTTCTACTCCACCAATATCGTATTCCAACAACGACGAGTCTGACTTAGTGGTGATCATTCACGGTTTAACTAGAAGCGGTCGCTCAATGAGTGAACTCAATCAAGGGCTTTTGGGCGCGGGTTACCAAACCTGCGTACTCGACTACTCTTCTGTTGGTGTCAGTATGAATGAGTTAATTACAGAAACTGACAAGCAGATTCATCAATGCACCGAAGAAGCAAAAGTCGTCCACCTCGTGGGCCACTCATTAGGTGGATTATTAATTCGTTATCACCTTCAAGCCAATGATGCATTAGAGCAGCAAGGAAGATTAGGCAGAGTGGTGATGATAGGGACACCTAATCACGGCAGTGAAGTCGCCGAACACTATAGCGAGAAGTTCTGGTCAGACTGGTTCGGTGAGGTACCCAAATCTCTTAAGACCAACGAAGCCGGTATTGCACAAAATCTTAATGAACCAAACTACCCTGTCGGCGTGATTGCTGGAACCAAAACCTACCGCTGGGCACGAGAGAACTTTGATAAAGCAAACGACGGTCTTGTCAGCGTAGACTCGGCGAAAATATCCACTATGGATGCGTATTGGGAAGTAAACCTGCCGCACCATCAGTTACGGTCTGACCCAAAAGTCATTCAACAAGTCATCCATTATTTGAAAACTGGGGAGTTTGAATAGGGCTAGCAAGGCTAATTTGAGAAGGCTCGTCAATGCGAGCCAACTTGAAAGGCTAGTTGACTGAGGCAAGCTGATATGTGCGGGCGATATTTTCCGAAAGATTGCTCAAGTTTGTTTCAGCTTCTGAAAGTGCATCAGATAAACTCATTGCTCTTGGTACACAAGTAAACACAGCGTCAATCCCGTGCTCATAAAGCACCTGATATCCATCATTGGTGCAACCTGCAACAGCAACCACCGGAATATCAAACTTCTTAGCAATGTTAGCAACCCCTACAGGAGCTTTGCCGTGAGCCGTTTGCTGATCAAGCTTGCCTTCACCAGTGATAACCATATGTGCGCCTTGCATCTTCGTTTCGACATCAAGCATAGTCAGTACGACATCAATACCCGGTTGTAATGTTGCATCAGTATATCCCAAAAACGCAGCACCGATTCCACCAGCGGCTCCAGATCCCTTGCTATCAATGATTGACCTCTGAGTAATTTTCTCTGTCAGTTGACCAAATTGATATAACGCCTTATCCAGCAGTAGCACATCTTCACTTGATGCTCCCTTTTGAGGCCCAAAAAACGCAGCGGCACCGGAATCTCCACACAGAGGATTATCGACATCACATGCAACTATGATCTCGCAGTGCGCTAACCTAGGATCAAACTCGGTAGTCACGATTTGATGGACGTTAAGCATTGATGCGCCACATGGTTCAATTTCTTCTCCGTCTTCATTTAAAAACTTTACGCCCAATGCGGCTAGCATACCGCTACCGCCATCGGTCGTCGCGCTGCCACCTAAACCTACAATTAGACGGCTGATTCCGGAATCTAAAGCGTGACGGATAAGTTGGCCTACACCGAAGCTTGATGTCGATTTTGTATCTCTCTCGGACGCCGGCACTAGATGCAAGCCACACGCCTCAGCAACTTCAATAACCGCCGTTCTATGATCACCGAGGAGACCATATCTCGCCTCAACTGTTTTCCCTCTTGGATCTTTTACCCTTACTTGTATCTTTTCACCACTAGTCGCATCAATCAACGCTTGCATAGTGCCTTCACCACCATCAGCAACGGGTATCGATACATACTCAGCATTTGGCCAAACCCTTTTTAGACCATTTTCAACAGCTAGGCACACCTGCTGTGCTGTTAAACTCTCTTTAAAAGAATCAGGGGCTATAACTATCTTCACTTCTATTCCCTCATGTCCTTAATAAAACTCCCAAGTCACTGACGTAACCTGGGAGCTGGAGCAGCTAAAACAGCGGTTAAGGGGGGCTGTTTTAGACTTATAACTAGACCCGATTGGCCTTCAGTTACACTAGTTCAGGCCAGTAGTCTTTATTTGCTTCGATGAGTGCATCAAGGACCAGACGAGCCTTTTTCGCATCGCCTACCGTACGATTCAATGTAAGCGCCTGTAGAGCCTTGCCGTACGAACCTTCAAACCAAGCTTCAACCGTTAAACGCTCGTAAGCAAACTGTTGTTCGATCATGCCTTTATAGAACGTTGGGATCTTACCAACACCAAACGGACGTGGACCATTAATTCCAAGCTCAGCAGTGACTTCAACCATCACATCGTCATCTAGGTTTGCAACCAAACCGTTGTTTTCAAGAATCACTACAAACTTACGCTTTTGGTTAAATGCAATTGACTCTGCTACTTCAACAATCATATCCCCGTGCGCATCGTTATGAACGACACTTGAGTTCTTTGTTGTTCCGTCTTGTACAGCCTGTTGACACTCTGCAAATACACGCTTTTCACGGCCATCCATAACTTCATTTGCACGAGTGTAGTTCGCATCTAACTTAGACAACTTGTACTCTGGGTATAGGTAGTACTGTAGGTAAGTGTTCGGCAGGTAATCAGGAAAATCACGCAACATGTCAGCCACTGCCGCATAGGTGTCTAACCAAGATTGGTCGCGCTGCTCCGCGTCTACCGGCTTAAAGCCGTTGTTAGAGATAAAGGCCTTCAGCTTCGGAGCCAAATCCTCGCCTTCTTGGTTATATAGGTGAGTAAACCAACCGAAGTGATTCAAGCCGAAGTACACAGGGTCAAACTCATCTGGGTTAACATCAAGCAGACGACCGTAAGAACGTAGTAAGTTCACTGGCTGATCACAGATGTTTAGGATTCGCTCATCTTCAGGGAAACGTTTCTTAAGCGCATCCGCAACAATCGCAGCTGGGTTGGTGTAGTTCAGAATCCAAGCTTCTGGAGCGCGTTCACGCACATCTTCAACCATTTCAATCATGTCACCAATAGAGCGCATGCCGTACGCGAAGCCACCTGGACCACATGTTTCTTGGCCAATCACACCCAGTGATAGCGGGATTTTTTCATCCTTTTCACGCATTTCGTAGCCACCCGTACGCATTTGGCAAAGTACGAAATCCATATCTTTATAAGCGACATCTTTATCTGTCGTGTACTCAAAATCTAGCTCTGGGTAATCTTCAGAAAATAGCAGTTTAGCGTACTCACCAATCGTTTCTTGACGTGATGCATGCACATCAAACATCACCAAACGTTTTAGAGGAAAAGTGTCTTTACGCTTACAAAGCGCTTTAAGTAGACCAGGAGTCCACGTAGAACCGCCACCGACTAGAACAATATTGAATGCTTTTTTCATCTTACTTCTCACTTACAAAATTAGAATAATGGGAGCCTCACCTTCGGAGGCTCAATTGCGTTTAAAATTTATTTAAATGGCTAAGGCTTGCTTTACATCGTTAGCGATGCTTTCCACCTGAGGCCCATAGATAACTTGAACATCATCATTGCTGGCACGTTTGATACCACTTGCACCGGTCGCCTTGAGTGAGTCGTCTTTGATCTTGTCCATGTCTTTAACTTTCACTCGAAGACGCGTGAAGCAGTTATCGACCAATTGGATGTTTTGAGCGCCGCCTAGACCAGCGATGATCTGCTCTGCTTGTTCTGAAGCCGTAACTTGTTGGCTTGATGTCGCTGTTTCATCTTCACGTCCCGGAGTCTTCACATTCATTCGAGTGATGATGAATCGGAAAACAAAGTAGTAAATTGGGAAGTAGCAAGCACCGACCAGAACAGCTAGCCACCAATTGGTTGCCGTACCGCCAAGAACACCAAAGACGAGTAAGTCAATCACACCACCTTGTACGTTACCGATCATGACGCCAAACAAGTGCATCAACGCGAAAGATAAACCAGTCATGAAGGCATGGAAGATAAAGAGAATCGGGCTAACAAAGATAAAGCTGAACTCTAATGGCTCTGTGATACCGGTAGTGAATGAGGCCAACGCACCAGCAATAACAAGGGCTTTCACTCGCACTTTGTGTTCTTTGCGAGCACAGTGATACATCGCTAACGCAGCGCCCGGTAGAGCAAACATCATCACAGGAATCTTACCTTGAGCTAAGAAGCGTGTAGCCTCTTTCACAACATCGTTACTAATAGATTCTGGGTGTGCTAAAGCGTAGTTAAAGATACTTAGTGCACCAACGATGCTCTCACCACCAACATTGGCGATGCCGCCGATAGGGGTAAAGCGCACGGTTTCATTAAGAATATGGTGTAAGCCAGTTGGGATAAGTAGGCGTTCCGTCGCCGCAAATAAGAATGTACCAAAGCTCCCTGCTTCACCGATAAATTGACCAATGTTGGCTATCGCAGCACCGATCGTAGGCCAAATTAGGGACATCAATACACCGATAATTGGCAATACGACAACGGTGATGATTGGTACGAATCGGCGTCCGCCAAAGAAGTTAATAGCAGTAGGCAAGACAATCGTATAAAAGCGATTATGAAGAGCAACCGTTACCAAGCCCGCCAATACACCACCTAATACACTCATGTGATAAGAGAATATCCCTAAGGTGTAGCCAAACTCAGCAGAGAACATCATTGCTTCGGTTTTACCCATTCCCTGCTCGACAAGGTGTGCAACAGAAGTGGTTGCAGGGGTTAGGCCTTGAGCCGTCAACGAATAGTTAATACCCACATGCATTGCAATAAAACCGATGATTGCAGCGAAAGCAGCCGTCGGTTTTTCTTGCTTCGCTAAACCAATCGCAGCAGCGACGGCGAAGAACAGTGGCAAGTTGCCAAACAAAGAACCCGAAACTTTGCGAATAAATCCTAAGATCAATTGCACAAACTCAAGTTGGTTAAATCCTTGACCTGTAATATTAGGGTTTTGTAGGGCAGCAGCTAGTCCAAGAAATATACCCGCAGCAGCGATGACTGAGATTGGCATCATCAACGCTTTTCCGAGATCTTGGAGCTTTGAACCGAATTGTTTCATTGTCAGATTACTCCGTATCTTTATAAGTTATGCGAGCATTAAACGATCGATAAGTATAGTTGTCTATACAACTTGTTCGTGTATGTGATTCCTATCACGAAGGTCTTTGTCAAGATAAGCAGTTAAATGCATAAACATTGGCAGTTGGTTGTATAGTTGTGTATTCAGGTATCCTGGGATAGGATGAGGTACGAATTACTGGGGGTTTCAATGATCGACAAGCAGTCTCACGTTCCAATCTATATCCAGATAGAACAAATTTTATCGAAGAAGATCGACGATGGTTCTCTAAAACCTGGCGATCCACTACCGTCTGAAACTGTGTTAGCTGAGCAATACGGTGTTTCTCGTATGACTGCACGCAAAGCCGTCGACTACTTGGTTAGACAAGGTATTGTAGAAAGACAGAGAGGTCGCGGAACGTTTATTTGCGAACAAACTCTCGATCTTAAAATGGCGTTACCCTTAGACAGTCACCTCACCTCTAGCGAAGTAGCCAATAGTCTAAATTCCTCCATCGTGAATAAACTCCTACATCTCGAGAAAGTAACAGCATCACAAAAAGTGTGCGAGACACTTGGCATTGAAGAGAATTCTCAAGTTTGGTTTATGAAACGTCTTCGTTTAGTGGGAGCTGTGCCTTTCGTATTTGAATCAACGCACATGCTTATTGATCCTTACTTTGACGATCTCACCGAAGCTCATTTGAATAGCTCCAAGTACCTTTACCTAGATTCAAAAGGCCTAAAAGTGAAAGGGAGTGAAAAGCAGATCCGAGCGGAGCTACCCGGAGAGGAGGTGAGACGACATCTAGGCTTAAAAAGAGACGACCCTGTTCTATACGCTCGCAGTGTCGCGCAACTAGAAGATGGTAAACCGTTCGAAGTTTCAGACATTTATTACAACCAAGAGCACTATACGTTCACGCTAAGTGCCAACCGATAAGTTTGTTGGTATTTGAATACGGAAACGCCCAAAGTTATTAGCTTTGGGCGTTTCTTCTAACAAACTGGTTTACGACAACCGAGCGTTAAAGTGTCATATGCAAAATCGGAAAAGGTTTTCCCATATCATCTAGTGGTGAGCGTGATACAACTTTGAGTCCCATATGCTGATAGAAACCTACCGCTTGTGGATTTTGTTCGTTCACATCAACTTGGGTCGCGCCTAAATGCTCAATAGCATACTGCAACAGCGCTTTACCGACTCCCTGCCCTCTTACTTCATTTACAATGAATAGCATCTCAATCTTTGATTCGTGAGTTCCCACGAACCCAACAATAGAGCCGCTATCATTTTTCACACATCTTAAGATAACAGCAGGAAAGGCTTGTTCCATGATGATAGGCTTAAAAAACTCAATATCTTCTTCCGTTATGAAGTCATGAGTTGCTCGGACTGAATTTTCCCAAACATTAAGCATTTCAGCGTAATTTTCAGGACGCACATTTTCAATAATCATCGCATTTCTCTTAAGTTAACGGATATCAGTGTTCAGCCGCGAACGCTAATTTTAACTGACGAGGTGTACTTGCGTCTATCAAACTAACCTCTTTATACAACAAGGTAAGTGGAAGTCGAATTAAATACCGATTCCGCAGTCAACTAACAGCATAGGAGAACCATTACCTTTGGCGTTTTGACGCTGCATTTTTTTAAAACCAATATACCTTTTAAAAAGTCGTATTTAAGTAGCGAAATCTTAATTCCTGTACTTTAATCAGTAAGATACAAGGACAGTTAGGTTAGGTTTATGAAAAAGAACGAAGTTGGTACTAAGGCGCGCAGAAGTAAACAGCCCACTAAGACTCAAATTGATGACAAACGAAATAAAGCTAAGAAAAAAAGCATCAAAATATTCTCAATTTCAAGGGTTCAAGTACCGCTGTCTAACAGTCCGATGCTAATTCTCCCATCCCTACACCTTGAGCCATCAGATGAACGAGTAAGCACAGCGGACATACTAGATACTCAATCTAAAGAAAACTCAAGCCAAGCAAGTGATTTGGGGCATCAACCGAGAAACACTGAAGATTCATCAAATCCAGAAGCTCCTTCTTCAGTCCAACCAGAAGAACATTCGCAAGTAAACTTAACTAAAGACGCTAAGAGTACTCCGCTTACTCCTTCGCACCATCTATCGCCACATAACCAAACAATGAGTCACAATTTTGAGCAACACACCACGTTACATCCGAAGAGCGTGATTCATAGTTCTCAGACGACTACAATACACCATACACCAACCAACCCGTCGACTTCGAATAATGCCCCAGCGACAGTTAGCAGTGCCACCGTAAATGTTGATGAGACTGATACCACAGTGACAACTTCAGGCACGCTAACCAGTATTGATATTGATAATCAAAACAATACTTTTACACCTGATTCGATCAAAGGCACATATGGCAATCTAACCATTGATGCCAATGGCCACTGGGTGTTTACCGCGAACAGTGCATTCAACCAACTCAACGTTGGCGACAAAGTTGAAGAGACGTTTACGGTTACGTCTGTCGATGGAACACCTTCGACGATTAAAGTGACCATCAATGGCACCAATGATGCAGCTACCGTAAGCAGCGCGACTGTCTCTGTCGATGAAACTGACTCTGCAATCACAACTTCAGGCACCCTGACCAGTACCGATGTCGATAATCCGGATAACGCCTTTACTGCTTCAACTGTGCACGGCACCAACGGTGATCTAACCATTGATGCTAATGGCCATTGGGTATTCACCGCCAACAGTGCATTCAACCAACTCAATGTCGGCGATAAAGTTGAAGAAACATTCACGGTGACGTCTGTCGATGGAACTCCATCTACCATCAAGGTCACCATTAATGGTACTAATGATGCGGCTACGGTAAGCAGTGCCACTGTGGCTGTCGATGAGACGGATAAAGCCGTAACAACATCTGGAACCTTGACCAGTACTGATGTCGATAATCCAGATAACGCCTTTACTGCTTCAACTCAGCACGGCAGCAACGGGGATTTAACCATTGATGCTAATGGTCACTGGGTATTCACTGCCAACAGTGCGTTCAACCAGCTTAATGTTGGTGATAAGGTTGAAGAAACATTCACGGTTACTTCTGTCGATGGTACACCTTCGACAATTAAAGTGACGATCAATGGTACCAATGACGCAGCTACGGTCAGCAGCGCAACTGTAGCTGTCGATGAAACTGACTCCGCAATCACAACCTCTGGCACCCTAACCGGCACTGACATTGATAATCCGGATAACGCCTTTACGCCAGATTCAATTACAGGTACCCACGGCGACCTAACCATTGACGCCAATGGTCATTGGGTTTTCACCGCCAGCAGCGCATTCAACCAACTGAATGTCGGTGACAAAGTTGAAGAGACATTCACAGTAACGTCTGTCGATGGCACTCCATCCACGATTAAAGTGACCATCAACGGTACGAATGATGCGGCTACCGTAAGCAGCGCGACTGTGGCTGTCGATGAGACCGACAAAGCGGTAACGACTTCAGGTACACTAACTAGCACCGATATCGATAACCCAGACAATAGCTTCACACCTGCTTCGATCACAGGTACGCACGGCGACCTAACCATTGATGCCAACGGTCACTGGGTCTTCAC
>NZ_JAHGAN010000079.1:0-567 GCF_030248625.1 Vibrio sp. D420a | reverse complement strand
TATGATGATCTTTTTACCCTAGAGGCTGTTGAGAATACGGTTAGAATTGGAACAACAGATTCACAGAAAGCACAGAGTCTGCTTTATCTAAGCCATTTGGTACTTTATCGTGGTACTGACGTGAGTGTGCAATCTTGAGTGCGATGTTTTCGGTGATGTCATTCACCACCTCCAGATCAGTATCGAGCCTTAAGTTACTTCTACCCGAAACCAACGTCATATCCGCATTGAAGCTCAGATTAGGCAGTACTTGCCAAGACGAGTTTAAATTGCCTCGGAAAATACCCTCTTCGACGATCTCTGGAAAGATAATATCGTCATCATCGATTTCATCTAGGTTGGGTTCTTGGTAACGAAAACCAGGACCAAGTTCGAACTCTAACACGAAGGTTTCAGTATTTGAGAACTGATAACCTAAACCCGTCGAAATCGTATAATCCTTAAAGTAAGCACTGTAGCGAGAGTCTACGCCTTTAAAACTTCCGTAAAGGTAGGTTTTTGGACTTAACTTATAGTCACTCTGCGCGGTGTAAGTCGACTGTCTCTTGTCTTCTTCGCCATCTTTAT
>NZ_JAHGAN010000078.1:0-54992 GCF_030248625.1 Vibrio sp. D420a | reverse complement strand
ATAATACGCAGTTGGGTTGTATTTATTAGGCATGGCGCTCTGGGCTTTCTGTTACGTTGAACCTTGTGACTGACAAGCTTTTACGCGCTGCGTCCATTGCTTGTTGGTCTGTTTTGTATGGCCCATAGATTTTGGTTTGGTGGCTTTGTTGCTCATCCACGTTTGTTACTGACATTGACTTCCAAGAAGTTTAAGCCAACTACGTTCGACACCATACATTGAACTTGATTGGAGTCTTCACGGTATCCAAGCATCTTCACGTGATTTTTATCTGACTCTCGCATCAACAACATTTCATGTAGCCACTCTAAGCTGTCGAAGATCTTTTTGTATTGTGCCTTTGCATGTTCATCATTGGCATCTTCAAGTGCTTCATCCACATCATTGTGTAACCTGCTAATGGATTGTTTGAGCTCTGCTGCTGTCATCATTTCATTGACCTCACAAGTTTGATACCGAAGCGCTTTAACTCAAGGCCGCCGAAGTTATTGACCGTGAAGCTTGAACTATCTAACTCATAGTTTCCCGGTTTATAAGCCGATTGGTCGTCTTGTAATGATAGCTTCATTTCAACTGGGAACTTACCACATAGATATGCGTAGCCGATTTGCTCTGTTATCGCTTTGCGCGCTTACTATCCTTGCCTGACAATGTTCCGACTTGCAACCTTTGCTCTCTGCGTCAGAACAACACTCACTCATACTGATGCAAGAAACTCTCGGTGCACACGCGATAGCATTCATTCTTCAGATAGAAGAAGTTACAGTGCAACTTGATGCTACTAGTATTAAACAGATACGATAAGGTTTGATGAAAAGGTGTGAATGTTATATGTTCCCTGCTCGCTTTCGTGAAACATATAAGAGTTTTAACAAGTTACGTAAAACACGGATGGTATTATTGAGATGGCTATAGCTATAGCTTTGAAAGAAAACACCGACTACATTGCAAAGTCGGTGCTAAACATACTTTAGTTACGTGGTAACTAGATACTGTTCATCAACTGCCCAGGAACTCTCGATTTCATCTGAGCAATCGCCAAACCTGACATCTGAACCTGAGAGAACCAATAAGGTCGATGCTTGAGGTTAAACAATTCACTATTGTTTAGGGATTCGAAAATAGAAAACGCATGAGCCTGAGCAAGTGCAGCACCATAAACACTCCTATCAGAAACATTCACACCATCGACCTCCTCCACTAATGCTTGCTTAATGTAAGTGGTGTTCGGGCTCCAATCGATATGTTCGATCAGCTTATTAAGCAGTGTCATTTCCATGCTTGAAAACACTTTCTCTAGGAAGCTGGTATCAGGTAACACTTCCGCACAAGCATAGTATTCGTTGTGCTTATCACTTGCTTCACGATAACTCAGCATAGTTTGGACGAGAGCATCTTCAAACGTTTGAGAGAAATGATTGCATACCAGAAACATTGGTAAAATACGCAGTGTGCCTAATAGAATACCAACATCGGGCTCTCTAACCGAAGTGTCTTGCAGACGTATACGCGTTGCATTTGCGGTCACCATTAAATGCTGCCATAGTTTGGGAGCAATATGTTTCGTATTTTCGTCAGACCACTTAAGTAGTGATTGACTCATCAGGATAGGAAAAAGTAACCGACTATTATCAATCCCGATCTGCCCTACGGCTATTTTCGGGTCTAAGATGGCTTTAGGTTTACGTCCATATTTCTCACAAAACTGTCTGTTAGAAACAAAGTCCGTTAGGCTCGACGATAAGCCTCGATTCTCTTCCGCTACGCGGTGCAATTTATTGAAGTTCAATGAGGGAGAATAAGCAACGCTAGCAAAGTCGTTATAGTCTGGAAGCTGAGAAAAGAGAGAGCTGATAAGAGTGCTTTCAAGCTTTTTTTCTAGAAGTACTGAAGCCGTCTCGCAGACATCCTCTAGAACATAGCGCAGTGTGTTTTGCTTCGCTGCGATTTTTTCACGTTTAGCGGCAACCCTATCCTGTTCGCACATTAACAAAATGCGTTGATTATTGGTTATACGCTCCGATTCTTTAAAAATAACATCATCACAATAGCGATTCTCTAGGCTAAGCAATGAGTCAACGAGATCCTGATTAAGTTTGTATTTCGGACTGACAAGCCACTTGTTAAAACGTTCTGCAACATTCGAAGATATTTTTCTGGAGAGTTCTACTACTTCAGGAGTGTAATTTTTATTTGCTAACAACAACCTACAAATCCCTTGACCACATTTCGTTATCTGACTGTTATGACAGCCTATTTAAGTTATTAGTGGTATATATTAAATGAAGTTGCATTATTTTTCACGGGATAGTTATCGGTTACTCAATAAATTTAGTTATAGTGCGCTAAGTCTAGTTTGTCGTTAAAAACTTATCTGGATACGAATGAATTTTTCATAGCTTTGGTACCGATACTGTTTCTTAGGTACTGCTTTTTTAGCTAGCTTACATAATTTCGCATCACCATGAGTCCTAACTCGATGAACTTTGGTGAATGCTTTGCTGTGCTTCATTTCCAACATTAAATCACAAAATCCATCAAGCTCACTATGCCCTTTAGCATTAAGTGTTTTGATAACTTGAGATTTAATCTTCTTCGCCACCGGGTTAACCAGCGCATCATCAGCGATGGAAACATGAGAAAAGAGAAAAAGAATCAGTAACCTTTTCATAATACCTCCTTTGACTGAAGGTATTATGCAGGTCGAACTTGACCAGATTGAATGAGTTTAGAATGGTAAAGTACTAGTCAGTTAGCGTTACTAAAATTCACGCTCTCTTAGAGCCTTTCGATTTAAAGCCATTGTGAGGGAAAACGTTACGAATACGTTGTTGAGTGCTTTTAGGAACCTGTTTGGAGAACTTTAAGTTGTAGCCCGAGCGTTTCGCATAAACCTTCAGCTCACCATCAAAGCTCTGATTGCGGCCAATCTCTTGTAAGTTGTGTTTGAAACTTGGTGGCATATGCCCTTTAAACTGAGCTATTTGCCCTTTTTCAAAAGTCACTTTGAGCACAGGCCTATCAATTGCAACCAACCAAAATACGAGTGCTGCCCCAATAAGAATCACATACATCATAACAGCCGCCTTCAATCACTATTTATCGTCAGATAGCAACGCACTCAAATCTTCTTTGAGGCTTGTTACTGTTTTGCTTGCTTGTTCACTTCTTGATGCTTCACTTACCAAATATTCAATCGCGTCAGAAAGCGTACAACCTAGTTCATTTGCTCTTTGTGAAAGTTTTTCCCAAACGCGATAATCTAAATCAATCGACTTTTTCTTGGTATGGACTTGTTCTGCGTTAAAGTGGCGCTTACGTTTCGCTCGAATAGCCTGTTTTAGCTTGTTGTCGAGCTCTAGCGACATGTGCTCTTCTATCCACTCAAGAACGCCTGTTGGTTGGTGTTCTAACTTAAGAAGATTCTGTACAGCAACATCTGCTTCACTTGAATCGATATGACGGGTAATGGATTCACCTTCCTTCCATTTCTTTACCAGATAGTTCCATTTCCAACCACATTCTAAGTTTTCAAGCTGCTGATATTTCATGTCAAATCCCAAACGTTAATCCTAGTGACAGCGTAACCCAAATTACCTAATTAGACAATTGATCAATTAAAAGAATAGACCAAGATCATACTTATATTGCTTGGTTTATTACGATTAAACAGATACTTCTATTAGGCATTGTCGTTTTTCTATATACTCCCTGTCTCTTTACCATTTTTAGTAGATTCAATGACTCAAGTAGACTGGCGACATGTTACGCCACAATATGATGAATACGCACATCAGTTAGAGCAATACCCTAACCTAACGCCCTTTTCATTTACTCAGGTTCAGCATAGATTCCGTAATGCCTTAAGTCGCTTTGTACGCTTGTCTAGCCTATCACGCGTGTTACTCGTCAACGCACCTGATAATGCCATCTATCGTCAACTTATCATTGAATCATTGAGTCTCTCTACTTCAGACGATAATCACCCTGTAATCAGAACAGAGTCACTTAATGCAGAAGCACTGTTCGATCAAGTTGAGTCAAAAGATGGACAAGTAATTGCGACCAAGCAGGGCCTGCTTTCTAAAGCCGACAATGGGTTTCTTATTGTCTCTGCAAATCTTATCCTCGCGAATCCTGGAAGCTGGCTATTACTTAAATCGGCCTTACTTGGCGATGAGATTGAGCCAATCAGGAGTAACCCAGATCATCTATGTGCACCACAGTTACCTCGTGCATATAACATCAAGCTCATCATCGTTGGTGATCGTGGCCAAATGGGCGACCTTGATTATTTAGATAGCGACATCCGCAGCGGCTTTTGTCTTTTTAGTGAGATTGAACAAGATCTTAAGTTAGATAAAGAAAGTTTGGTTGAATATTTAGGTTACCTAAAATGGCTTCAGCAACGCTATCAGTTACCAGAGCTCAATGTAGAAGCTGTCACAGCCTTACTTTGCGCTGGTGCTAGAGAAGCTGAAGATCAGACATATACCCCTTTGTGTCCAATCTGGCACAACACTTTGCTTAGTGAAGCGGCTATTGAATCAAACAACACTGAAATCACTAGTATTCATATCGAGCAAGCCTTATCACATAAATACCAACGAGAGTCTTACCTTCCCGAGCGTGCACTCGATGATATTCTCGACGGACAAGTGATCATCGAAACTCAAGGTGAGCAAGTTGGTCAAGTTAATGGTTTAACCGTTATTGACGTCCCTGGACACCCTATCTCTTACGGTGAACCTGCTCGTATTTCATGTGTTATCCACTTTGGTGACGGCGATATCTCTGACGTAGAACGCAAAGCTGAACTCGGTGGTAACCTTCATGCTAAAGGTATGATGATCATGCAAGCGTTTGTGAGTGCCTCGCTAAACCTTGAAGATCCATTACCTTATTCCGCATCAGTTGTATTCGAGCAGTCTTACTGCGAAGTTGATGGCGACAGTGCCTCGCTGGCAGAACTGTGTTCACTTGTAAGCGCCCTTTCCGAGTACCCAATCAATCAGCAAATTGCCGTTACAGGTGCAGTTGACCAATTTGGCCGCGTACAAGCTGTTGGAGGGTTAAACGAGAAGATCGAAGGCTTCTATCACGTCTGTAAACATCAAGGGCTAACAGGCGAACAAGGTGTTATTCTACCGCATACAAACTTGAAGCATTTAGCGCTTCAACCCGATGTTGTAGAAAGCATTAAAAATGGACAATTTCATATCTGGTCTGTATCGAATGTAGATGAAGCAATTCCTCTTATCATGAACAAGCCATTTAGAGACGAAGAGCAAGAAAGCGTTCTTAGCAAAATCGCGGAACGTATTGAAAACTTTGAAAGACATGAACATCCGCCAGGAATTGTGGAACGCATCAAAAACTGGTTTGTCTAGTACTGATCGGACTTGTTTAGCGTACACCTGTTCACTAATATGCACCTATCAAAAATTGGAGTAAATTGATAATGCAAAACAAACGTGATTCTTACACTCGCGAAGAGCTTCTAGCATCAAGCCAAGGCGAACTATGGCCACAAGGCCCTCAACTTCCAGCACCAAACATGTTGATGATGGATCGCATCACTAAGATGTCAGAAACTGAGGGTGATTTTGGTAAAGGTCTAATCCTTGCTGAGTTAGATATTACTCCAGACCTGTGGTTCTTTGATTGTCACTTCCCAGGTGACCCTGTAATGCCTGGCTGTCTAGGTCTAGACGCAATGTGGCAACTAGTTGGCTTCTTCCTAGGCTGGGTTGGTGGCGAAGGTAAAGGCCGTGCTCTAGGTGTAGGTGAAGTGAAATTCACTGGTCAAATCCTACCAACTGCGAAAAAAGTAACGTACGAGATCCACATGAAACGTGTCGTTAACCGTAAGCTAGTCATGGGCTTAGCAGATGGTCGCGTTCTTGTAGATGGTAAGGAAATCTACGTTGCAAAAGACCTTAAAGTTGGCCTTTTCCAAGATACGTCTTCTTTCTAAAAGAATTCTTAAGATAAAGCTGCTTTTTGCAGCTTTTCTTTTACACCAAACAAATTAGTTATAGTGCATTAAATGATTGATTATTTGCTGTAATCATTAAAATTGTCTCCTCCACCAGCTTCTCGTTCCCAAAAATAACAAGGCCCCGAAAATCGGAGCCTTTGAAATCCTTGACGTTTGTCCTATTACTTATAGAGACCTGCTTGTTTGTCATCTTTGGCATCACGCCAACCACCTAGCCAATACGACCGAGAATCCATTTGGCTATACGGGCAAGCTTCTTGCGACCTTCCATTTAAACCAGCCTTGTAGCCTTGAGATTGTGCTCGTTCTAGGCGATCACGCTTTTGTCTCTTCATAGTGCAGTCCTCATACGGGTGTCCATTTCTAAACATATAATGATTACAACATCGTGGAGTTTCTGTGACTCCAACTTTAAGAATTAACCAAGATCCTACTTTTCTCAAGGCGAAAAAAAGCCCAAGTTCAGAACTGTGAACTTGGGCTCAAGAGCTAAAATTATTTAAATTTTCTACGGAACCCGAGGAAACCAAGCAGTGTCAAAGCGAAAACACCCAGGCCTGCGCCTTGACGTTCAACATTCTGAGAATCCGTACCGCGAGCTTTAATATCAGCCGATGTTGCACCAGAGATTGGTACTAGCTTCACAGCTACAACTTCTTCTACCGCATCAGATGATGCATTTCCACAGTATGAGTTATGCGACGTAGTATCGTACTGTTGTGCTACACCATTCACTGTACATTTGATAGCAGTAGCAGAAATCACACCAGCATCGTTAATGTCTGACGCATCTATAATACGGAAAAAGTTATTTTGGTCTGAGAAATCTTGACCATCAACATTAGCGCCGTTAGTCAGGTCGTCTAACCACCAAGCTTTGCTGTCGAATAATGCAATTCTTGAAGCATCTGTACCATCTGCTTGATACGGATAAATGAAACCACGGTGACGACGTTCGCTACCGTCTACTTCACGAATTGTATCTGCATCAACTTGGCCAACAAACTCGTTGAATTTATTAACAGACTTGGCTTCACTACCAGCACCATTAAAGAAGATTCCACCAGATAAGAATGTAGCAGAAGGCGTTGTATTTGAGGCATTCTCGACAATAAAGGCCTTATTCGCTGCACTACCATTTTCCGGGACATAACCGTTACGTTTAGCATGTCCTACCGCAAATAGATTCTCATTAATGTCAGATACGACGGAATTACTATAGATAGCATCATCACTCGATGAACCGGATTGTACTCTAGCATTAGGAATTTGAACCGTATCCCAATTGGCAGTTGATAAATCTAGGCTATCACTAATAAATATGCTGGCGTTCATATCTTGAAGATCACCACTACCATTGGCAGTTCCGAACCCAACGCCGTAAAGTTTACCATTGTTCTCAGTTAAACCACGCATACTACCTTGTGCAAAGTAATCACCTGTTTGCGGAATATCTCCTTGAATCCAGGTAATTTGCTTAACATTACCTGCGTTCCAAATGGCTGGCTTAGAGCTAAAAGTAATACTCGACGTATCAGTCACAGGCTGATCTTCCGAGATACTACCATAGTTAACGACCGTACCATTGCTAAGGGTCATAGCTCCCCAAGCTCTCGATTCGGAAGAAGCAATTAATGGAACAGTGGTGATAGCATTATTACGTATGTCATTACCATCAGACTGAATGCCTAGAGCAACACCTGATTCGTCTAAAGCATTAATAACTACGTTAAAATTACTGATAGACGAAGTATCTCCTTCGACAAATGCCTGAGCATTAACATGTGTTAGGTCATTAACTTCTAACTTCCAAGTCTTCCAACGCTGTAAAGCCCAACTTTCGCAAGTTGAGTATCTGAGCTCTCGAAAACAGTAATTCTCAAAATCATTAAACTCTTGGATATATTGAAACGCAGCATCCATTGCAAAAGGAACTTCTTCGCGATAGCTAACACCTTCAACTGTATTACGTGTTTCGCCCGCTAACTTAAACGAATCGGTTGCACAGTTTGTCGCGTTAGAATCGAAACAACCCATAGCAAGTTCATTAGACCCATCCGTCGCACTACCAGGTTGAATAGCAACACCGAAAGTTTCAGTTGCGTTCGTAATCGCTGCAGGTTTCTCTACCTCAACGACTTGGTATAAGGCAGCGTTAGCGTTCGTCGCAGCCAGTACTAAGGCTGCAATTGTCGTTAACTTAAAATTCGTACTACTCATTATTACTTCTTAACTTTCCTGTTGTAGTGCCTCGAGCTCTTCCCAACGCTCAAAAGCAACTTCTAGCTCCTGCTCTGCAGCAGATAGCTTATCTAAAACTGGTTGTGTCTGCTCTACAGGATTTGAGAAGAAGTTAGGTTCATTCACTTCTTCCTGAAGAGTTTCAATTTGGGCTTCCAATTCCTCTAAACGCATAGGTAACGCTTCAAGCTCTCGCTGTAGCTTATACGATAACTTCTTAGGTTTAGCCTTAGCTGGCGCAGTTTTGGGAGTTTCCTCAACTACTTTTGCTTTCTTTGATGGCTTTTCAACCTGACGCGACTGAAGAACTTGCGCTCGTTGCTGTTGAGCATCGTGATAACCACCAACAAACTCTTCAATAACGCCATTTCCTTCAAAGATCCAGCTTGTCATAACCGTGTTATCTACGAACTGACGGTCGTGGCTTACTAAAAGAAGCGTCCCCTGATAGTTGGCAAGCAAATCCTCTAAAAGTTCCAAAGTTTCGATATCTAAATCGTTAGTTGGTTCATCAAGAATCAACAAGTTGTTCGACTTGAGGAAAATACGAGCAAGCAACAGTCGGTTCTTCTCACCACCAGAAAGAGCTTTAACCGGCGTGCGTGCACGTTTAGGTGAGAATAAGAAATCTTGTAAGTAGCTTAGAGCGTGTCGTTCGCGACCACCGACCATCACTTCCTGCTTACCGTCAGCAAGGTTATCAATAACCGACTTCTCTGGATCTAAAATCTCGCGGTATTGGTCAAAGTAAGCCACTTCAAGTTTAGTACCACAATGTAGACGACCAGAGTCTGGCTTAAGCTGGTCTAATAGAAGCTTTAGGACTGTACTCTTACCACAACCATTAGGACCAATCAGTGCGATGCGGTCACCACGCATAATGTTGAAGCTGAAATCTTTCACGATCTCTTTGCCTTCAAAGCCAAAGTTCAGGTTCTCTGCTTCGAATACAATCTTACCTGAACGCTGTGCATCATCGATTTGAATAACGGCTTTACCCTGCACTTCACGGCGATTCTTACGCTCTTCACGGAGCTTTTTAAGTGCACGCACGCGCCCTTCGTTACGAGTACGACGAGCCTTGATGCCTTGACGAATCCACACTTCTTCTTGAGCAAGCTTTTTGTCGAACTCAGCGTTTTGCATCTCTTCGACGCGAAGCGCTTCTTCTTTCTCGACAAGGTAATTGTCGTAATCACCAGGGAACGAGCTCAACTTCCCACGATCTAAATCAACGATACGAGTAGCCATTGATTTAATGAATGCACGGTCGTGAGAGATAAAGATGATAGAACCACGGAAGTCTTTTAAGAAACCTTCTAGCCACTCGATCGTTGTTACATCTAGGTGGTTAGTCGGCTCATCAAGAAGTAATACGTCAGGGTCGCATACAAGCGCACGAGCTAAAGCCGCTTTACGCTGCCAGCCACCTGACAAATCGGTTAACTTAGTGTTTGGAGACAGTTTCAAAGCCCCAAGAACATTGTTAACGCGATCATCAAAGCGCCATGCATTCGCATGATCCAACTCTTCTTGAACACGAGCTAAACGGTTAATGTTCTTCTCACTTGGATCTTCCGCAATAAGATCCAATAGATCATGGTAGATCTTTAGCTTCTTACCAATTTCCGCTAAGCCACCAGAAACATACTCATAAACCGTTCCCTCTTCATTACGAGGAGGATCTTGTTCTAAGCGCGATACAACAACATCTTGTGTCACTTGCATCTTACCGTCATCCATAATGATCTCACCAGCAAGAACCTTCATTAAGGTTGACTTACCAGCGCCATTACGGCCTACCAAACAAACACGCTCATTTTCTTGCAAAGCGAAGTCTGCACGATCTAATAATGGGTGATCGCCAAATGCTAACTGACCATTATGAATTGTAAGTAATGCCATTCTTTCTTAACCAATCGTTTAATTCTAACAAGCCAAAGGGCCAGTTCAGTTCTGTACTAATATTGCCGTCGGAGCTTTCGTATTTGAGTACGGGAATAGTGACCCCGTAACGGGAAAATAGCTCATCATCAAAAGCAATATCAACCACTTGAACGTGCTGGCTAATGTTTAACTGTTCCGTAAGTTTAAATGCCATCTCACATAGATGGCACCCTTCAGTACTGTATAGTGTCAGCACTTATCTATCCTTATTCGTGCACAACACATTACTTGTGAGTAATAACCCAACAGTTATGGATGTGCTTATTACGTGCGAAATCTAGAGGCAATGTCTTACCAGAAATGTTCTGTGCTTTAAGGCCTAACGCCTCTAGGCCTTCTAGATCCATTTTAAAGTGACGTTTGTTGTTCGAGAACACAATCGTGCCTTCTTCACGAAGAAGGCGTTTTAGATTCTCCATCAACTGAAGGTGGTCACGCTGTACATCGAATGTCTGCTCCATACGCTTAGAGTTAGAGAACGTTGGTGGATCGATAAAGATAAGATCGTAGTTACCATTCTCTTTTGCTAGCCATTGTAGACAATCAGCTTGAACAAATTGGTGTTGGCGGCCTACTCGACCGTTAAGCTCCATGTTTTCTTTTGCCCACTCTAGGTAGGTATTCGACATATCGACAGTCTTAGTCGTGCGCGCACCACCAACTGCAGCATGAACTGTTGCAGAGCCGGTGTAAGCGAACAGGTTCAAGAAATCTTTACCCGCTGCCATCTCACCAATGCGTCGACGTGTTAATTTGTGGTCCAAGAACAGACCCGTGTCTAGGTAATCATGAAGGTTTACGATCAGCTTCACGCCATATTCGTTTACTTCTAAATTCGAAGAGTCTTGAGATAACTTCTGATATTGAGATGACCCTTTCTGCTTCTGACGCACTTTAAGAACGACATTGTTCGCTTCTACGCCTGTTACCTGAATAGATGCGCGAATGATGTCTGTTAGGCGGCGTTTCGCTTTCTCTTCTGGAACATTCTTAGGTGCTGCGTATTCCTGAATGACTAGATGACCTGGGTATACATCAATCGCTACATTGTATTCAGGAAGGTCTGCATCGTAGATACGGTAACAATCAAGTTGCTCTTTCTTCGCCCATTTACCAATTTTGCCAATGTTCTTTTTCAAACGGTTAGCAAAATCAGGTGCAATTTGTTGTTCTTGCTGCTCAGAAGGACGCTCTGACATAGGACGGTCAGAGATTGAGTAGTTCTTTTGGTGACACGGTAACGCACCATTGTTCAATTTGAACTGTTTGTCAGCACGCATACGTAGGCAGCTTAGCAGTTCATCAGAGCTAGAGAAGATTGACGCATTGCAACCGCCAAACTCTGATTTCAATTGAGCACCAAATGCTGTGTAAAGTGCGATAAGGCCCGGTTCTGTACCTAGACGCTCACCATATGGTGGGTTCGATACAATAACACCGTTATCAAACTCAGCAGGACGTTTCACTAGCGCCGCATCACCCAATTCGAATTCGATTAAGTCATCAACGCCAGCACGGCGCGCGTTATCTCGCGCTGTTTTCAAAACACGTGCGTCGTTGTCATAGCCGTAGAACTTGCACTCTACTTTTTTCAAACCGCGACGCGCTTGAACATTAGCTTCTGATTTGATTTCTGCCCATAGCTCAGCATCAAAGTCTTCCAGAGCTTGGAAGCCCCACTTCTGACGTTTAACGCCTGGCGCCATGTTTGCTGCCATCATTGCCGCTTCAATAACTAACGTACCCGAACCACACATTGGATCTAAGAATGGTTTTGTCGCATCCCAACCACTACGTAGCAGGATTGCTGCAGCTAAAGTCTCACGTAGAGGTGCACGGCCAGACTCTGGACGATAACCACGTTGGTGAAGACCGCTACCAACCATATCAACGCCTAAGATCGCTTTATCACGGTGCAGACGAACATGGATACGGATATCTGGGTTCTCTTTGCTGATATTTGGACGAGGTAAAGATTTCTTTTCGAAGCAGTCGACAACCGCATCTTTAACCTTCATCGCACCATATTGGCTGTTACGAATCTCACGGTTAGTACCGTTGAAATCAACCACAAAACGCTTAGAGCTGTGGAATTGATTTACCCAGTTTACTGCCGTCGTAGAAAGGTACAGGTCCATGTCATCTTGACAGGTGAACTCAGAAAGCACACGTACAAATCTTGAAGCCAAACGACTCCACAAACAACAACGATAAATCTGCTCATTCGTCGCTTTGAATTTAACACCTGCTTGAACAGGTTTTGCGTTTGTAATCCCTAGTTGGGTTAGTTCTTCAACTAATAAATTCTCAAGGCCGTTTGAGGTAACCGCTAGATATTGATTCATAGTGTTCTTTTATTGATAAAAATGAGCTCGATTATACCTTATTTGAGTCAATAAGCGTCACTCTAAACACATCTTTTCATTGATTCTTCCACCTAATTGCTCAGCAAATGTTCATTGAGCGAAGCAGTCGCTAACTCTCTAAGCCAACATATACCTTGCGCTCAAAAAACAACCTTATAACAGACTCTATGCACTAAATATTCACTCGAACACAGGCTTTTGAATTATTATTCCGCCATAATTTGGTATATACCAAGAACAAGCCAGAGGTGTAACTCGATTACAAAACCACTTAAACAGGGAATTTTATAGGCCTATTTCAAGAAATCGGCTCAAAGATGTGTTGAAATTAAGTTGAAAAAATAAGCTTTGGTTGTGTAAAAAAGCGCCTCATAGACAAATTATCTATGAGTGATTTGGTTGGATTACTGAATTTCAGGTATAAAAAAATCGACCCTGGGGTCGATTTTCTTGAGTGTGAGAGCGTTGTTTTTGATTAACCTACCATCGCTATGTGGCGGTGATGATGCAGGATAGCATTTGCGTCTACCATTCTATCGTGCATCACTTTAATGGAGTCACCAAACTGAAGTGCTTTTGATGAGGTTAGATTAAATTCATCAAGGTCTACTGAAGCACACAAACTCGCGTTCTCTCCAACCTCTAGCACAATGAAGTAACCTAAACTGTACTGGTTGTTCATACGCACAATGTCGCCCTCTTCTGGGCATTCATGGCCTTGAATCTGAGACTCAAAAAACCAACTTTTCGGCTGAACAGGTTTATGGAAGCGCTTTGCAGCAACACAGTATAGTGCCAGTTCTGCTTGACGGGGCTCAGAAAGCTCTAGTCCGGAGATCTGTTCTTTGAAGGTCTGGTACGAAGAAGCATCATCAACCGTGAATTCGTTCTCTTTAAATGCACAATCCACCAGCTTGTTACGGACGAGGTTAGTTTTGAAAATCATATCCTCCCCCAGATTTAGCATTAATGAACATTGCTGTTCATCGTAGTACCAACTCCATGTATCACTAGGTTTAAGCATCGTTTCGTCTCACACTGTTGAAGCATTCCATTAGGTAAAACGCAAAATTACCCTTCAATGCAGTAATTTTACTGAGCAATAGGCAAAAAAAAAGAGGAAATGAAATTCCTCTTTTCTCTAAAACTCAGCGAGTTACAGTGTATCTTTTAGTGATATCTATCAACTTATAACGTGACGTTCAAGGTCGTCCCTAACATTATAGGTTTTTAACAATATCACTCACTAGACTTGGACCTTTGTAAATGAAACCTGAGTAAACTTGAACAAGTTTAGCACCAGCCATCATTTTCTCTTTTGCTGCCACGTACGAGTCAACACCGCCTACCCCAATGATAGGTAGCTTGTCGCCTAGCTCTTCGTGAAGCTTACGAACAACTTCAGTGCTGCGAGATTGAACTGGTCGGCCGCTTAGACCACCAGCTTCGTCAGCATGCTTCATGCCTTCAACGATTGAACGATCCAGTGTTGTGTTGGTTGCGATCACACCATCGATCTTATTCTTGATCAACGATTCACAAATTTGGCTGATTTCATCATCACTTAGATCCGGCGCGATCTTAAGTGCAAGTGGAACATACTTACCGTGTTTCTGTTCTAACTCAGCTTGCTTAGTTTTTAGCTCAGCCAGAAGCTCATCTAGTGCTTCACCGTATTGTAGAGAACGAAGTCCCGGAGTATTTGGTGAGGAGATGTTTACAGCGATGTAGCCTGCGTACTGATAAACCTTTTCCATACAGATTAGGTAATCTTCTGCGCCCTTCTCAATTGGAGTATCTTTGTTCTTACCGATGTTGATACCAAGAATGCCATCGTAGTTTGATCTCTTAACATTCTCGATTAGGTTATCGACACCAAGGTTGTTGAAACCCATACGGTTGATAATACCTTCCGCTTCAACAAGACGGAAAAGACGAGGTTTGTCATTACCCGCTTGAGGGCGTGGAGTAACAGTACCTACTTCAACAAAGCCGAAGCCCATTGCACCGAATGCATCAATACACTCGCCGTTCTTATCTAAGCCAGCAGCAAGACCAACTGGGTTTTTAAACGTTAGCCCCATCACCTCTACAGGACGATGCGGTAACTGTTGACGGTAAAGCAGATCGACAGGAGTGCCAGTGAAACGCTTGAAGTTTTGAATTGCAAGATCATGTGCCTTTTCGGCATCAAGTTGGAAAAAGCCAGTTCTGGCTAGACGGTAAAGCATTGTGCCTCCGATAGAAAAAAGCCCCGTGTAAACGGGGCGATATTATTTACTTATTTACCCAACAATTCAATCTATTACTACCAGTAAGGGTAAGATAATTCGAATTCTTAACAAAGTTCGTCAATAATTAGGTAAACGTTATCGTCTATCTACTTGGAACTTAAAGTAATTAACAATCTCGCCCTATTTTGACGCATAAAAAATGGCAGCCCCACTCGGCTGCCACTTCATATCGGTACTTAAGTTACCTAAACCTTATTGGTCTTTCGACATACAGTTTAGATTAAGAAGCATAAGTTCACGTAAAGCTACTGAGAACTTAGCAAACTCATGAACTGAGCCGACTTTAAACTCGTTTAGGATGCTTTCCCAGCGATGCAGTGATACTGCATTACTTTCCATCCAATCATCCAGTGCCTTAATCACATCAAGGTCCGCCGCACAGCCACATGTTAGAACTTGGCCAGTTAGTTGACGTTGCTGCCAATCAAGATCTTCACGGAATGCAGCACGAGCCAGTGCTTGCCAGTTATTGTCTACTGCTTGGCTATTGATCTGCTTCAAGAACCAGTGCAGTGATAGACGGTCACCAAGGTTAAAGTACAGTTTAGACGCTTGCTCAACTGTTTTACCCGTTTCACGAGCCACTGTGGATATATCCAGTGCCGAGTACAGGCTAGACAAACGCGCTACCGAGTTTGCTAACTCTTCTTCAACACCTTGTTCTACCCAAACCTTAGCAACTGAATTGTGCTCTTCTACTTCCGCAGCAACTAGCGTTTCATCAAGAACTTTAGTAATCGCATTCACATCTTCGCGGTATAGCTCAATCAGTGCAGTCACAGACTGTTTGCCTGGACGGTTTCTTAGCAACCAACGGCTGATACGACGCATCGCACGACGAACGTGGAAGATAAGATCGTATTGCGCGTCAGACGAAGCCACGTTATCTAGCGCACGAATACGCTTAAGCACATCACCAAAACCGTAGATCTCACGTGATGCAGTGTAAGCATTAGCGATATCAACGATGTCTGCGCCCGTCTCTTCTTGAAGACGAGTCACGAAGTTACAGCCCATTTCGTTCACCATTTGGTTAGCCAGTGCGGTTGCAATGATCTCAGCGCGTAGCGGATGGCTATCCATGTGCTGCACATAGTTACGGCGTAACTCAGTTGGGAAGTACTGGATCAGTTGTTGCGCATGGAACTCATCGTTCGCAATCTCATCACAAACAAGATCTTCTTTCAGTACCATCTTAGCGTATGCAATAAGTACAGATAGTTCAGGACGTGTTAGTGCGTTACCCTGCTTCTCACGCTCAAGCAGTGTCTCATCATCTGGAATGTACTCTAGACCACGATCTAGGTAACCCGCTTTCTCCATAGTGTGAATAAAGCGAATTTGCTCTTTCACTAGGCTCACACCTTGGTGCTCAGTTACAGAGATAGACTCAGCTTGGCAGTATGCATCATCCAGTACAATCTCACCGACTTCATCTTCCATCGACTCAAGTACTTGGTTACGTTGCTTAACCGTTAGATCGCCATTTGATACAAGACCATTCAAGAAGATCTTAATGTTTACTTCGTTATCCGAGCAGTCAACACCACCAACGTTATCAACAAAGTCAGTATTTACGCGACCACCAGCTAGACCATACTCGATACGACCCAGTTGAGTCATACCTAAGTTACCACCTTCACCAACAACTTTCGCTTGTAGGTCACGGCCATCGATACGTAACACGTCGTTTGCACGGTCACCTACATCGGTGTGAGTCTCATTTGAAGATTTCACATAAGTACCGATACCACCGTTCCAAAGTAGATCCACCTTCATAGACAAGATCATCTTGATCAAATCATTTGGCGCTAGAGATGCTTTCTTAGTACCAAGCATCTTTTGGATTTCAGGTGTCAGAGCAATTGACTTAGAGCGACGAGAGAAAATACCGCCACCCTTAGAAATCAGCTCTTTGTTGTAATCTTCCCAGCTAGAACGCGGCAGATTAAATAGGCGGTTACGCTCTTCCCAGCTGCTCGCAGATTCTGGATTCGGGTCGATGAAGATATGCATGTGGTTAAACGCAGCTTGCAGACGAATATGCTTAGATAGCAACATACCGTTACCAAATACGTCACCCGCCATATCACCCACACCAATTGCAGTGAAGTCTGTAGTTTGACAGTCGATGCCCATCTCACGGAAGTGACGCTTAACCGATTCCCAGCCACCTTTCGCAGTGATACCCATCGCTTTGTGGTCGTAACCGTTAGAACCACCCGATGCGAATGCATCACCCAGCCAGAAGTTGTATTCAGCAGATACTGAGTTCGCTAAATCTGAGAATGTTGCGGTACCTTTATCCGCTGCAACAACCAAGTACGGATCATCTTCGTCATGACGAACAACACTCTTAGGTGGAATAACTTCACCTTCGATGATGTTATCGGATACATCCAGTAGTGCGCGAATGAAGCGTTTGTAACAACGTTGACCTTCAGCAAAGATTTCGTCACGGCCAGTCATCGTGTGCTGACGCTTACATACGAAACCACCTTTCGCGCCAACAGGAACAATTACCGTGTTCTTAACTTGTTGCGCTTTAACTAGACCAAGAATCTCGGTACGGAAATCTTCTTGACGATCTGACCAACGAAGACCACCACGAGCCACTTTACCACCACGTAGGTGAACACCTTCAATGTCTGGTGCGTAAACGAAGATCTCAAATGCCGGAACTGGTGCCGGGATATCAGGAATCTCGCTTGGCTTCATCTTAAGTGCTAGCCATGGTTTTGCTTGCTTGTTCTCGTCTACTTGGTAGTAGTTAGTACGAAGCGTTGCGCTGATCATTTCCATGTAACGACGAATGATACGATCATCATCCAAGCTCTCTACATGATCTAACTGCTCAGTGATTGTGTTGATAAGATCTTGTTGACCTTTCGCACTGCCTTTGTGTTTAGGATCAAAACGCTTGGCAAACAGCTTAACCAGACCTTTTGCAAGTTCAGGGTAATGCGACAGTGTTTCTTCAATGTATTGTTGACTGAATGGGAAGCCGACTTGACGCATGTAACGAGCGTACGCACGAAGGATAGAGATTTCACGGCCTGATAGACCAGCACCCAGTACGAGGCGGTTGAAACCATCACTCTCTAGCTCACCAGCCCAAATCGCAGCGAATGCTTGTTGGAAAAGATCACGCGCTTCACGAAGATCAATCGTCTCTTCGCTCTTATGCAGCATTGAGAAATCAAGGATCCAGTATGTAACGCCATTAGTCTTACGAACTTCATAAGGCGACTCACCAATCACGCGAAGACCTAGATTTTCCAACATAGGCATAACGTCTGAAAGGTGGATTGGCTCATCACTGTGGTAGAAAAGCTTTAGTCGAACCGCTTTCGAGTCCGCTGCCTCTTCTTGTGGGCGGTAGAACAACATGCCCAGCTTGTTTTCTTCAGTCAGAGCTTCCAAGCGCTCAATGTCTGCAACCGCAGAACCTGGCATCATGTCTTCTTTGTATGAACGTGGGAATGCACGCATGTACTCTTTCGACAGAGGAAGTCCCTTGCTCTCACCAAAGTTTGCAATGATTGACTCCGATAGGCGGTCATCCCAAGTCGATGATACTTCCATTAAATTCTGCTCGATTGTCTTAACGTCAACGTCCATGTTGTTATTATCAACACGAACAATGTAATGCGTTCTAGCCAGTGGGCTTTCAGAGAAATAAGTCGTGAACTCCACTTCTTGCTCACAACCAAAGTACTGCTTAAGAATACGTTGAGTTTGACGACGCAATTCAGTGTTATATCTATCTTTAGTTACATACACCATGCAGCTAAAGAAACGGCCAAACGGGTCTTTGCGAACGAACAAACGCAGCAGATCGCGATCTTGCATCTGTACGACACCAGTACCAACTTCTAACAACTCTTCTTCACGAGCTTGCAGAAGTTCGTCACGTGGGTAGTTTTCAAGAATATTATGTAGTGCTTTGTAAGAATATGAACCTTCACGGTAACCACTTGCTTCAAGAATACGCTCTACCTTCTCGCGCACAAGTGGGATCGTTTCTACTGTGTGGTTATAAACTGCAGATGTGTAAAGACCTGTGAAACGGTGCTCACCGATCACTTTACCGTTCTCATCAAACTTCTTAATGCCGATGTAATCGGTATATGCCGGACGGTGGATGCGTGACGCTGTATTACCTTTCGTTAGAATAAGAACGTAAGGCTTCTTCGCTTCTAGTCTTGCCGAGTCAGAGAATTCAGACAGTTTTACATCACGGACACGATTTGAGTTCGCGAATAAACCAAGGCCTTGCTCTTCCGTTGGTTTTAAAACTGTATCGCCATCAACAGATACTAAGTCGTACTCTTTGTATCCCATGAAAGTGAAGTTGTGCTCGCCTAGCCAACGCAAAAACGCAACGGTCTCTTCGAAACGTTTTTCGTCAACTGGAATAGAATCTTTTTGCGCTTCAACTTGGTCTGTAACGGTTTGTAGTCGCTCAACCATTTTCATCCAGTCATTAACAACCAGACCTGTATCACGGAAGATCGCCAGTAACTCTTCTTTCAATTGAGTCATCTCAGCTTTGCTGCTTAAGCGGTCAACCTCAATGTGGAACAGTGACTGGAAAACACCTTCGTTAGCGCTAACACCGACGACATCGCCTTTGTCTGAACGAAGAATTTGAGTTGGGTTGTGGAGCATTAAGTGAGAAGAGAGATCAAGGCGTGTTAGTGCCATCTTTACCGAGTCGACAAGAAATGGGCTGTCTGGCACCACAATTTCAACAATCGTGTGCGTTGATTGCCAACCCTGGCGACTAACCGTCGGGTTGAATACTCGCACAGAGATATCGTCGGCTTTCTTCTCATTGATGTGATGCCATAAGCTAACTACAGCACCATATAAATCGGATTCGTTTCTTTGGATAAGGTCGTCGTGAGAAACATTACTAAACATGTGTTGAGCAAGTTGAGTTACTAGAGGTCGATGAGCAAGGTCTAGTTTGTCTTGAATCAGTTTGTACACTTTTTCAAGCAAAACTGGAACCACAGTTTCACGTGCGGTCATAGTCACACTCCACAATTAAAATTGTATTTTATTATTAGGGGGATCACTCAGCTCGCTCGAAAACAGGGCCCTAAACCTCTGGTTTCACAAGCGAGTTAAGCAAAGGTAATGCATCCATTTATTGTAAAAGCATTATTGAAAAATAGTTAATAATTTTCGGGCTGGTAGGAGGTGAAATGTTTGATTATGTGATTAAGATTCCTTTTAACTCTCTAGTTATGGCAAGGCTTACAGAGCTTCTAACTTAATAAACTTATTATTTTGGTCAGTTGTTAGTCTAAACAGCCCTTTCACCCCTATTTGTGTAAGAAATGGTCTGAATCGAGTTGCAGGTAATTGGAGCCTTAAACCCGTCGTCGTAATAACATGTACGTTACTTGCGGCCCCTGAATAATTCGCCAAAAATTGCTGATAAGTAATGTTGAGTCTGAAATGGTAGCTGTTCATACAATACCTGTACAAATAAACAGTATCCCGAAAAATCGGCACTTTTGATTAAAAAGCCAGCAATACAAATGCATTACTGGCTTAAATTTAAACATTATCTGACTATATCGCTTTTCGCTGTATAGTTAGAAGATAATCTCGCTAAAGTTAGCAGAGAATCATGACCTAGATTACGCCTCAAGCGCTTTCGTCACTTTCTCAAACAGGTCTTTTGCAAGATTGTCCATCGACTTTAACGTCTCAAGTTCCGCTTTGATCAACGCTTGGCGCTCTTCGTCGTATTTACGGAATTTAAGTAGTGGGTCAATCAATCGAGAAGCAACTTGCGGGTTAGTGCTGTTTAGCTCACGCAGGATCTCACCCGCAAACTCATAGCCCTTACCCGACTTGTCATGGAACTGAACTGGGTTCATGTTCAGGAATGAGCCAACCAAGTTACGAGTACGGTTCGGGTTCTTCAAACTAAACGCTTGATGAGACATTGACGCTTTGATCACTTCTAGCGCATCGCTGCTTGGGTTAGTGCCTTGCAGTGCAAACCACTTATCCATAACCAAACCATCGTGTTTCCACTTATCGCTGTAGTCAGCCATTAGCGTTTCACGACACGCAAGTTGTGCACTGTTCGCAGCACCCATTGCTGCCATCGTATCTGTCATATTATTCGCAGATTCGTACATCTCAACCGCCAGGTCATTACCAAGTTCTGTGTGTGCTAGGTAGCTCAAGCAAACTTTACGCAATGTACGCTTACCAATTGAGTCATGATCGATGGTGTACTCTTTTAGCGCATGGCTATGGTATACAGCAGCCAGTTCATCTTGCAGTTCTGTAGCCAGTGTTACTTTCATTGATTTCAGTACAGATGCAATTGCATCGATATCGACACGCTCATACCAGCCCGACACTTCATTGTGGCTTGGTAGTGATAGCATCTCAGCAATAAACGCTGGTTCAAGAGTTTCACTCAGTAGTACTCCACGGAACGCATCAACGACCGAAGAAGACAGTTCAAACTCTTTACCTTGCTGTACATTCGCTACATTACTGCGGATGTATTTTGCCAATAGCATCTGGCCTGCATCCCAACGAGAAAATTCATTGCGAGCGTGAACCATCAAGAAGATAAGTTCTTCGTCTGAATAATCATATTCCAGTTTCACAGGTGCAGAGAACTCACGCAGTAGAGATGGAATTGGTTGCTCTTGAACGTTATCAAATACGAAGGTTTGCTCCGCTTCTTTGACATCTAACACATTGCCTACTCGCTCACCGTTACATTGTAACTCAATCACATCGCCTTTCGATGTGTAGAGTTCGATGTCGAAAGGAATGTGTAGCGCTTGTTTTTCAGATTGCTCGTGTGTTGGCTCTGTGCGTTGGCTTGTCTTCAACGTGAACTGTTTAGCTTCTGCATCGTAGTTACTTTCTACCGATAAAGTCGGTGTACCCGATTGGCTGTACCATAAACGGAACTGAGTCAGGTCGACGCCTGATGCATCTTCCATTGCTGCCACGAAATCTTCACAAGTCGCTGCTGTGCCATCATGACGCTCGAAGTAAAGCTTCATGCCTTTTTGGAAGCCCTCTTCACCCAGCAAAGTGTGGATCATACGAATGACTTCACTGCCTTTCTCGTAAACCGTCAAAGTGTAGAAGTTATTCATTTCGATCACTTTCTCAGGACGGATTGGATGAGACATTGGGCTCGCATCTTCTGCGAACTGAGGACCACGAATAATACGAACATTATTGATTCGGTTTACCGCTCTTGAACCTAGATCAGAAGAGAACTCTTGGTCGCGGAATACGGTTAGACCTTCTTTCAGGCTTAATTGGAACCAGTCGCGACAAGTAACGCGGTTACCGGTCCAGTTATGGAAGTACTCGTGGCCAATTACTGCTTCGATGCCGAGGTAATCTGTATCCGTTGCTGTTTGGTCATTAGCCAAAACAAACTTAGAATTGAATACGTTAAGGCCTTTATTCTCCATCGCACCCATGTTGAAGAAATCAACCGCTACGATCATATAGATATCTAGGTCGTATTCTAAATCAAAGCGCTCTTCGTCCCACTTCATCGAATTTACTAGCGACACCATCGCGTGGTTTGCGCGGTCTAGGTTGCCTTTATCAACAAAGATTTCTAAATCAACATTGCGGCCGGATTGAGTCGTGTATTTGTCGCGCAGCACATCAAAGTCACCTGCAACCAATGCGAACAAGTACGCTGGTTTGGGATGCGGGTCTTCCCACTTAACCCAATGACGGCCATTCTCTACTTCGCCTTCATCGATACGGTTACCATTGCTCAATAGGAATGGGTTTTCCGCTTTGTCAGCGATGACTGTTGTAGTGAACTTAGCCAATACATCAGGGCGATCCATGTAATAAGTAATACGACGGAAACCTTCCGCTTCACACTGAGTACAGAAAGCGCCACCAGACTTATATAAGCCTTCTAATGCGCTGTTACCTTCCGGGTTCACTTCCGTCACAATTGTTAGATCAAACTCTTGCGGAAGTTCTGTCAATGTTAGTTGCGTTTCAGATTGTTCGTATTGAGTCCACTCTGCGCCATTAACCGACACAGATACCAGCTTCAAGCCTTCACCATCCAGTACCAGTGTTGAGCTTTCCTTTTCTTGCTTCACCTTAGAAACGGCGGTCACAATAGAAGCCGTGTCATATAGGTCAAATGTTAGGTCTATCTCAGAGATACTGTGAGAAGGTGATTGATAATCTTTACGATACTTGGCTTGAGGGGTATGTGCCATGACTTGTTCCTTTTGATCGTTATGCGTAAATTTGAAATAACTGTATATATCTAAAGGCAGTTTGGTCAGAACACAAGAGCTAGATGAACAAAAAGAGGCATTTGGTATAAATGCCTCTTATATTTGCTAGTTTTTTAACCAGAAATGTTATTTATCACTGTGATTGGGGGCGACGTTACTATTTTCCATCAATCAATAAGAGTAACAAACTAACACAACCTCTTTGGAAACAGCGCGTTAACGAATCCTGTTGAGTACGGCATACATGTCACTTTCTTCGCCTTCTAACGTCAATACGTCACTGTTTAGTGTATAACGCGTACCATGCTCGCCATCTTCGTATAAAAGAACCAGTTGATCACCTTCGGTGTAGTAAACACCACGCTGGACGATCTCCCCGCCCGACTCATCAGACACTCGGAACATAAAAATAAAATCAGGCTGCAGCACTAGATCCATTTTCTGGATGTTGCTTGCTCTTAAATCACTGCCTGAAAGCTCTGCACTTGACCAGATTCCAGCCAGCGCATTGGGTAACGCTTTGGTAAACAGTACACCGTTAAGGTTCAACATATTATGATTACTGCTATAAGAGTAAACCTGAGGTTCAGAGGTATTTAAACCAAGAATGATGGTATCGCCATTAGCGTTATACATACCTTCCCAGTGATCGACACTAAAGTCTCTCTTTTGAATATCGATGCTAAACGTGTAGTTGGAATCTAGGGTGAGCTTAATCGCTCGGAAATCTTCAGTGCCATCTTCAGGATTAGGGTTTAATAAATACCAATCGCCCAGCAAAAGTGGAAGATCAAAGTGCGACAGATTACTGTCACTCTTAGCTGGTTGGGTTGGCTCAGTTGGTACCGGTGCAGCACCTTCACCAGCTGTAGCGATAAATGATAGACAAGATAATGTCAGAAGTATCCATTTCATACGCGCCCCCTTATGTTTCTTTAAGCTTAGGCACGTTATTCATATAAAGCGAAAAATATGATCCAAATCACTAAATTTTACTTGCGAAGTAACATTATTGTCACCTAAAGAGCGAAAAACGCAATCACTCGCAAGCAACAGACAATAAAAAAGCGAGCACGAGGCTCGCTTTTAATTATTCATTAAGAACTACTTCTTAAGCATATCTAGCATGATTGCAACCGACTCGTCGAGATAAGCATCAGGAGCTTCATAGTCTTTAGGCACATCATCGAGTGTCTTAAAGGCTTCTTCACCGTTAGCTTTTTGACGCAGGTTGATACGTTCTAAACGAAGCGCTTCTGCTGTATCTGTCTCTTCTTGTCTCATTTTCTCGTTAAGAGAAAGCATGTTGTCGTCTTTATCTGCTTTGTATTTTTCAATATCTTGAGCGATAAATCCGAACTCCATATCTTGAGTAATACGAGCTTGATGCTGCGTCGTTAACTTCGCGATTTGCTCATCGTTACGCTGTAACACAGAGTATTTTGCTTTGTCGATACTGTCCCATGGTAGCGCATTGTCTTCTACACTCTCCCCTGTTTCTGCAGGATCGACTGGCGTCGGATAAGCGATATCTGGAACAACACCTTTGTTCTGTGTACTACCACCATTGATTCGGTAGAACTTTTGAATAGTATATTGAACATAACCTAACTCTTTATCGAATAAATCGTAGATATGATTCAATGAGCGGTGTTGTTGTACCGTTCCCTTACCAAACGAGTTCTCACCCAAAATGATTGCTCGACCATAATCTTGCATCGCTGCAGCAAAGATTTCTGATGCCGATGCACTGTATCGATTAATCAAAACTGTCAGTGGACCTTGATAGCTGATTTCACCATCGGTATCACTATTCACTTTGACACGACCATAGCTATCACGAACTTGAACGACTGGGCCTTCTTTAATGAACAGACCAGAAAGTGCCGTTGCCTCGGTCAGGGCGCCACCACCGTTGTTACGAAGATCAACAATAATACCGTCGACACCTTGTTTCTTAAGGTCTGTAATCAGTTTATCAGTATCTTTTGAAAGACCAACGTAGAAGCTCGGTACTTCAAGCACACCAATCTTCTTACCATCTTTCTCAATCACTTCAGACTTAACGGCTCGGTCTTCTAGACGAATCTTATCGCGAACAATTGTGACAACGTGACTTTTTGCATCTTTGCCATCAGGCAGGATCTGAAGTTTAACCTTAGTTCCTTTTGGACCTTTGATTAATTGAACAACGTCATCCAAGCGCCAACCAATAACATCAACGATTTCTTCGCCATCTTGACCGACACCAACAATGCGATCCCCCTCGCCCAGCTGTTTACTGTTAGACGCAGGACCACCAGCCACTAATGAACGAATAACCGTGTAGTCATCGGTCATTTGTAACACAGCACCAATACCTTCTAATGAAAGATTCATTTCTGATTGGAACTGCTCGGCGTTGCGTGGTGACAAGTAGCTAGTGTGAGGGTCAACTTCTCGAGCGAATGCATTCATGTAGATCTGGAAAGCATCTTCGTTGTGCGATTGCGTAATTCGCTTCATCGCATTGTTGTAACGCTTTTCCAAAACTTCTTGAATTTCAGGCCACTCTTTACCCGTCAGCTTGAGATTTAACGCATCGTATTTAACACGTTTGCGCCAAAGCTCATTCACTTCGGCGGTATCTTTAGGCCAAGCCGCTTCACTACGGTCGAGTTCAATGCTTTCGTCGACATCAAACTTAATCTCTTCATCAAGCAGAGATAACGCATATTGAAAACGTTCAAAGCGCTTTTGCATCGAGAGGTTGTACACATCAAAAGCGATCTGGTTATTACCGGCTTTCAATTGGTCATCAAGTTGAATGGCTTTAGAAGTAAACGAGTCGATATCCGCTTGAGTGAAGATATTGCGGTTATAGTCGAGCATCTCTAGATAACGATTAAAGATAGCTTGAGAGAAATCGTCGTTGAGATTGAAGTGTTTGTAGTGAGAGCGCGTGAAACGAGAAGTTACACGTTTACTCGCGGTTTCATGTTGGACTTCAGGAGCGAGTATAGGTAAATCATCCTGATCGAGTTTGGCTTCTAGAGCCTGAGCTGAAGCTGCTAGCCAAAAGCTAGCAGCAATCAGTGTCAATTTTGAACGGCATTTCATGCGTAGGAGTATCTCCTTTAAGCGCGCAAGTGCTCCGCTTTAACAACCATTTGTAGGCCGTTTGCTAACTGAACACGTACATCTTCCTTATTGATTTCAACAATGGTCGCAGCCATGTTTCCTTTACCCATGTTCACATTCACTTCTTTGCCAGTAACGAATTCGTCAGCATTTAGAGCGCGTGTTTCAACAGGCTTTTCTACTTTTGGAGCTTTTGGTGCTTGACGACGAGGCTGTTGAGCTTTCTTCGCCTTAGGTTTTGCTTTGTTCTCTTCGCGAGCTTTTTGCGCTTGCTCTTTACGACGAGCTTGAACTTTCGCTTTGCTTTCTGCAAGAGTCGCTTTAGCGTGCTCTACGTGCTCTTCTTCTAGAACACCACATGCGTTGCCATCTAGGTCAACACGCTCTGCACCAGCTTTTACGCCGTGCAGGTAACGCCATGATGAAGTGTACTGTCTTAACGCTGCACGTAGCTGAGTCTTGCTTACTTTCTCGTCTTCACTTAGACGTTCAGCAAGATCTTGAAAAATACCAATTTTAAGTGGTTTTGCTTCACCTTCTAGAGTAAAGCATTTAGGGAAACATTCAGCAATATATGCGATAACTTCTTTGCTGTTTTTTAACTTTTCAGTGTTTTCCATGAGGGTTCCTGGTTTTTGCGGTTTTCCGCGAGCATTAAGAAAATATTTTTACGTATTATAGAGAGATGCTTGGGAAAAACCACAGTAAGAGAATAATTTATGCCTTGTTCGTATGCGAATTAAGCAGCTTTTCCACTTCTGCCATGAAAAATACCAATCCTTCCTCATCAATTTCGCTAAATCGGCCAACATTTGGGCTATCGATATCAAGCACGCCAGCAATTTCACCATTGATCGAGAACGGAATCACGATCTCTGAGTTACTTGCTGCATCGCAAGCGATGTGACCTTCGAACTCATGTACGTCGTATATACGTTGTACAGAATTTGTTGCCACTGCCGTTCCACACACACCACGGCCAACTGGAATACGAACACACGCAGGTTTACCTTGAAATGGACCAAGAACCAACTCATCGCCTTTCATTAAGTAAAAGCCTGCCCAGTTAAGATCGTCAAGTTCCATCGACAGTAATGCACTGATATTTGACAAATTTGCGATCATATCGGTTTCTGATTCGATTAAAGCGACGGCTTGTTTGGTTAAGCGATGGTAATGTTCTATTTTCATATTAACTTCCAATTAAATTGAGACTTCCATTATTAAGAGAACGCAGTAGAATGCGGCCACCAACCCAAATAGGACTTATTCTCATTACAATGACCAATTCAGATGACACTATCAGCCGCTCTTGGCTGGTGACTCAAGTAAAAAAACACAAGTCCAAGCTGGTGTTTGCCAACATTATTGCCATTCTCGCCACGCTTATCAGCGTCCCTATTCCTCTATTAATGCCGTTAATGGTTGATGAAGTGCTGCTCGACAAGCCTGCCTCCGGCTTAGAGATGATGAATCATCTACTACCAGATTCAATGCAAACGCCCACTGGCTACATTGCACTGACTCTGCTGTTGGTTGTTGTAATGCGCACGGTCAGCCAAGGGCTTAACATCCTTCAGGGGCGCCAATTTACCCTAGTATCGAAGACCATCACCTACCAGATGCGTAGCAAGATGATCGACAAGCTTGGACGCATTAGTATCAGACAGTACGAAACAAAAGGGAGCGGCGGGATCAACGCTCATTTAATCACTGACATAGAGACCATCGATAAATTCATTGGTTCAACACTGTCTAAGTTTCTTATCAGCTTTCTTACCGTGCTCGGCACTTCAATTGTCTTACTCTGGCTAGAGTGGCGCTTGGGTTTGTTCATCCTATTGGTTAACCCTGTGGTGATTTACTTCTCTCGAAAACTCGGAAGTAAGGTTAAACACCTTAAGAAGCATGAAAACCAGTCTTTTGAGCGTTTTCAGAATCGTCTTGTCGAGACTCTCGATGGCATTTATCAACTAAGAGCGGCCAATAAAGAACGTATCTTCTTAGACGAACTTAAACAACAAGCGGACCAAGTTCGTATCGATGCCGACAAGTACGCTTGGCAGTCTGAAGCCGCGGGTCGCCTATCATTTCTTCTATTCTTACTCGGCTTTGAACTGTTTAGAGCTGTAGCGATGTTAATGGTGCTATTTAGCGACTTGACCATTGGTCAAATCTTTGCGGTATTTGGTTACCTTTGGTTTATGTTAGGCCCAGTGCAAGAACTACTGGGTATTCAGTTTTCTTGGTACAGCGCGAAGGCCGCATTAAAACGTATCAATGACCTGCTTACACTTGAGGAAGAGCACCGCCCTATCAGTAAGGTGAATCCATTCTCTGAAAATAAAGAAGTGTCAGTTGATATTGAAAATGTTACATTCTCTTACACTTTAGAAAACACTGTTTTAAACCAACTCTCACTTTCTATTCCAGCAGGTAAGAAAGTGGCGCTGGTGGGAGCAAGTGGTGGCGGCAAATCCACGTTAATCCAACTACTGATTGGTGTTTATCGCGCAGACTCGGGTCACATTAAATACAACGGTGAGACAACTGACGACATCAGCTTCGATGTAATTCGTAATCAAATAGCCGTTGTTTTACAACAACCTATACTTTTCAACGATACATTAAGGCATAATCTAACCCTTGGTGCTGATTACGACGAAATGTCATTGTGGCGCGCTCTAGATATTGCTCAAATGCAAGACGTCATTTCGCAATTAAGTGATGGTCTAGATACACAAATTGGTAAGAACGGGGTTCGTCTATCTGGTGGTCAAAGACAGCGTTTGGCGATCGCTCGAATGGTGTTGAGTAATCCTAAGTTTGTTATCCTCGACGAAGCGACGTCTGCCCTAGATACTGCAACGGAAGCGGCGCTACACAAAGCGTTGAGTGAATTTTTGAAAGACCGCACAACATTGATTGTTGCGCACCGACTTTCAGCGGTAAAACAAGCTGACCTCATCTATGTATTAGAAGATGGGCAAGTAACACAAACAGGTACACATGGTGAATTGGTTGAACAACAAGGACTGTATCAAACACTCTACGGCAGTGTGCAATCTCACGCCTAACGTTTGTTCATCATCTAAGGGCGAGCCTAATACTCGCCCAATCAAACAAAACCAGTTTCCATTTAACAACATTCCAATCATCTTCTGGAGGTCTTATGGCCTCCACTTCTAAAGCGTCAAACTCAGCTGTTTCATTGCCAGAACATCATCAGAAAGAGGCGCAAAATGTGCGTCTTTGCCAAGGGTGTGAGTTACCGGTAGATAAAACCGCCGTCCCGAGCGGAAAATCAGCGTATTGTCCTCGCTGCGGTACTCAACTTTATCGAGGTGGATCTCCTAGCCTATCAGGCAACCTAGCAATAGCTGTCACCTGTTTGCTGTTGTTCATTCCGTCGCACTTTTTTGATTACATCAGTATTCGTCTGATTGGCGTGATGATCCCCGCAACACTTCCTTCTGGCGTATTCACGTTAATGGCGGAAGGTTTCCCGCTACTCGGATTATTAATCCTATTCTGCAGTTCCATTGCACCTTTTCTTGTCTGCAGTTCAGTATTGATGACTCACCTAGCTTTAGACATGAAGTGGTTTATGCCATTTCGTTATTCGCTGGCTATCATCCAAACACTCAAACACTGGATGATGCTCGATGTATTCCTTGTCAGTGTTGCGGTCTCGTGTTTTAAGCTGCAGGATTATTCAGACATTTTTGTCGGCCCCGGGCTTATCGGCCTGCTGCTTCTGCAACTGTTTAGTGTACTGCTGGTGAGCCGGATTAGTGTTCGCCGTTATTGGGAAGCGTGGAAGGAAGAGACAAGCTTCGAATTTGAAGAAGCTAAAAGTGTTCACTGCCATAACTGTCACCTTTCTCAGCCAGAGGGCGAAAATTGCGTGCGCTGCCACCACCAGCTTTATCATCGCAAACCATACTCAATTCAAAAGACGTGGTGCCTTCTATTTGCCGCATCTGTTGCGATCATACCTGCTAATGTCATCCCTATTTCGATACTCATCACTAACGGCCAACGTCTTGAAGATACAATAATCTCCGGTGTTGCCTCATTAATAAATAGTGAGATGTATGGGATCGCAGCGATCATTTTTATCGCCAGTATCGTCGTGCCTGTCGCTAAGATCCTTGGGCTTGCTTACATTCTTATATGCATTCAAGTAAAAAGAACACTCTACCGCCGTCAGCGGATGACGATTTATTTTATCGTTAAATGGATTGGGAAATGGTCTGTGATGGATCTGTTTGTTATCTCAATCATGATGACGCTGGTCGACCGCGGTCAAATACTTAATTTTACACCGGGATACGGTGCTGTGGCTTTTGGCATTGTGGTAGTACTTACCATGCTCGCTGCTGAAAGCTTAGATCCAAGGCTTATTTGGGATAACCACACCTCTAATGATGGGTCAGTGAATGAACAACAATAACCAATCACAAACGTCGTACTCACCAGAGATAAGAAAAAACAAAGGTATCTCACCTTTGTGGATTCTTCCAATATTAACCGTCGCTCTCGCCGGTTGGTTGGTGATGAAATCTATCCACGATGCTGGACAACGTGTTCAGATCTACTTCTCCGATGCGGCAGGTTTAATCGCAGGCCGAACGACCATTCGCTATCAAGGTCTCGAAGTAGGTATGGTGCGAGACATCACTCTCTCGGAAGATCTTGAAAGTATCTATGTTGATGCAGACATCTACCCTGAGGCGAAAAAGCTTCTTAGCAAAGGTACCCGATTTTGGTTAGTGAAACCAACGGCTAGCCTATCTGGAATTTCAGGTTTGGATGCTTTGGTATCTGGTAACTATATTGCGATTCACCCAAGTGAGACTGAGCAAGAGCCTGAAACCGTGTTCAAGGCTTTAGAGTCATCCCCTTCTGACCTGCTCGCCTCTGAAGGTTTGAATATAATGCTGACAGCAAAAGACCTTGGCGGCGTATCGGTTGGTTCTCAAATTGTCTACCGCAAAATCCCAATCGGTGAGGTATACAATTATCAGCTCAACGAGAGTGGAAAGTCAGTCACCATTCAAGCGGCCATTAAAGATGAATACAGCCATATCATCACTGACCAGAGTCGTTTCTGGAATGTAAGTGGTTTAGGTGCAAGCATTGGCTTTTCAGGTGTCGACGTACGTTTAGAGAGTCTTAGTGCCCTACTGGGTGGCTCGATTGCTGTGGACTCGCCAGGAGAAGGTCAGCCAGTCGAAATGAATACCAAGTTCAAGCTTTACCCAGACTTGAAGACTGCTGGTCGTGGTATCTCGGTTAAGATTGCCGTGCCTGACGACAACAATATCAGCGCAACAGGCGCTCCGATTATGTACCGCGGTATCGAAATCGGTCAGATTACCGATCTGTCACTGAGCAAGGGCCGCGAAAATGTGGTCGCTTCAGCAGCCATTCAGCCTGCGTTTAGTGATTTCCTGAACTCTGGTAGTAAATTCATCCTAGAAGAAGCCAAACTGTCTTTAACGGGTGTCGAAAACATTGGCAACCTAGTAACAGGTAACTTCTTAACGCTGGTACCGGGCGAAGGTGACAAGGCTCGTCAATTTACCGCTATCCGCAAACATGAGTACAACCAACAACAAGAAAAGTCAGTCGCGATTCGTCTGACGTCGAACAATTCATTTGGTCTAGATGTTGGCACCAACCTTCTTTACAAAGGCATAGCTGTCGGTTCGATCATTGAAGTTGGCTTGGTAGATGGTGTTGGCACGGGAAGTGATAAGCACGAAGTCTACATGGATGCGCTAATCGACAACCAATACGCGCACCTTATCAAGAGCAACAACCGTTTCTTTGTGACAGGCAGCGCATCCGCTGAACTTACTGAGTCTGGCTTGAGTGTCACAGTGCCACCAGCAAAACAACTGTTAACAGGCTCGATCAGCTTCGTTAGCGAAGGGCAAGCTAAAGTACAACCGACGTATCAGCTGTTCCAAAGTAAGTCGTTGGCTGAGTTGGCGAAACTGAATCACAGTGGATCAAAGTCGATCACTCTATTTGCCAACGAACTGCCTCCTATCTCGAAAGGTAGCCCTATTCTTTATCGAAACCTAGAAGTGGGTACTGTATCCGACTTTCAACTGTCTGATGGCGGTGTGAAGATCAAAGCTAAAGTCGAGAACCGCTATACACACCTAATTACGGCTCAAACTGTATTCTGGAACCGCTCTGGTGTTGAAGTCGATGTTTCTTTAGCAGGCGTAAACATTACCGCGGCACCAGTAAAAACGCTGATTCAAGGTGGTATTGCGTTTGATTCATTACCAGGGATCGACAACAAAATCGGTTCATCGTGGAAACTGTACGAGAACGCAAAAACGGCTCGTAAATTTGGACGAGCAATTCAGTTAACCGCTGGTGGTGATATTGAAGTGAGCAAAGGCACAGCGATTAAATACCAAGGTGTTACCGTTGGTGAAGTTACGCTGGTTGTTCCCAACTTTAATCGCAAAGGTATCGAGATCACAGCTCGAATCCTTCCAGAATACGTGGATAAAGTGGCGGTTCAGAACAGTCATTTCTGGTTGGCAAGCCCTGAGATTGGGCTAAGCGGTATCAAAAACGTTTCGGCGCTGCTGTCTAAGCACATTAGTGTTGAACCAGGATCAGGAAAACGTGCTAATCAGTTTGTACTCGCAGACGCGCCTGTAGCCTCTCAAGGTAAAGTGTTTGTACTTCAGAGTGAATCTCGTGGCTCTGTGACTAAAGGCACCCCAATCCTATTCCGCGAATTAGAGATCGGTTCAGTGATTGATGTTCGTCTGGGTGAGTTCGCAGATCGTATCATCTCAACGATCCGCATCGACTCCGAATATGCCTACTTGGTGCGCGCAAACAGCGTGTTCTGGAATGTCTCAGGCGTAGATGTTTCTATCGGCTTATCTGGTGCAAATATTAAAGCAGGAACGGTAGAGAGCTTGCTACGCGGGGGAATCACGTTTGCTACACCACCAACAGATACACTCCAACCACAAGCGGCTGAAGACCAATCTTTCTATCTTTACCCACAAGCGGAAGATGATTGGAAAATGTGGCGTACCGCGATTCCAAAGCCTTAATTCTCCCATAGGCACTTGATAGAACAATAATTAAACGTAAATGCAGCCAATAGGCTGCATTTTTACTATCTAAGCCAATTGTGGTTTAGCCCTCAACCATTTTGCTTTAAACTTGTCGCATTCAAGTCACAGCTGAGATTTCCCTTTGCACGCTAACGTCTATATCCCCGAAGAGTTTCTTACTCATATCGAAACCTTTATGCCTAGTCATCTGGACATGGCTTCATTCATCGAATCCTGTCAGAAGCCGCTACGCAAGAGTATTCGAGTCAACACACTTAAGATCAGTGTTGAAGACTTCCTCGTTCGAGCAAAAGACAAAGGCTGGGAACTAGAAGCTGTGCCATGGTGCGATACTGGTTTTTGGATCACTGCAGACGAGAGTATTGTTCCACTTGGAAACACATCTGAGCATATGTCTGGCCTTTTCTACATTCAAGAAGCCAGCTCGATGATGCCACCTTCAGCCTTGTTCTTCGGTAACGAGGAATATGACGCGGTACTCGACACCGCTGCGGCTCCAGGTTCTAAAACGACACAGATCGCCGCTCTGATGAACAATGAAGGTGTATTAGTTGCAAATGAATACGCAGCGAGCCGTGTAAAAGTACTTCACGCAAACATTGAACGTTGTGGCGTTCGCAATGCAGCACTGAGTAACTTCGACGGACGTGTGTTTGGTGGTTGGCTACCAGAAACGTTTGACGCGGTTCTGCTTGACGCTCCATGTTCTGGCGAAGGTACCGTTCGTAAAGACGCGGACGCAATGAAAAACTGGACCTACGATTCAGTTGTTGATATCGCGAATACACAAAAAGATCTGATTGAGAGTGCTTTCCATGCTTTGAAGACTGATGGCGTATTGGTTTACTCAACTTGTACCCTGAGTACCGAAGAAAACCAGCAAGTTTGTCATCACCTCAAGGAGACATTTGGTGATGCCGTTGAGTTTGAATCTCTTGAAGGTTTATTCGAAGATGCAAAAGCAACCTTAACTGAAGAAGGATTCCTACATATCTTCCCACAAGTTTACGACTCAGAGGGCTTCTTTGTCGCTCGTATACGTAAGGTAGCTTCAGTTACACCACCACAAGTTAAAAAACGAATGGGTAAATTTCCATTTGAAAAGGCGTCGAAGAAAGTACAACAAGAAGTTGAAACTCATCTAAACACCGCTTTGAATATTTCTTTACCAAAAGATGCACAAGTATGGCTGCGCGATAAAGATGTTTGGCTATTCCCTGCCGCGCTTGAGCCAATGATTGGTGAGCTACGTTTCTCGCGTATGGGTATCAAGATCGCCGAGACACACAAGAAAGGCTATCGCTGGCAGCATCAAGTTGCGACTTCGCTGGCAACAGGGAACGAATCAAATGTCATTGAGCTAACCATTGAAGATGCTCGAGAGTGGTTCATGGGACGCGACGTTCGCCCTGACGCCCTCTCAGGCAAAGGCGAAGTTCTAGTTAAGTTTGAAGGTGCGATTCTCGGACTTGGCAAGTGGGTCGGCAACCGCATTAAAAATGGCCTACCTCGCGAGTTAGTCCGAGACAAAAACTTGTTTTAAAGCTCCACACTAAAGTGACAAAAAGCCCGATAGCACACCAATAAATATCCCGTGTTATTGGGCTTTTTTGGTTCCGGTGTGCTCAGTGCTATAAGTGAATGGCCGAACCTAAGGGAATGCATTCAGTTTCATTAATATTAAAATTATTAATAAATATATCTGCTTTTAAAGGAAATAAATCGCTATTTGGTAAAACTCGACTAAACTTGACCTATCAGACAGATAAATAGCGCTGTAAGCGTAGGCTCCTAGGAGCCCTTTCCCCTAAGCCCTGACAGGAACGTTTGGGCTTTTTTTTCGTTTCCGTGGTCCGCAAAAATAGAAGCGTTGAATACAAAAAGGAGCTCATAAAGAGCCCCTCTGCAAACACGAACTTAGCTGAGTGCTAACTCCATATGGCTATTTACTTAACTAAGGTAATACCTTCTTTATCAATCGAGATTTTACCTGCTTTGTAAAGGCCACCGATCGTTTTCTTAAATGTACCTTTACTAGTACGGAAAGCAGAGAAGATAGCATCAGGTGAAGACTTATCATTCAGCGGTAAAAAGCCGCCTTTTTTCTCGAGTAGGTCTAGGATCTTAACGCTTAGGTCGTCCATCTTCGCCACACCGACTTTCTGCAAAGAAAGGTCAATCTTGCCGTCTTCTTCACGAATATTCTTGATGTAACCTTTCAACGTTTTACCGATGAAAAGCTTGCCGATAACGTCTGACGGGAAAATCATACCCCAGTGCTCGCCGTTTACGATCGCTTTGTAACCCAGTTGGCTACGCTCAGCAATAATAAGGTCTACTTGCTGATTACGCTTGTAGTTTGCTGGCGTGTTGTCTAGTAGCTTATTGAACTTCGTTGTACCTACGATACGACTAGACGCTTTATCAATGTAAACATAAACAAGGATAGATTGACCTTCATGCAGACGGCCACGCTGTTCGCTAAATGGAACTAGTAGGTCTTTGCCTTTGATGCCCCAATTAACGAATGCACCTGTGCTGTTCACACCCTCGACTTGCATTAGCCCCCACTCGCCCACTTGTGCGATTGGTGTTTCTGTCGTTGCTGCAACTTGATTGTCTGAATCGATGTAAAGTAGCACATCTAACTTTTGACCAATTTCAACGCCTTCAGGAGTAAATTTCTTTGGTAGCAACACGGTTCCATAGTCGCTTGCGTCAAGGAATACACCGAAATCTGCCTGTTTTACTACTTCTAAGTTGTTTATTTGACCAATATTAATCATCAAAATTGTCTCTACATTAAATTTGGCAGAGATTATACGTGATCTCTGTTATGCTTTCGCTAATTTCATTCATATTTTTACATCAGAGGAACTTTCGTTGATCACCGTTGATAAACAAGACGCGATTACACTAAAAATAAACCATGCAATGGCGAAGACAAAAAAGCTCGACATGGATGTGTATCTCTTTGTTCCCGGTGAGCTCGGCCTAACGCCAGAGGTTCTCTCTGAGAGTGCATTCTTCTACAGTTCCATCACTCAGAAACGTGCCTATTACAGTGATAAGACACTGTTACCTCTCGTCCACAGTCGCCTTGCAAAACGAGGACGCCTCTCTACTACACAATATCGTGTCAGTCTAAGTTTGTTTGCGTATCAATATGTTATTGCTTTGGATAAAGCGGTATCTAGCTTAAATAAGAATGATGGTGACACGGTCACTTCAGATGAAGTAGATGAAGTTATTGAGCTCGCACTCGACATCCTCAAGAAACTTCGCCGAAGCATTCCATATGAAGAAAATCTAAAGCGTTACTATGCCAATATCGATAACTATCTATCTTGGTATACCGAGCAGAAGTTTTTATCGTTGGTTTCTCATATGCCAAGAGGCAGTGAATACTCCACGATTAAAGAACGTTTGATTGCACTGTGCGAAAAAGAAACTGCACACCGCAAACTCAATCGATACAACTCAGCAAAAGTTCGTGAAGATGTTACTCGTCTAAGCAATAAGATGCGCTTACTACGCCGTCTGATTGAACACCCTATCGTTCTGCAAGAGAAAGCGGTCTCCATGGGTAATAACGTTAAACGTGCTGTTAAGGGTATCGCAACTGGTCTTGTGATGGTGTTCGTGACAACCACGGTTATCTTGGCTCGTGACTTTCTTGGCGAGATTACGGCATCATTTATTGTCGCTATGTCATTTATCTACGCGTTACGCGAGATATTTAAAGATGATCTACGTGATATTCTTTGGCGTTGGATTCGTAAAGGGAAACCGAAGTGGAAACGCCGTTATCTGGATCCTACAACCAAGAAAGTCGTTGGACACAAGTTAGAGTGGCTCGACTACACCAGTTTTTCGAAGCTTGCAGATCGTATTCAAGCGATACGTAAAAAGCGTGTTGTACAGCGCGAGGAACAAATCCTTCATTATCGCTCACATACAGAAATGTCGACATCAACCTTCATGAGTGGTTACGAAGAGACACGCGAGACGCTCTCTATCAGCCTAAGAGCATTAACTCGTTTGATGGATAAGGGTTCTAATAAAGTCTATCGTTTGAATGAAGGTCAGGTCAGTCGAGAGTCGGTCGAGAAACGTCATCTGCTTAATTTGATCATCAAGGAGAACAATCACGATAGCGAGCCGACATACTATCGTTGGAAAATCGTTATGAACCGTTCGAAGATAGTCGATATTGAAGAGATCACTCAAGTCTAACGCTTACCTTTACGTGACCGGGTCACTTAAAGGAAATCTTACTCGAATTAAAAATATAGAGGTCAGCTTAACGGCTGACCTTTTTAATAGAGAGCGTTAAAGTAAACTCAGCCATTGGCTCATCACCGTGCAGTGTTGGACATGTCGCGACAATAGTAACGGGTTGGTTAACCCTTTCACCGGTTTTCATCGTCTCTGCCAACATATCGTTAATCAAAGCGCCATCACGACACGTAAAATGCACATCCCCTTCTGGTCTTTTTAGAAACTGGCCATTCACTCCCTTAAAGGCCAAAGAGATCTTCTCACCTTGTTGCTGAGACTTACTCATCGCAAGGAAACCACCGGCCACATCCGCGCCTACTGCTAATACACCAAAATACATGCTATTGAGATGATTTTTGGTTCTTCTTTTCAAAGGAATTTTTACTTCTACGTGGGTATCATCTAGCGCCAACAGTTTTGGTCGACATAACCAAATTAAAGGCACTTTAAAAAAACCAAACATGTTGAGATAAAAATTTGCTTTCTGAAGTGGTGATAACATTGCTGCGTCCTAGCTTTATAGTTATCAGACCAGTTAACCTAACGCGCGTTTGAATGTCAAAAAAATGTTACAGAAAAGAGAGCTAACGTTACTCATCCCGTAATTCAACTCGTTTCAATCAATCTCACCTTGAAGTACGCCCCAAGCAAACTGATAAATCTAAGAATATTGCCGATATCCGAGATAACTTTGACCTAAGGGAGTTTATTCCTCCGATTAATTCCGTTATCTTTACTGCTTCGCAATAGAATAAAAAGCTATCACATGCCATTAAAAACTGATGAGTTGAGAACCCAAGCACTTGGGCCAATGCCAACTCCTGCCGAATTAGGCAACGCACACCCAATCACTGACGACGTTGCTGAGCGCATTGCAAACTCTCGCCGCCAAATCGAAGACATCCTCACTGGACGCGACAACCGTCTACTGGTCATCGTTGGCCCTTGTTCTGTGCACGACACTGATGCCGCTTTAGATTACGCTGAGCGTCTAAGCAAAATTCAAGAGCAATATAAAGACGAACTGTTCGTCGTAATGAGAACTTACTTTGAAAAGCCACGCACTGTCGTAGGTTGGAAAGGTCTGATTACTGACCCGAATTTAGACGGCTCTTACGCACTAGAAGCCGGTCTTAACAAAGCTCGTAAGCTTCTACTTGATATCAATAAACTTGGTCTAGCAACGGCAACTGAGTTCTTGGATATGATCACTGGCCAATACATTGCTGACCTGATTACTTGGGGCGCAATTGGTGCACGTACCACTGAGTCACAAATTCACCGTGAGATGGCTTCAGCTCTGTCTTGCCCAGTTGGTTTTAAAAACGCGACTAATGGCAACATCAAGATCGCTATCGACGCTATTCGTGCTTCACAAGCCTCTCACTACTTCTACTCTCCAGATAAAAACGGTCGCATGACTGTTTACCGCACTTCTGGTAACCCATACGGTCACGTTATCCTACGTGGTGGTGATAAAGGTCCTAACTTCGACGCTGAGTCTGTTGATCAAGCATGCCAACAACTGGCTGAGTTCGATCTGCCACAACGTCTTGTTGTCGACTTTAGCCACGCTAACTGTCAGAAACAACACCGTAAACAACTTGATGTTGCTAAAGACATTTGTGAGCAGATCAAGTCTGGTAAGAATCAAATCGCAGGTATCATGGCTGAGAGCTTCATTGAAGAAGGCAACCAGTCGATGAAAGACATCAACAACTTAGAGTATGGCAAATCAATCACTGATCCATGTCTAAGCTGGGACGATACAGCGAGCATGCTTGAACTGCTTGCAACTGCAATTAAAGATAGAAACTTAGCTTAAGGAATTAACCATGCCTTCATTTGATATTATCTCTGAGATCGAAACCGTTGAACTGCGCCACGCCGTAGACAATGCAAACCGCGAACTTGCGACACGTTTCGACTTCCGTGGTGTTGAAGCAAGCTTTGAATTCAAAGATGAAACAGTAAAACTGTCTGCAGAGCACGACTTTCAACTAAAACAGCTTCGTGACATCCTGCGTGGCAACCTAACCAAACGTGGTGTAGATGTGTCAGCTATGGAATCTCAAAAAGCTGATCAATCTGGTAAATATTGGCACCAAACCGTTATCTTCAAACAAGGTATCGAGACTCCAGTTGCTAAGAAAATCGTTAAGCTAATTAAAGACAACAAAATCAAAGTTCAAGCTGCGATCCAAGGTGAGAAAGTTCGCGTGACAGGTAAGAAACGTGACGATCTGCAAGCTGTTATGGCGCTGGTTCGCAACGGTGAGCTAGGTCAACCATTCCAGTTCGATAACTTCCGCGACTAATATTAATTTAGCCGTATAAAAAAGCCTCAATATCTAATCGCATTGAGGCTTTTGTTTTTCTAAATGACTGTGATTTCAGTCATATCGTAGACGAGTAATAAAGCTTAAAGACTGCGCCCTGAAGCTAACTTAACATCACTACCGATAAGCAGGTTAAATTCGACGCTACTAGGCGGCACAAAAACACACACTCGCAAGTTCTCGCTGCGTGCTTTCATCAGCTTAGTAGACAGCTCACCACTATCCTTGAACTGCTCACGTTCAGCGTCACGACGACACAAATCCACATATTCAAATGGACAGTCTGCTGGATGTAAAACAAGTTCCGCTTCCTGCATCAGACGTAATGCTTTAATTGATAGTAGCTCGACGTCTGACTCAAACTCAATCCAAGTCACCTGCCCTTGCGAGTCTACCTCTTCCTTTAACGACTCTTGATAGAATGCTTCCAGCTCTTCTCGCTCTGTAATACGTTCTATACGCGATGAAGATAAAAAACGCTCCCAAAACTTACGACGTTCATCTACCGTTGGAAAAGTCACCTTGATTGAGTTACGTTTCGAAGCACCAAAGTCAGCAAGTAGACCCAAGTTCTGTGGTAATAAGCTTTCAAACTTTTCACGAATATTACGTACTAGAACAGGTGACGCACCACCACTGGATATCGCGATCTGAATTCTTCCTCGGTTGATCATCGAAGGAGTAATAAAGTCACAATATGGCTGGTCGTCGACCACATTTACCAAAATACCCATTTTTTTTGCATCACTATGCACCTGGTGATTTAGCTCTGGGTTGTCAGTCGTTGCCCATACTTGCAAGTAACGACTCGACAGCATTTGTGACGAATAAAAATTTTGCACCCAGTGCAGTTTATTTTCATCTATTAATTGCTGCAAATAAGGTTCAACCTTCGGTGATATAAGGGTTACATCGCCACCGGCTCGAAGCAAACTATCGACTTTTCGACAGGCTACTTCGCCACCACCCACAACCAGAATCGGTTTGTTTTCGATGTCTAAAAACATTGGAAAGTAACGCATTTTCTTCCTTGAGACCTCTTTAATAACTATTCATGCATGCTACCAAATTTGGGGCATAATCCTAGGTGCATTTGCATAATTAAAATAATATTTCACCAAATTTCAGATTTTCTTAAGGTTAAAATTTCGACAGAAAATCACCTAAACAATATATTCAGCTAGGCTATTGAGAAATTAGAAACCTAAATCTCGTTGCACCAACAGTGTGAGCCCTTGCACTATTTACATTCACGTAACATTTGGTCATTCTAAATGTGTCCGGATTTGTGATTTCACTCAAAAATCTTTTTAAATTATACATTTGAGAAACTGCAAATCCTTTCCTAACCTTATAAACAGTTGTTCAAATCGCACACAATGTTTTTTGCAAAATGCAAATCATGATTTGAGCAGCCGCGCTTAAAGGTAACAAAAACAAGCAACACAGCAAGCACAACACAAATCGAGCACGTGTATCAGGTGTCACCTGGTTTAACAAGGAAGGATACAAATGACAAATAAACTAACACTTCTTGCTTCAGTAGTAGCTGCATCAACTGCAATGATGGCAACATCTGCATCAGCGGCAGAAAGCACTCTGGACAAAGTCACATCTCAAGGCTTTCTAACTTGTGGTGTAAGTACAGGTCTTCCAGGGTTCTCTAACCCTAACTCAAAAGGTGAATGGGAAGGAATTGATGTTGAGTATTGTCAAGCTCTTGCAGCGGCTGTACTCGGTGATAAGACTAAAGTTAAATACGTTCCTCTAACGGCTAAAGAGCGTTTCACGGCTCTACAATCGGGTGAGATCGATGTTCTGTCACGTAACACGACATGGACGCTGCACCGTGATACGGCACTTGGTCTGAACTTCGTAGGCGTTAACTACTACGATGGTCAAGGCTTTATGGTTAAGAAAGATCTTGGCCTAACGAGTGCTAAAGAACTAGACGGTGCATCTGTATGTGTTCAGTCTGGTACAACAACAGAGCTTAACCTTGCTGACTACTTCCGTAACAACGGTATGTCTTACAAGCCAGTGGTATTTGATACGGCTGCACAAACTTCTAAAGGTTTCGACGCAGGTCGTTGTGACGTTCTTACAACAGACCAATCTGGCCTTTACGCACTTCGTCTAAACCTTGCGGATCCTAAGTCTGCTGAAGTACTTCCAGAAATCATCTCTAAAGAGCCTCTAGGTCCAGTAGTTCGTCAAGATGACGACAAGTGGTTCAACGTTGCTAAGTGGACACTGTCTGCAATGGTTAACGCAGAAGAGTACGGCATTACATCTAAAAACGCAGACGAAATGCTGAAGTCTAAAGATCCAAACATCAAGCGTATCCTTGGTGTCGATGGTCCTAAAGGCAAAGGCCTAGGTATCCGTGATGACTGGGGTTACCAAGTTATCAAGCAAGTTGGTAACTATGGTGAGAGTTTCGAGCGTACTGTAGGTACAGGTTCTCCTCTTCAGATCTCTCGTGGTGTAAACGCGCTATGGAATGCGGGCGGCTTTATGTACGCTCCACCAATCCGTTAATAGCCACTACGTGATTACTTTACACAGCGGCTTCTGGCCAATCCTTTAATAGCCGATTGACCTAGAGTCGCTGAATTTACAACTGAGTAACACGAAATTAGGGCGGATTTCCGCCCTAACTGTTAAATGGATTTGAGGTTATTGCAGTATGAAACCTAATAACACTTCTATTCCTTCCCAGGAAAAGCCCCAAGCTAAAAGCGCAAACCTTCTTTATAACCCAACTTTCAGATCGGTCGTCTTTCAGATCATCGCTCTTGGTGCTCTCGCCGCTTTCTTCTATACCATTGTCAACAATGCGTTAACGAACTTGGACGCGCGCGGCATCGCTACCGGTTTCGATTTCCTTAGCCAAGAAGCTGGCTTTGGTATCGGTTTAACACTCGTCGAATATGACGAAACCTTCTCTTATGGTCGAACATTCATCGTTGGCCTGCTTAATACCGCACTCGTTTCTGTTCTGGGTATCATCCTGGCGACAGTTCTTGGTTTTACCATGGGTGTTGCGCGTCTATCATCAAACTGGCTAGTTAGCCGACTCGCTGCGGTTTATATCGAAATTTTCCGTAACGTTCCTCTTTTACTACAAATTTTCTTCTGGTACTTCGCTGTTCTACAAGCGCTACCATCAGCTCGCCAAAGCTTAAGTCTTGGTGAAGCTATCTTTCTTAATGTTCGTGGTCTTTACTTCCCTGCACCTGTCTTTGAGGCAGGAAGTAGCATTGTTATCGCCGCTTTTATAGCGGGTATTGTAGCAACCATCATCATTAATATTTGGGCTAATAACAAACAGCGGTTAACAGGGCAACAGACACCTATGGGTCGTATTGCTCTTGGTTTAATTGTTGTTCTACCAATCATTGTTTACTTCATCATGGGTATGCCAATTTCAGCTGAATATCCTGCGCTTAAAGGTTTTAACTTTAAAGGCGGTATTAGCATTATCCCAGAGCTTGCAGCTCTTATGCTTGCCCTAAGTATCTATACGGCGTCATTTATTGCTGAGATCGTTCGTTCAGGTATTAACGCTGTAAGTCATGGCCAAACTGAAGCGGCAATGTCTTTAGGTTTGCCACGTTCTCGAACTTTGAAGCTAGTTATCATTCCGCAAGCGTTGAGAATTATTATCCCACCGCTAACAAGCCAATACTTAAACCTAACTAAAAACTCATCACTAGCAATGGCGATTGGTTATCCTGATTTGGTTTCTGTGTTCGCAGGTACGACTCTTAACCAAACTGGTCAAGCGATAGAGATTATCGCGATGACAATGGGTGTTTACCTCACATTGAGCTTATTAACCTCTGCGTTAATGAATATCTATAACCGTAAAGTTGCATTGGTGGAGAGATAAAATGAGCACACATCAATTTCAGCCTGATTTACCACCTCCAGCGAATACGGTCGGTATTGTAGGTTGGCTTCGAAAAAACCTATTTAATGGTCCTGTGAATAGTGTCGTAACGGTAATTCTGGGTTACTTCGCATTCTCATTAATTTGGACAGTTTTTGACTGGGGTATCCTAAACGCAGACTGGGTAGGTACGACACGTGACGCTTGTACAAGTGATGGTGCGTGCTGGGTATTCATCAGTGTTCGTTGGGAACAGTTTATGTACGGCTTCTATCCTGAAGCTGAACTGTGGCGCCCTCGCCTATTCTACTTTACGCTTGCTGTCTTCGTTGGCTTATTAGCCTATGAAGGAACTCCGAAGCGTACGTGGATTTGGCTATTCTTCGTGAACATCTACCCATTCCTAATTGGCGCTCTACTTTATGGCGGTGTATTTGGTCTAGAGGTTGTAGAGACACACAAATGGGGCGGATTGCTAGTTACATTAATCATTGCTCTCGTTGGTATTGTGGTGTCCCTACCTATAGGTGTCGCACTAGCACTTGGACGACGCTCGGAAATGCCGATTATTCGCAGTATCTGTACTGTATATATCGAAATCTGGCGTGGTGTACCTCTGATCACCGTTCTGTTCATGGCATCAGTAATGCTTCCACTGTTCCTATCTGCAGGTTCAGAAACAGATAAACTGCTTCGTGCACTAGTCGGCGTGGTGCTGTTCAGTGCAGCTTACATGGCAGAGGTTATCCGTGGTGGCTTACAAGCGATTCCTAAAGGTCAATATGAGGCCGCAGATGCACTTGGCTTAACTTACTGGAAGAAAATGGGACTTATCATTCTTCCTCAAGCTCTAAAGATTACGATTCCATCTATCGTAAACACCTTTATCGGCCTGTTTAAAGATACCAGTCTGGTTCTCATCATCGGTATGTTCGATGTACTGGGTATCGGTCAAGCAGCTAACACCGACCCTGAGTGGTTAGGCTTTGCAACAGAAAGTTATGTATTTGTCGCGTTAGTGTTCTGGGTGTTCTGTTTTGGTATGTCGAGATACTCGATATGGCTAGAAAACAGACTTCACACCGGTCACAAACGATAGTTAAAGAGATCAAGGACGTATTATGACGCAACAACAAAACAACGAATCTCAAGAATTGATGATTGAACTGAAAGATATGAACAAGTGGTACGGTGAGTTCCACGTTCTTAAGAACATCAATCTAGAAGTTAAGAAAGGCGAGAAGATCGTAATCTGTGGCCCTTCTGGCTCGGGTAAATCAACGATGATTCGCTGTATCAACCGATTAGAAGAGCACCAAAAAGGACACATCTTTGTTTCAGGTAATGAGCTAACTGAAGATCTAAAAAACATTGAAGCCGTACGTAAGGACGTAGGCATGTGTTTTCAGCACTTCAACCTATTCCCTCACCTTACGGTGTTAGAGAACTGTACCCTAGCTCCAATTTGGGTGAAGAAGATGCCGAAGGAAGAAGCTGAAGCAATCGCAATGAAATACCTAGAGCGTGTAAAAATCCCAGAGCAAGCGGATAAGTTCCCTGGTCAGCTTTCTGGTGGTCAGCAACAACGCGTAGCAATCGCACGCTCATTGTGTATGAACCCACAAGTAATGTTGTTCGATGAACCAACTTCGGCACTTGACCCAGAGATGGTTCGTGAGGTTCTAGACGTTATGGTTGAATTAGCAGAAGAAGGCATGACCATGCTTTGTGTAACGCACGAAATGGGCTTTGCGAAAGAAGTAGCTGACCGCGTGATCTTTATGGATGCTGGTGAAATCATCGAAGAGAACAATCCTGTCGACTTCTTCGAAAATCCGCAGTCCGATCGAACTCAAAACTTCTTGAGTCAGATTCTGCACCACTAGAATCCTTATCCACCTAACAGGGCAGCTATTTGGGCTGCCCTTTCTACTTTAGAGGACAGGATACCGTCGCACAGTTACATTGTGTTACACCTTGAAAAACACTTAACTCTCTATTTTGATTATCATTTTAAGCAGACAAATTGAATGAAAGGCTTGATTTTTCGAACTTTCAGCCCCATAAATGTACTAATAATTATTGATATCACCTTACGAGGAAGATTATGAACAGCCCTATGTTTACTCGTTCTACAAGTGCTCAGAACACACTTGAGATCAACAAAACACTCAAGAATACCTACTTCTTGCTATCAATGACGCTAGTTACTAGTGCTATTGCCGCAATGGCAACAATGGCAATTGGTATTTCGCCTATCATGGCGATCGTTATGCAAATCGCAGCTATCGGTATTCTATTCTTTGCATTACCACGTAGCATCAACTCTTCAATGGGGATTGTTTGGACATTCGTCTTCACAACACTTATGGGTGGCGCGCTAGGTCCAATGCTTAACTACTACGCATCTATCCCAAGCGGTCCATCTATCATTGCCCAAGCTCTTGGCTTAACAGGCATGGTGTTCCTTGGTCTGTCTGCTTACACAATCAGCAGTAAAAAAGACTTCTCGTTCATGCGTAACTTCCTAATTGCTGGCCTTATCATTGTTATCGTTGCAGCTATTATCAATATCTTCGTTGGTTCAACGATTGGTCAACTAGCGATTAGTAGCATGTCTGCGCTAGTGTTCTCTGGCTTCATTCTTTACGATACTAGCCGTATCGTTCGTGGTGAAGAAACAAACTACGTAAGCGCAACTATCTCTATGTACCTAAACATCCTTAACCTATTTACTAGTCTGTTAAGCATCCTAGGTATTATGAACGACGATTAATCGTTCACATAATGTCAATCTAAAAGCCCGGCACGACTTGCCGGGCTTTTTCATACTTGCGATATTGTTAAATCACGGTATGCTGCGCTACCCTATTGAATATCATCACTATTAGGATCGGAAAATGTTTGAGTACAACGGAAAAAAAATCGAAACTGACGCTCAAGGCTATCTCCTAGACCACACGCAATGGGAAGAAGGTATGATCGAGATTCTGGCCGATGACGAAGGAATTGAACTCACCGAGGCTCACCTAGAAGTCGTTCATTTCGTGCGTGATTTCTATGAAGAGTTCAACACTTCTCCTGCAGTTCGCATGCTTGTAAAAGCGATAGAGAAGGCTCATGGTCCTGAAAAAGGCAACAGCAAATACCTGTTTAAGCTGTTTAAAAAGGGCCCAGCAAAGCAGGCGACAAAACTAGCTGGTCTTCCTAAACCAGCAAAATGCCTCTAAGGCTCTTCAGTCATAACTCACTAAACAACAACTTCATCTTTTAAAGAACTTGAAAGTATCTGCTGTTGGTATCATCAATCTTAATACCAGCAGCATCTTGCTCCGCTACCCGCTCTACTCTTGCAGTGTCTGGTCCTTTATGAAGCCAGGTATGCAACTTCTCAATATTGGCGCTGTTTCCTACAGCAAGAACCTCTACATCACCATTGTTTAGATTCTTTGCATAGCCAGTTAGCTCTAAATCCATTGCTCTTACTCGTGTCGAGTATCTAAAGCCCACACATTGAACATGACCTGTTACCAGAAATATACGATGGGAACGATCCATAACATTGCCTCATAATTTACTTGGGTGATATAGTTGATAAATCTATTCATCCGCCCAAGTTGGGTGGAATTACTTGAGCACCATTAATATGAAAGAAATCCCTTTCCGCTGGATTGATAAATATCTAATCCACCTAAAGATCCAAGAGAAATTCTACCTTCTTTTTCTACTTCCTGTATTAGCTCTTGTTATCTTAACTCTAGTCCTAGATAGCGCTGCCGACGCGCTTTTAGTCCATCTTTATCAAGACGAACTGATGCTAATGAAAGGCCTTATTGAAGCAGGCCAGCTATCTCGTGACCAAGTGGCGCAGCTTATCAGCCAATCTGACACCATCTCTCTAGATTTTGGCGAAGGCGCAGTACCAGTGATGAATGGTGCCTTTAGCTTGGTAGCGACGCACGACCAAAACCTATGGTCTGCACTTTCAACGACACAAATCACGATCATTGGCATCACGCTTACTTTAATCGCCCTAGGTGTTTACTACATCATGACCTTTATAGGCGGTGCAATGTTCTCGATGAACAAAGCTCTTAACACGCTCGCGGATGGCGATCTGACATGTCGCATGAACTACTTCTTGGTTCGTGACGAATTTAGCGAAATTGCCATCACTATTGATAAGGTAGCAGAGCGTGAGCAAAAGATGGTGCTTTCAATTCAAGAGTCTGTCGCTTTAATGCAGCAAATCAGCTCTGACCTTAACCAATCAACTCAACAAAGCTCAGATATTTCAGGCGTTCAACAAGAGCACCTAAACAGCCTTGCAAGTGCGACTGAAGAGATGGCTTCAACAATTCGTGAAGTCGCTAACCTAGCACATGAATCGAGTTCTCAAACAATGGACGCTCATGGTGTTGCAGAAAGTGGTCAGCATAAAGTGTCAAATACACTTGCATCAATTTCTAACCTTTCTCAAGAGATTCAATCGGCTTCTCAAGCGGTTGAAGAGCTCGATGCAAACGCGGCACAAATCGATGAAGTGGTAACGACCATTAATGCAATTTCAGAGCAGACAAACCTGCTTGCATTGAACGCGGCGATTGAAGCTGCTCGTGCTGGAGAGCAAGGCCGTGGCTTCGCTGTCGTTGCAGACGAAGTTCGTGCCCTAGCCGGCCGCACGCAGCAAGCAACCGTTGAAATCCAAACCATGATTGAAGCGCTACAACGTAACAGCCAGTCGCTTACTAAACTAATGGAAGTAACAGTAAACAACGCTAATGAAGGTCAAACACTAATGTCTGAAGTTAACGTTGAAATTGGTTCATTAGCAGAAAAAAACCAATCTATTTCAGACAGCAGTACCCAAATTGCTACGGCTGCGGAAGAGCAAGGTGTGGTTGCGGACAACATCGCACAGAGTGTTGAAGAGATTCGTAATCAGTCAAACAACATCTGCGACATGATTAGTAAGAGTAACGCGAACGTTGACCAACTTCGTCAGCAAAGTGACTCAATGGAAGGATTACTCACAGGTCTTAAAGCCTAGGAGTAGTAATTTCGAAGATTAGGGCCGCTTTTGTGGCCCTTTTTTGTATCTAACGTCTTTGGCGTTTGATTTTGCCTAACGCTTCCATGACAATACATCCCCTTCGAATTCAAACAATCAGAGTAAACTATGACTCCATCGATTCAATTAGCAAAAGGCCGTGATAAATCGCTACGCCGCAAACACCCATGGGTATTCTCTCGTGGCATCGACAAAGTAACGGGTGAGCCACAACTCGGTGAAACGGTCGACGTTTTCGCAAGCAACGGTCAATGGCTAGCAAAAGCTGCCTACTCTCCTGCTTCGCAAATTCGAGCTCGTGTTTGGACATTTGAAAAAGAAGATATCAATAAAGCATTCTTTGTAAAACGCATCAAAGATGCACAAATGCTTCGTGACGACATCATCGTTCGTGATGGTCTTACTGGCTACCGATTGATTGCCGCTGAATCTGATGGTTTACCTGGCATCACTATCGACAAATATCAGAACTTCCTAGTATGCCAACTGCTAAGTGCTGGTGCGGAGTATCATAAATCTGACCTTGTAGAAGCTTTAGTTGAGTGCTTCCCTGACTGTAACGTATATGAGCGTTCGGACGTTGCAGTTCGCAAAAAAGAAGGACTAGAACAAACTGTCGGTGTACTTCATGGTGAAGAGCCACCAAAATCTGTTGTAATCGAAGAGAACGGCGTAAAAATCAGCGTAAATATCGTTGAAGGCCACAAAACAGGTTTCTATCTAGACCAACGTGATAGCCGTAAAGAATCAATGAAGTACGTAAAAGACAAAGAAGTCTTGAACTGCTTCTCTTACACTGGTGGCTTTGGCCTATACGCACTAAAAGGCGAAGCAAAACGTGTTATTAACGCTGACGTTTCTCAACTTGCTTTAGACACAGCTAAGCACAACGCTGAATTAAACGAATTCGATATTTCAAAAAAACGCGCAGTGTTCTTGAATGCTGACGTATTTAAACTTCTTCGTGAATACCGTGACCAAGGCACCAAATTTGATGTTGTGATCATGGATCCACCAAAGTTCGTTTCTAGCAAAAACAACCTAACATCAGGTGCGAACGGCTACAAAGATGTAAACATGCTAGCCATGCAGATCCTTAAGCCTGGTGGCACACTGCTTACTTACTCATGTTCTGGCTTAATGGGCACTGACCTGTTCCAGAAGATCATTGCAGATGCTGCTATCGATGCTGGTCGCACAGTTAAGTTTATCGAGCGCTTCGAACAAGCTGCAGACCACCTGACAGACACAGCCTACCCGGAAGGTTTCTACCTAAAAGGTTTTGCTTGTAAGGTTCTTTAGTTCTTTAGTTCTTTAGTTCTTTAGTTCTTTAGTTCTTTAGTTCTTTAAGCGTTACATATCTCGTTAAAGATTAAGAAGTAAAAAGGGTCACCGTTTGGTGACCCTTTTGTTATCTAATGAGCTTCAATGAACATTAGCTATCAGTGTATTTTAAACCATCTTGATTAAATAGATAATCTGTTAACTCTGATGAAGTGACATTGTTAAACTCAATTGTCATAGACTCGCCACCTTTATCAATGGTTAGTGCTGAGCCGCCATTACCGTTATCAGTGATCGAACCTTCGATGTTGTTTAGCAGAGCATTAATATCATCTGTCTCAAGGTCAGCCAACAGCTCAGATAGGTCAAGCTTGTCTCCATCTGCCACACTGAAATCAGTAATAGTGTCGGAAGAACCATCGTCCATGTCTACCCACTTAAAGATATCCTCTCCTTCACCACCAGTTAGAATGTCATCACCCAATCCACCAATCAGTGTATCGTCACCACCTTGGCCATAGAGGATGTCATCACCTTCTCCGCCATATAACGTGTCATCACCCCCGCGTGTATCACCATCGACATTAAACAATTCGTGATTAGATTTAATGTACTCATAGACCTCCAACTCACTTGGTGTGGTACCATTTTTTAGCTCAAGGAACTGCTCTAACGCAGGCAGCCCCGCGCCATCATCTAAGTCAGAAGGCTTAGCAGGGTTACCTGCAGTATTCCACGGGAGGTTGTCGGTGTTAATACTATCACCGAATAAAATATCGGCACCTTGCCCACCTGTTACTGTATCCGATCCCAATTCGGCGATATCTTTAATAATTTCGCCTCCTTGAAGCACAGCCTGTAGCTCGCTAGGAGTATCTACCAGTTGTACTTCTCCTGCAGGAGCAAGTAACGGCTCTACCACAAAAATGTCTTCAATCTCTGCGTAAGTATTTTTGTACTGTTGCGACGCGTCATGAGAGAACACCATGTAGTAGTTACCAGAAGCAACACCGTCAATCAGAACTGAGCTAACGCCGTTATGCTTACTCAGAGTCGAACTTTGAACCAGCGTACCGTTAGTGTTATATAGATACCAGGTGAAATTACTTTTAGTTAAATCGACATCAAACTTTATAGAACTACTATCCTTAGCAACAGAAAACTCTTGAGTTCTAAGTGCTTCAACATCACTACTCGTGTTTGAATCATAGTCATAAAACACTAAATTTCCGTCATCGGTATATACACTAGAGTAATAGTGGTCATCACTAACATTTGTAAAGCCATGATTAGAAACATCGATTAGCTTAGTTTCAGTCCCGAAACCTGGCACTGCAGTTAGGCCAGTAGTGGAAGTATTGTCAAAGAACTTCAATATTGAGTCGTCAATATCGTTGCCAATTCCTATAGCCATGACGCTTGACTTGGTACTCAATTCAGCAAACTCAGTGAGCGCACTTTCAACAGTACTATCCGCTGGTTGGCCATCCGTTAAGAAAAACGTCAAATTTTCAGTGTTACTGTCGATAGTCTGAGTATCAAACCATGAGTTTGCAGAAGCCAAAGCATCATCGTAACCAGTACCTCCGTCGTCTGGGTCTAACTGATTATCAATGGTGTCAATTAAGTCCAGATACCCTTGACTATTAGGTTGTAAATCATTGACTGAAAATTCAACTACTACATCATACTCAAATCCAATCAGTTTCAAATTGATCGTACCATCGTGAGACGCAAGATCTGCGGCTAACAACTTCAGCGCATCTTGAAGCATCGCAATGCGGGTAATTGTATTTCCGTCGCCATCAGTTGTGTTCCATCCCATACTTCCAGAGACGTCGACAACTAAAGCAATATTGTAGTTAATACCAGGCGTTACATTAGTCACAAATCCACCGGAATCACCCAACAACACGTCCTCACCTTTGCCGCCCACAACATTGTTATCCCCATTAGGGTTAGCTTCAGGTGTGTGAATGTTACCTGTTTCATCCTGTGCATATTTTGGTAAATCTACAGCCTCGCCATTACTGTCGATCTCTTGCGCGCCTGCGGTAACAACAAAGTTCGGCGTAGATCCAACTAGACTTTCAACTTGGATCGTTACTTTCCCATCAGCGTCTAGAGAGTTAACCGGAATATTCCAAGTACCATCGCCGTTATTGGTCCCAATAGAAAGAACTGTCCCTTCAGGTACATTGCTAACCGTCACTTCTGTGATTACTTCACTACCATCATTATCATTAAGGTCGATATCAATATTGAGCTCATAAATCTCAGCAACTTTAACTAAGCTGCCGCTCTGAACTTCAAACTTACCGTCCGAGAAGTACAAAGACTCAACACTATAGAAGTCGTGATTTGCATTGCCTGTCCCGGTATGAGTTAAGCGAAAATCCGGAGCTCCCACTGTACTAAAGGTGTAGTCAGTGCTTTGGCCTGTTAGGTAAGCAACATCATTGCCTGAACCACCATAGTATGCTGTGCTTGTCGTTGGACTACGAGAAATGAGTACGTCATCACCAGACTCTCCAGTATCATCACCCAGCAGGTTAATGCTTGTTGATGCGTCTATACCGCCAACCAAAATGTCACTGCCATCACCGCCTTGTAGGTTTTCAGTTACAACAGTGGATGTACCATCATTTCCGATAATGATGTCTTCACCCTCTCCACCGCGTACCTGCATATGATCCCCGCTGCCGTAAACGACTGTGTCATTACCGCCAAGAGCTTCGACCCAAGCACCACTTGTTGTCTGAAGGTGGTTGTCATCGCCATCTGCTGTTGGATCTACAGTAGCGTTCGCCAAACTAGATTCAATGCCTGCAATGATAGAGTCTGCAACATTTCCATTTACGCTGGTTAAGTTCGCAGCAACAGATAAACCATTACTAATTGGTGCAACTGTCGTTGTTACCGTTGCACTGCTAGTCAAGCCTGAGCTATCAATAATGGTATATGTGAACGACGCACTACCAGTCACATTACTATTCGGCGTGAAAGAGATCTCACCGTTGTTTTGATCGTATGACACCGTTCCATCGGCTGAACTAAATCCATCCGCGACAATCGTAACGGTGTCACCTGTGTTGGGATCATAATCGTTAGCAAGCAGCAGTGAAGAATCTACAGTTAAAGTTTCACCCTCTCGTACAGACAGAACGTCACCAATCAATGGGAAGTCATTTAGGTCAGGCTCACCATTGTTGTAATTACCATTGCCGTCAACGGTACCAAGATTGATATCCAGGTTAGCGGCACCACCTTGGTCCCAGTAAACGATTTCAATGGAGTGATACCCATCACTATCAATCGTAAATGAATCATGCATAGTAGTTGTCGACGACTGGTTCTGATCAACTGTCGCAACCGCTACTCCATCAATTAAGATAGTGTAACCATCATCAGCAGTAACTTTAAACGCATAATCACCGGCTTCTAGATAAACAGAGCCACTCATTTGAACAACGCCGTCAGTGTGAGCACCAACTGTACCTTCAACAGAGCCAGAATCGTTATTCAAGAAGTCTTCAAACTGACTTTGAGAACTCAAGCCGTTGTTATTTCCGTTCAACGTATAGTTGATATCCTTTGCTTCAAATGTAAGGTCAGCATCTTTACCAGCGATAACATCTAACGCGTCTTGTACAGAGTCGATGTTACCATTAACGCTGTCATTCGAACTGTAGTAGTAACCAGATAAACCACCGAATACAGAAACCGTATCGTTTTGAGCAACTGGCGCTAAGTCAGTATCACCTGACACAATTGTCAAATGAGCAACTTCATCACTAACCAAACCGCTAGAGTCCACTGACTGATAGTCAATCTCTTCAGAAAGTTCAGCACTAACTACATCAACACCTTTAAGCGTAATATTGGAGTTCCTATTAGGGTTATCAGAGCCGTCCTGAGTAGTGAATACTCTTAATTCGGTAAACCCACCGTCGACTTGAATGTTAACTGTCGCATTCCCGTTACTATCGATAGTTAGACCGTTTTCACCAGACTCATCACTATCAAAGTAGAAAGTTCCAACAACATTACCGCTTTCATCAAGCGCAATGACTTCAATTCGACCACCGGCACTGTTATTGGCATTGTAGTTTCCATAAACACTACCGAATTCGATATTAGCCTCGGTGATTGACGCGCCAGTCGCAGAGTAATCAATTGAAATGTACTCTTGCGCACCGCCACTAATAACATCAAGTTCACCATCGTTTGCATTGGCACTTTGAGAGACACCAAAACCATCCTCTTGGCCACTATCATCGTAAACTAGATAGCTAGGTGTGCTACTGATGTTGTCACCAACTGGAGACGCGCCATTATATAGGCCTGCACTAATAACCACACCGCTTTGTGGATCATTGGAATCGCTTTGCAAATAACTAACGCTAGATGTGCCATTCCCTACTTGATTTTCGAAGGTGCTAGCAACAAAATCCAAGTTATCGACAGCATTCTGGTCTTGCTCATATTCGATTTGAGCATCACTACTGATGATATCCCCAGCTTTAATCAGTACCTTACCTCCACCGCTAACATCGTAAAGGTTACCAAATAGAGGCTCTTCAAGAATCTTCACATCAACAGGCGTACCCGAAGCATCATCTTCAACGTCACTAACGTTATCTTGAGAACCAGACTGACCACCATCAAACGTAAAGAACGCTTCATCTTGGTTGTCTAGGGTTACTGAGAAGTCGGTGGCTGTTGGTTTATCATCCACATCCGTCAC